>JBLMZM010000001.1:0-2795 GCA_050258815.1 Ignavibacteriales bacterium
TCTTTCTACCAGTTGCGGCACAGACCGGCTTTTGACCTCAACCAGAAAACTGACTGATTTATTCGCATATCTGATCTTTAACTCTATGTCAGCCTCCCAATTGCCGAACCTTTTACCTTGAAAGACTTCAACGATCTCTAGCGGTTCTAAGAGGGCTTTATCCTGAAGGCGATCAAATGCAGCTAATTCAAAATTGGCGTATAGTTCTCTCATTTTCTTGTTTATCCTCATTTTCCTATGTAGGAAAATAAGAAATTATAAGAAAATATGCAAAATTTTCTTGGGATAGAAAATTTTCCTATATAGGAAAACTAAGGCTCCAAAGAAAACAACCAAGAATTCTTCAGTATTTCATTAAGTTTTGGGCTGAGCAGTTACAAGTATCTATTTAATACTTTACAATTAACAATTGGAAATTTATCTTTAGACAAAGTAAATAACAAAAGCACCATAGAAATGAAAATTCTACTCCTTTTAGCCGCAGCAACTTTTCTAATCGGCTGCTCATCGCTTCCCAAAGAAACCCGGGATTGCAGATCATGGCTTTACTATGCAAAAAAATGGGAACCCGAATATCTCCAAAAGGATTCAGGCGGCAACGGTGTTATATTCCGGTTCTATGGAGAAAGGTATCCTGTTAATATAATTCAGGATGAGGGTTATAACTTCTGGTCCTATCCGTTGGATACCGTTGTTGCTAAGTATACAGCTTATGGATACATCGAGCCCTCTCCTGATGCTGGTACTGTTGATTTAACTTATATTTATTACCAAATAAATAATACCCCCTTAAGTACTACTATCAAAGCTGATTCAGCGGACACACGTAAATATTCAGATCTCCGTTATCAGCTTCGAGATTACAGCCTTAGTTTTAGTCTCAAGACCGATTCAACTGATAAATATACAGTGGAATTACCTCCGAATACTTATTTATTGACCCGGCAGTCAGACTATTATGATTATCGTTACGGATTATTAGACCGTTTTCTAATGAAAGATCTTATCGTTAAACAGGGTTATTGGTCAATAGTTAAAATCGTGTTCCATAGAGAGCAGGTTTTAACTTATTAATTTTACATGCTAACATTGGTCAGCAGGGGGTACGGCTCTAATCTTATTTCACGCTCAGTTTGATCTGAATTAAAGCCTTTGCATCCTCAACATCTTTTTTGCGTTTGAAGACTATTGTAATGCCGCGGATTTTGTTGTAGGATTTTCCTTCCGTAAACATCTTTTTTAATTCTCCGGAGATGGAGCTTTTTAGGATTGCCTCTTCCGCCCTGGCGGTAAAGTAAAATGTCATCCGGAAAGCGCCTTCAGATACAGAAAGCCAGAAGATGGTTTTCGTCTTTTGTGTGACCTTCAGGAGCCAGCTTTTCCCGTCGTTGTAATATCTCCAGTGCTCTTCAAAGCCGGGATAAGTTTTGTGTATATGCTCAAAGACTAAATTCCAGAGCGCGCTGGATTTTCCGATGTGAGAAAAGATTATTTCTTCTGTCGGGAATACGTTTTGATCTGTAAGAACCGGTGCTTCCATAATAATATTCCTCGGGATAGTTAAGGGTGAAACTATTAATTTCCGGGGCTTTAAGCAAGCAGATTTTCCATGGGATGACTTTACTTTCTGTTTTAATTCCAGCAATTAATTATTAATTTATTTCTGAATATTTTCCAATAAGAGAATTGACACATGCGAATTGACAGGATGCTCGGCATAGTGGTACTGCTGCTAAACAGGAACAAAATTACGGCAAAGGAACTCTCCAGGCGCTTTGAGGTCTCGGTAAGGACGATTTACCGCGACATTGAGGCAATTAACATAGCGGGCATTCCTATTATATCTTTTCCGGGCAGCAAAGGGGGGCTTGGAATAATGGAGAACTACCGCTTGAACGGACAGGTATTGTCGCTTGATGATATGACTTCTATAATCTCCACTTTGAAAAATGTAAACCGGACGCTCGGCAATACGGATCTTGAGGCAGTGTCTGAGAAAATCCTGAACCTCATTCCCAAAGACAAAATTGATCACATACAGCATCAGCCCGAAGAATTCTGCATAGATTTAATCCCCTGGAATTTCAGGGACAAGTACAAAGACTTCATGAAGATCCTACAGTGCGCCATTTCAGAAAACCGTGTTACGAAATTCTTTTACAGGAACACGCGGGGTGAGGCAATGACGAGGATAGTTGAGCCCATGACGCTTGTATTTAAGGGATATGCGTGGTATCTCTTTGCATTCTGCCGCGGGCGCAATGACTACAGGATATTCAAGCTTTCAAGGATGGAAGGAATTGACGTTCTGCCTGAAAGATTTACACGCAAAGAGGTCACCTATTATGAGGCCATGAAACTGCAGGGCCCGCCAAAGAACCTTGTTAATATTACGATGAAATTTTCTCCCGTAATGCGGCTTCAGATTGAAGAATTCTTTGAAGAAAGCATTGTAGAAACACTTGATGACGGGAGCTTTATTGTATCTGTCACATATCCAGAGGATGAATGGGTATATTCGACGATTTTGAGCTTTGGCGAGTATGTGGAAGTCCTGGCCCCCGGGCACATAAAGGAAAAGCTCCGGGAAAAAATAAAAAAAATGTATCTTCTGAACAATGCTGACATAATGCTGTCACAGCACTAGTCTATATTTGTTATGTCAGGTTAATCAACATAACATAACAAACAGAGTAGATTTGAAAATGGAAATGAAAAAATAACAGACGAGAGGCGTTATTTTAGACGGAAGTGTTGCAAAGGAAGGGGCACCTGGTTTCTGCACGTGGTGTGTG
>JBLMZM010000002.1:0-3879 GCA_050258815.1 Ignavibacteriales bacterium
AGGTCTGGCCAGAGGATACCTGAACAGGCCGGAACTGACAGCAGAGAAGTTTGTACCGAATCCATTTGCAGTAATTAAGGGAGAGAGGCTTTACAAGACAGGAGACCTGGTCAGATATCTAGAGGATGGAACGATTGAGTTTTTGGGAAGAATAGACAACCAGGTAAAGATCAGGGGATTCAGGATTGAACTGGGGGAAATTGAGACTGCCTTAAAACAGCATCATTCAATTAGGGATGCTGTAGTTCTTGCAAAGGGGAACTCAAATAATACAAAGCAATTGGCAGCCTTTCTTGTATTTAAGGAACAAGATAATCTGTCAATAACAGAAATACGTGAATATTTAAGTGCAATTCTCCCTGAATATATGATCCCGGCTATTTTTAAGGAATTAGATTACATCCCATTATTACCTAACGGTAAAGTTGATAATAAGGCCCTGCTGATGCTTAATACAGATGCATTGGAAAGTAAGGGAATAAAGGACCAGCCAAGGACAGAAATAGAAAAGACTATTTATAATATATGGTCTGAAATCCTTGGTGCAAAACAAATTGGGATTAATGATAATTTCTTTGAACTCGGAGGTGATTCAATTTTAAGTATTCAGGTGGTATCCAGGGCTAATCAGGCAGGAATAAAAATAACAACTAAACAGTTATTCCAGTACCCCACAATAATGGGATTAAGCAGGGTAGCTTCAAGAATATCTTCAATGGCAAGAGAAAGACAGCCACTGAAAGGTGAAGTGCCATTAACTCCGATCCAGAATTGGTTCTTTGAACAGAATTTTAAGCAGTATAACCACTGGAATCAATCACTTCTTCTGGAAATAAAACAAAAAAACAGTATTGAAAAGGTGAAATTTATATTCAGCACACTTATAAACCATCACGACGTATTCAGACTACGGTATAAGCCGGATGCTGATAAAGACGGAAGATGGATTCAATATTATGAGGAGAATGTTTCCGAACCTGTAATTGAGGAAATCTCACTGACTGATTCGGATGAAGAAGAAGTGAGATCTGGAATTAAAGAAGCAGCATCAAAAATTCAGCAGGGGCTGAATATTCTTCATGGACCCATAATCCGAATAGGTTATTTTCACATGAATGGGCACGAATCAGACAGGCTCTTAATTGTTATCCACCATCTGATAATTGATAGTATATCATGGCGTGTGCTGGTAGAAGAAATGCAGGTTATGTTTGAACAACTCTCAGGAAATGAGCGGCCAATTATTCCTGAAGTCGGTGAATCATTTGCTTCATGGAGTCATAGACTGAAAGAGATGTCAGTTTCTGACAAAATAAAAGAGGATCTGGCATATTGGGAGAGACTTAAAAACAGGACAGAATTGCAACTCCCAAAAGATCATAATCTTGGCGAAAATATTGAAGGCTCTTCTGATACAATTGCCGTCGAACTAGATAGAGATTATACACATGGGCTCCTTCATGATATACATGCCAAGTACCATACGAAAACCAATGAGATCCTGATTGCCGGATTATTCAGAGTTATTAAGAACTGGTCCGGATTAAGGGAACAATTAATCAGTTTGGAAAGCCATGGCAGGGAACAGTTTATTGAGGAAATTGATACATCCAAGGTCACCGGTTGGTTTACTAGCCTTTTCCCTGTTCTTTTAGAAGCCGGTCAGACTGATGACATTGAATCGTCAATAGTCAGTATAAAAGAGCAACTGAGATGTATACCAAATAATGGCTTAAGCTATGGTTTACTTAAATATTCAGGGGATGAACAGATCTTTGAAAAAATGAGGGGGATACCTGATCCTGAAATATGTTTTAATTACCTGGGACAATTTGATCAGCTTAAATCTGATAAGTCCATATTTGATATTGATCTGGGCGACAGAGGAAATGAGCGGGGGGAATTAAACAACAGGGCTTTTCTGCTGGATATTTCAGCATTTGTTGTAAACGGCACACTAAGAGTAAATTTCCAGTATAGTACAAACTATTATAAGTTTTCCACGATAAAGAAAATTGCTGAGGATTACGTATCTGAAATTAAGCTAATTATTGAGCATTGTCTGAATAAAGACACCTGCATCTATACACCGTCAGATTTTACTGATGTAAAATTAAGGCAGGAACAAATAGATGATATTATGTCTGAAATAGATGAGGACACAGATGAATAAACCAAGACAGCCGAAAGAAATTGAAGCAATTTATCCACTGACTTACCTGCAGGAAGGGATTCTGTACCATTGCATTTACAATGACAATTCTGACGTTTATTTCGAACAGTTCACGTGTAAATTAAGCGGGAAATTTGACCCTGAAGCATTTAAAGCCTCATGGGAGGAAGTGATAAGCCGCCATAGCATATTCAGGACATCATTTGTCTGGAAGAACTCCGAACAAATGATGCAGGTAGTACAAAAAAAAGTAAAACTTCCTTATAGATTTTATGACTGGGCGCATATTCCATTTAACACTCAAACTGTAATGCTTGAGAGTTTCCTGAGTGAGGATAAAAAGGAAGGTTTTAAATTAAATTCAGCTCCATTGATTCGACTTTCTGTAATAAGACTAGCGCAGGAAGAGTATCAGTTTATATGGAGTCATCACCATTTGCTTATTGATGGATGGTCCCGTTCCGTTCTGCTTAAAGAGGTATTTGAATATTACAATTCTTTTGGAACTTCACACCAGATATCCCTTGCACCCACCAGACCTTTTCGGGATTATGTGCTTTGGCTGAGATCCAGGGACGGGAAAAAGGACGAAAGATTCTGGAAAAATAATCTGAAAGGTTTTAATTCACCAACAAGAATTCCTTTTGAGTCAAATAACGCAGAAGTGAGCGGTCAGGCGGTAGACAATATTATTCTGCCTGCCAAAATAAGTGAAGCCCTGCATAGCTATGCACGGAAGAACAGAATCACTTTAAATACGATTCTGCAGGGAGCATGGGCCATATTATTGATGCATTATTCAGGTAATAAAGATGTTTTGTATGGAATGACAGTCTCTGGCCGGCAACCCGAGTTTGAGAATATTGAATCTATGATTGGTCTATTCATCAATACCATTCCACTTAGAATTATAGTGGAAGAATCAAAGAATGTTTCAGAATGGCTGCAGGAACTTCAGGTTCATGTAATTGAAACCCGGGATTATGAATTTAGTCCTCTTGTTCAAGTTAAAGAATGGAGCGAAATCCCCGGCGATATCCCGCTTTTTCACAGCCTTTTTGTATTTGAGAACTATCCTGTTGATGAGGCTGTCAGGATGGAAATACAGAACCTCAGTATCAGAGATATAAGAACAAGCTCAAGAACCAACTATCCTCTTGTACTTTCATCTTCACCAGAAGCTAACATTCCGTTGATAATTGACTATGATAAAGGCAAATATAGCCCTGAGGTAGTAAAGATGATGCTAACTCATCTGTCATCATTATTAAACGCAATTGTGCTGAATCCGGATAAAACGGTGGGAGAGCTATCAATATTGGATACTGAAAAAGAGGAGTATATAATAAAATGTCTGACAGGGGTCGTTGTTCCGAAAGACGACTCTACTATTATCCATGAGTTATCTTTATTATCCAGGCAATCAACAGAAGATATAATAAGAAGCTGGAATAAAAGTGAAACAGAGAGTGAAGAGGCGAAGGAAGTAAGGTTGTTCCACAGGATATTTGAAGAAGTAGCATCAAGGATGCCGGACACGACGGCAGTAGTAAGCAAGGAGAGCAGTCTAAGCTATAGTGAGCTGAACAGCAGAGCAAACAGGCTGGCAAATTATCTGAAGAGAAAAGGGGTAAAAGCAGATGAAGTAGTAGGCATGTGCATAAGCAGGAAAGCAGATCTGGTAGTAAGCATACTGGGTATAATGA
>JBLMZM010000003.1:0-3824 GCA_050258815.1 Ignavibacteriales bacterium
GATTTTATTATGCCGGAGCTGCTCCAGATAATTCTTGATCTTACCAAGGACCAGATATTCACTCATTTCCAGGTCATCGATTGCATCAATAAATGTATTTATTGTTAATTTTTCCATATAGCTACCTCTATTTTTAAATTAGATATTCCGTCCTGGATTTTCTATACCGAAAGATTTACATAAGCGGCCATATTAAATCATAAATGGCTTGACTATTTCGACTGACTGTTCTATTATTCATTCGTTCATGTCGATAATCAGTCTTTTATTCGTTTCCTCTTTTGCTTAATTTATCATATTATTTAATATTGTTTTGCGTCATCCCCTGCTCTGATTCTTATTGTTTACGTTCAAAATTAAATCAAATATAAATCTTTAGTGTAAACTTAAGGAGTGGAAAATGAGACTAGAAACTTACCATTTGCAATACTTGCATTTTAAACACTTCCTGCCGCTTCTCTGTGCTTTTTATATGATGTTTTCTTTATTTTCATCTCAGTCCTTTGCACAGGTAACCCCAAATGACCCTAATGCAGTCCCAATAGAATTTATGTTTTATCATCAGATATCCCCTAATGATTCCGGTGTTGGGATCAATGGGACTATGAACGACTGGAAATCCATTTTTAAATTAAAACAGACAGAACCGGGTCTATGGAAAGGCACATTAGAGCTGCAGCCGGTCTCCTACGACTATAAATTTGTTACTTATAAAGATACTGTAAGCCAGAGTGGTGTAACCGGATATTTTACAGATCCACTGAATCCATACAAAGGAGGACCCTTCGCAAATTCCATTCTGAAGGTCAAAAATCCTATGATTTATTATTTCCTGCCTACTTCGGGCTCAACTATTACAGATATGAAAACAAAGATCAGTGCAAAGATTTCAGTATCCAATTCAAGTAAACTGGACCTTGAAAAAATTGTGTTCTCTGTTGACGGGAAAAATATCCCAAATGCAAAGAGTCTCTATGACCCTGTTACTAAAACCTTGACTTACACTCCACCTGCAGAATTAGCACAGGAAACCCATACAGCAAAATTAAAGGTATTTACTACTGCAGGTGACTCGCTGGAGGAGACAACTACGTTTTCAATTGAAGGAAATTTCATCAGTGCTCCATATACATTCCAGTTCGACTCCAAAAGCCCTAACTTTAACTTTTTAAGTCAGGTGACTAAAGTTGACGTGAAAGGTACATTTAATCAGGAAGGCCTGAATGAAATGACCGATAAGGACAGTGACGGGGTATATGTATATACTGCCAACCTGAGATTGGGCAGACCCATGGAATACACATACATTATTAATGGCGGTGCATATATTAATGACCCTGATAATCCGAATCTTTCTTCTAACCACCGGACCCAAGTAATCAAACTGCCTAATCCTAAACCTAAATTCATCAACTTTTCACCGAAAACAGGTATAATATATAATTCTCCTAAAACCAGTCTTACCGTATCAGCACACCTGATTCCGGCCGATTCAGCTATCATTTTTAATATAGGATCGCTTTCAGCAAAACTGGACGGAGTTTCAATACCGGTTGCAAACAGTAATTTTAATGGTACCGAACTTGACGTAAAAGTAACTATGAATAACCTCACCGAAGGGAGGCATTATCTTGAACTATTCGGCTCTGATATTTATGGGAATAAAGCCTGGCCCGCAACTTATGTTTTCGGGATCTATCCTTCCGGATCAGGTTTTAACTATATTGACGGAGAAGGTGATGACCAGGGTCCCGGTACCTACAAGTACCCTTCAGGGATACCTGCCGGATCTGCTGACATTCGTGAATTAAAGATTACCCCGACAGTTGGTTCTGATTCTCTTGTTTTTTCAATACAGATGAAAAAGATCTCAGATAATACCCGTCTGGGATTTGAAATAGTAAACAAACTGGATGCTGATTTTATTAACGCCCCCGCGAGAGCAGGAATCAAAATTCCGGAATGGAATAACAGGGGAATTTTTATGACGCTGGCTCCCCCATCTTCTGCGTTCATTGATACTTCCTTGGAAAACGCCATTTTTGCTTTAAGAGAACCTAATACAATATCATTAAAAGTAAATCCTGTTCCTGATGCAATTAATAAAGGTGAATTCCGCTTCACAGTACCAGTAACAGCATTGGAATCAGTAATGGGATCCTTCAAGGGTACCTGGTATCTGGGAGTATATTCATATCTGAAGGATAAAAATGGGACAGTTAAGGTAGATAGCCTGTTGGGCGGTCAAAACTATAATGAAAACCCGAATGTTTATGATGTTGCATTTTTTACCGAACAGGCTATTCAGGAAAGGCTGCTTAGTAATTTCAGTCCATCAACAAATATTGGGGGTTCCAGATTAGCCGTGATTGGCAGCGACCAGAGGGGTTTTACCGCAATTACTCCCTCTGATATTGGAATTCAGTTTGGACAGGTGCCTGAGGTCAAAATTTACGCAGGAGGAGGCGACTTATGGCAGGATTCTGTAAAAGTCAGCGGTTTTGCAGATGTTTCTTCGGGTTCTGTTGTAACCTTAAATGTTAATAATAAAACATATTCAGCAAACACCAATGATTCGCATGAATTCTCGGTTCTGATAAAGCTTGATGAGGGTGTTAATAAAATATATGCCTCAGTTCCCTATGGGTCAGGCCAATTAAGCCTGAGCCCTCATATAGTTTATAATTATATAGTAGACCATAAGCCAAAAATAAATATAAAGGCTACCATTGCACAGAATTCAGTTACCCTGAATGCTTCCGGATCTGCTGATCCGGATAATTCTAATCTGAGTTATTCATGGACACAGGACCCGGCCAATCCACAACAGGTCGTTATGTCAGGAAATAACACATCATCAGTCACGTTCAATGTTCCGAAAACTCAGGGGGAATATTACTTTACCGCCACGGCGAAAAATGCGGCACAAAAAACCGGCTGGGCAAGAGCTGTTATTGTTGTAAATGACTCTGGTGCAATATCTCCGGACCTTACAAATTGGCACCCGGCCTGGGTGGACAGCGCTGTGGTCTATTCCATTTTCGTGAGGACTTTCAGTAATGAAGGTACATTTAATGCAGTTACTTCAAAAATGAAACAATTGAAAAATCTTGGCATTAATTGTATCTGGCTCCTTCCGATTCATCCTACTACTGGTAACCTTGGACCAGACAACCCTGGTTACGCCATAACTGATCATATGAATATACTGGAACAGTATGGAACAAAGGCTGATTTCAAGGCCATGGTAGATGCTGCACATCAGAATGGAATAAAAGTCGTAATGGACCTTGTAATTCAGCACACTTCTGATCTGCACCCATTTATGAGAGATGCCCTGAAATTTAAGCAGAACTCACCTTATTACCCGTTTTACATGTGGGATTCAAATGGTAATTTCCAGTATATGTTTACCTGGGTAGACCTGCCTTCGATAAATTATGAAGCAGAAAGTACACGCGATTACCTGATCCGTATGTCCAAATACTGGCAGCAGGAATTCAACATTGATGGTTATCGCTGCGACGTTGCTCACGTAATCAATGATCTCAGACCATCCGGACCGGCTTTCTGGCAGCGCTGGCGCTCTGAACTGAAGAATATGAAACCAGACGTTTTCTTCCTTGCAGAAGCTGATGCTCAGAAACAAAATAACACATATTTTGATAAAAAATTTGACGCAGCATATGACTGGTCATGGTTTAACGGACTTAAGAATGTGCTCTCGGGTAATGGAACGGTTTCTACTCTTAATTCCATTATTACGTCTTACCTAACCTCTTCATTCCCAAAGAATGCACGGCCCTTCAGATTTTTGGAGAATC
>JBLMZM010000004.1:0-3604 GCA_050258815.1 Ignavibacteriales bacterium
GGGTATCTGGCCGCAGTATACCTCATTAAAGAGATTTTAAGCAATAAGTAAAACAGGATAAGACAAAATGATTAAGTCGGTTATTTTTGATCTGGATAATACACTTGTAGATTTCATGAAAATGAAAAGGAGATCAATTGAGGCAGCTATTCCTGCAATGATAGACGCAGGCCTGGATATGACAATTGAAGAGGCAAATAAAAAGATAAATGAAATTTATCTTGAGCAGGGAATTGAGTACCAGCACGTTTTTGACCTTTTTCTGCAGAAGACAATTAACAGGGTGGACAATAAGATACTGGCCTCCGGAATCGTGGCCTACAGGCGCGCCAGGGAAGCTGAGCTGACGCCTTATCCCCACGTTTATTCCACCTTAATCCAGCTCTCGAAGATGGGCTTAAAGCTCGGGATTGTTTCAGACGCCCCTGTAAAAGAGGCCTGGCTCAGGCTGGCATCGCTCAACTTCCACAACTTCTTTGATGCTGTTGTGACTTTTGACGAAACGGGTGAAAGAAAACCGAGTCCCGTGCCTTTCAGGGCTATACTCTTCAAGCTGGATACAAATCCCGAAGAAGCCATTATGGTAGGCGACTGGGTGGAGCGCGACATTGTTGGCGCCTCGCAGCTCGGAATGAAGACCGCATTTGCAAAGTACGGCGATACTTTTAACAACCAGGCCAACATTGCCGACTTTGAGCTGAAGGATATAAGCGATCTTATACCGATTATCAGGGAGTTAAACAGCGTTCAGGTCTGAAAAAGCGCTCACATACTTCATAAATAAGTTTATTACAGCCCGTTTATCTTGATACTTTATAATGAATTAGTTATTTTGGATCTTGTTTTTCACAGGGTTTAAATTGAAAGAACTCGGAATAAAGAAGTTATACTATTCAATAAGCGAAGTAAGTAAAATTACTGGCTTGGAGCAGTACGTCTTAAGGTATTGGGAGAATGAGTTTGAGGACCTAAAACCCTCGAAGAACAGGGCAGGCAACAGGATTTATACAAACAAGGACATTCAGGTAATCCTGAGGATCAAGAAGCTCCTGAAAGAAGAGAAGTACACCATTGAAGGAGCCAAACAGAACCTTAAGGATATTGAGCCTGAGGTGCCACAGCCGTCCGAGACAGCACCTGAAGTTAAGCCTCAGGAGGTCCCGGCGGAAATAAAAGTAAAAAAAGTTGAAGAAGATGTGCCTGCAATAAAAAGAGACCTTGAACATATCAGGAATTTTTTGATATATTTACAGAGTAAGTTATAATTATTAAATTTTGAAATAATTATAAAAATCGGAACGTGGCGCAGCCCGGTAGCGTACTTGAATGGGGTTCAAGGGGTCGCGGGTTCAAATCCCGCCGTTCCGACACTAAAAGCCCGGAAGTTAAAATTTCCGGGCTTTTTTTTATGGCTCTAGGGAATTATACTTTTGATTGCGGCTGGTCTTATTGACTGATTTTTGCATGAATTATTTTGGGTGGAATATTGTTATTAATAGTATGGACAATATGAAACCAATTTCAATTCTGCTAGTGGAGGATAATCCGGGGGACGTTTATCTTACCCGGGAGGCCTTAAGGGAAAGCAGGTTCAGTAATACGCTTCAGGTGGTTAAAGACGGTATTGAATGCATGGAGTACCTGAGACACCAGGGGAAGTATGCCCAGGCACAGGACCCGGATATGATAATACTCGACCTTAACCTCCCGAAGAAAAACGGGCGTGAGGTTCTGGCCGAGGTAAAGCGCGATAATTCGCTCAAATATATCCCAATCATCGTTCTTACCAGTTCACAAAATGAAAACGACATTAAAACCAGCTACCAGCTTAATGCAAACTGCTATATAACAAAACCAGTTGACTATGACGAATTTATTCATATAATTAGATCTATCGAGAATTTCTGGTTTACTGTTGTAAAACTCCCGCACAACAGTCTTAACTAAAGCTCCGGGAACATTTCCTTTTCATTACGGGTTTACTAATTTTTACTAACATTTTATTATTTATTTTTGTAAATTTTATCGCAATAATTCATAATATTTAAGCAAAACCTTTTTCGTCATGAATGAACCTCAGATAACAATACTGCTCGTGGAAGATAACCTGGGCGACGTGCATTTGATCAACGAACTGATCCATGATACCGGAGCCATGAATATTAAGGTCGATCAGGCCTTCAGGCTTTCTACGGGCATTCAGCGCCTTATGAAAGGGGGAGTGGACCTGGTACTGCTGGATCTGGGACTTCCGGACAGCATGGGGCTTGATACGTTAAGAAAAATTCTGCCTGAGTCTAAGGGCACCCCTGTTGTAGTGCTTACAGGCCTTGAGGACGAGGAAATAGGCATTAAAGCCGTCCAGGCAGGCGCGCAGGATTACCTGGTCAAGTATCAGTTGGATCCTGTTCTTTTTATGCGCTCGATACGCTTTGCCATAGAAAGAAAGCGTGTTAATGAAATTAAGATGTAAAAAGGCGGTTATCCGCCTTTTTTTATGTCCTTTGGCGCAAATCTTACCGGAAATTTACCCCCAATAATTTCTATTTTTGGCAATTTCACCTTTATTTTCTAAATTCAGATATTCCGGAGAGTTTTCGTTAATTTATTATGAACTTTGTTGTTAAAGAGCCTGTTATGCTGATAGAAAAATTAAATTAAAAATCGTATATTTTAGGCTAATTTTAGGATTGGATTTAACTTTGAATACAGATAAACCAAAGTCATTTTGCGGCATTTTCGGCGTTTTCGGGACTAATGAGGCGGCATTCCTGACATACTACGGACTCCATTCGCTCCAGCACCGCGGGCAGGAGGCCTCAGGCATCGTTACGGCGGAAGAATTTAATGGTAAGATCACTTTTAATATTCATAAAAACCTGGGACTCGTTTCAGATGTTTTCCACGATCCTGATATTCTAAAGCATAACCTGAAAGGCCATGCTGCAATAGGCCATAACCGTTATTCCACAACGGGTGCATCGGAATCCTTAAAGAATATTCAGCCTTTTGTGGTAAATTACCGTATGGGGCACCTCGCAGTTGCCCATAACGGAAATCTGACCAATGCACACCTGCTCAGAGAGGAACTGGTTAACGACGGCGCGATTTTCCAGACTACAAGCGATACCGAGGTTATACTTCACCTTATCGCAAGAAGCAAGTTAAACGACCAGGTTCAGCAAATACTGGAGGCCTTAAGGGCAATTGAAGGCGCTTACTGCCTCGTGATTTTAACCGAGGATAAGCTTATTGCCGCACGCGACCCCTACGGATTCAGACCGCTTTGCCTTGGGCATATAAACGGCACATTTGTGGTCGCCTCTGAGACCTGCGCCCTGGATATAAACAGCGCAAAATATATACGCGACATTGAGCCGGGCGAACTCATTGTTATAGACCGCAATGCAGCGGAAACAAAACAGGTGGAGTCATATAAGATTTTCGACGAAAAGCCTGTGAGAAAGCAGTGCATATTTGAGTATATTTATTTCTCGCGCCCCGACAGCAAGATCTTCGGCCACAGCGTGGATAAGATAAGGCGCAAGCTTGGAAAGGTCCTGGCCAAAAAACATCCTGTAGTGGATAAAGACGGCGACAAGGT
>JBLMZM010000005.1:0-4898 GCA_050258815.1 Ignavibacteriales bacterium
GCTCAGAATCTGATATCTGCCTCAGAAAACACAAACGGAATGACCTCCCTGGAAAAGGATGAGCTGGCATTCTACAGCCGCGAATATTCCTATGAGATCAAACAGGTAAGGCGTGAACGGATACCCGCCTCGCTTAGCTACCTGGGCAGCGCCGGGAACGACAGGTTCAGGTTCTTTTCTTATTCTGATTCCGCATTTGCATTTTTTGCCGACCCTGTCCTGGCGTATGATATATCCATGCGTTCCGGAGAGAAAGTGGTTAAAAGAAGCAACGGGGCTAAGGCATACGGGTATTTTAACGGACTCGGGTTCTCCCTGGATATCCGGGATAACGTTGAGAACGGCAGCTTCATTGACACTTCCAGGAGCTTCACCGCGGGAACGGGGTTTAATTTTAAATCCAAAAGAAAAAACTACATCAACTATGATGATGTTTGTGCTGCCTTAACATATTCCTGGAACTGGGGAAATATCTCCGTTGCAAAAGATTACATGAACTGGGGGAGTGGCATGGCGGGGCAGATTATCCTCTCGGATAAGGCCCCGTCTTTTCCCATGCTGAGGCTTAATATTCACCCTTTCCCGTGGATGGATTTTACTTATATCCATGGATACCTCAACTCGGGCGTGATGGACTCCTCCACGCTCAGGATAAATACAAACCCGAAGCGGCTACATTATGAGCTTATCGAAAAGTTTTACGTGGCTCACATGCTCACCCTTAAGCCGTTCAGGAACCTGGCGTTGTCAATAGGTGAATCGGTTGTTTATTCCGACAGGTTCGAACCTGTTTATCTTATCCCTTTTATCTTTTTCAGGATGGCGGATCATTATCTTAACTATTCTAACGCCACGGCGGGTAATGCGCAGATCTTCGGCGATATCAGCTGGAAGGTCCCGGTCTTAAGATCGAAGTTTTACTCGTCCCTTTTTATAGATGAGTTCTCTTTTGAGAACCTGACGGGCGATAAATATCCCTCGGCTGTTGCCTATACGTTCGGATGGCAGGCGGTGAACCCGTTAATAAATGATTGTGAGCTGAATATTGAGTATACCAGAATTAACCCTTTCGTATATTTCCATGCGGACGACGCGCAGGGATACTCAAATTATAATTACCAGATGGGGCACTGGATTGGCAGCAACGGCGACCAGCTGCACGTGTCGTTTACAAAGTATATAATGAGGGGACTGAAGGCAGGCGTGTGGGCTGAATTTGTAAGGAAAGGAGAGAAGGAATCCAGAAAGGAAGCCAGATACCAGAAATACCAGACTTTCCTGTTCGGTCTGCGCACCAATTACACCTGGTTTGGTTTTGATGCCAGCTGCGAGATCATCCACAGTTTAACTGCACGCGTGTCCTACCGTTCCGCCAGCGTATCCCGTGAGCAGAATGACGGATCATTCATCCCGGTAAAAACGTCGGATTTCGTATTCGGGGTGGGGTACGGACTGTAGTGCACAAAAAAATACACTTTTTTGAAAATAGTTTTCCGAGATAGCCTGTTGTGCCGATATATATTAATTACCAAACTTTCATTTTATCCCGGAGGGGAAAATGTATTATATATTGGCATACATTCTTGTTTTTTTAGTGTGGCTGATTATTGAAGTAGTAAGAGCCCCCTGGGGCGTGGAAGACGAGACCGGATTCCATAAGGTCGAGGAACCGGTGAAGGAAAAAGTAAAGGTAAAGGTAGAGGTAAAGGCTGAGAATTATTGAGGGTACGGCCCCTTATTCCTCAGCCTTAAGAAAGCGTCAATTTTCCCGTGTAAACACTAACGAGACTTAAATCTATCCTCAAAAGTAACTGAGAATTGGAAAAAAAATAATACCCCCGGTATTCTATTGCCTTAATCTTTGCTCCTGCTTATGCCTTAATCTTTACCCATGCATTTGCCTTTCACTTTACCTCTACCTTTACCTTTACCTGGTTTTCTGCAGCACAACCGTAAACGTTGTTCCTTCACCTTTCCTGCTCCGGACGCGCAGCTCCGCATTGTTAAGCTCACAATACCTGCGCACCAGCGCCAATCCTAATCCGTTGCCGTCAAATTTCCTCGTGTAACCGCCTTCTTCCTGCAGAAACGGCGTGAATATCTTCGCCAAATACTCTTCCGATATCCCGATTCCCGTATCCTTTACGTCCGCACACAGGCGCCCATTTTCATTATATACCGATACTGTTATGCCGCCTTCATTCGTATACTTTATAGCATTGTCAATTATATTTGCAAATATCTGTCCCGCCGTATATGGATCTGCCGTAATATTGCAGTCCCCGGCATTGTTGACAAGACATATCTCCAGCCTTTTTTCCTTCGCCTTTCTCATCATTTCTCCCGCAACCGGCTGGATTATCTCCCTGAACAGGTCTATCTCACGCGGGAAAACCTCGAAATGCCCCGTCTGCAGCTGCGACATGTTAAGTATCAGGTCAATCGTCCTTATCAGTCTCCTCGAACTCGAATCTATTGCCGTGAAACTGTAACGCAGATCCTCGTCAAACGTGTGCTGAACTTCATCCCTTATAAGCGAGATGTAATTAAGTATGGTGTTTATGGGTGAACGGATCTCGTGCGACATCTGTGCGAGGAATTCAGTCTTCAGCTTGTCAGCCTCCTGCGCGTGTTCCTTCGCCTGAATAAGATCTTCCTCAATTTCCTTCATCTGGGTGATGTCGTTGGCAAACCCAATTACACCCTGTATGTTGTTCTGCTCGTCATAGAAGGGAAGCTTGTCGGTTTTATACCACTTCAAACCCTGCGGCGTCCTGATGCTCTCAATAATATCCCGCTTCGCAAATCCGGTGCTTACTACCATGTCGTCATCACGCAGGTAATAATCGGCTTCCTCGGGAGGGAAGATGTCGAAGACCGACCTGTTAAGCAGCTCCTGCCGCGGTATGCCCGTCCCCATTACAAACGCATCATTAACCCATATCAGCCTGTGATTCAGATCCTTGTAAAATACCATCGCCGGTATAAGGTTCAGTATGCGCGTGCGCTCTTCTTCCACACGCCTTGCCACGGCTTCGGCCGCCTTGCGGTCGGTTACATCCACACCTATGGAGATGAGCAGCGACCTGCCGTCGGGCAGTCTGCCTAGCTTTGCCGAACTGAATTCCCAGACGAGACTGCTGCCGTTTTTCGTCTTAATGTTTACTTCATTCTTTCTTATTCTGTCAGCCGAACTGAAAAGGCTTTTGAACGTGTCCAGGTACTTCCACTTTTCCTGCCCGTGTGCTAATTCCATCCATTCGTCAACCGTCTTCAACTCATCGCGGCTGTATCCGGTTAGATTTATCCACGAATCGTTTATCTGCAGCACTTTACCGTCAGATGCAAATATTGCGGCAGGGTAGGGGGCACCCATCATGGCAGTCCTGAACCGGCTTTCGCTTTCATTCAGAGCTTCCAGCGTGCTCTTGTTCTCTTTAAGTATGCGGGCATGTTCCAGCGCTATGGCCGCCGTGGCCGCCAGTCCCTGCAGTATTGTAACATCCTGCTCTGTAAAATTGCGCTTTTTAGTCTTGTTGTACACCACGAAGCATCCGGTGAGCGTACGCCCCCTGTCAAGTATCGGCATGCAGATGAAATTGTATATGCCCAGCTTTTCCCGTATCCCGGGGAGAACATTGGGATCATTTGCAGCGTCATTGGAATAATAGGGCTTCCGGGTTTTGGTTATGATTCTGGTAATACTGTTATCTTCATCCAGGTAAGAATTGATGCGCGAGGCCGAGCCTTTGTGGTTGTAATCGGTGAAGAGGATCCTGCCGCCATCCATAACACCCGCACTGCCGCCCTGTGCCTTAACGAGCTGCATGGCGGATGATATCAGAGTCTGGAGGATTATGTCGCTTTCGAGCACGGAGTTGATATCCTGACTCATGCGCGACATTATAAGAAGCTTGTTGTTCCGGTCAGTCAGTTTGCTTTCTGTCTCGTTGTACTGCGTCAGACCCTTTTTTACAAGCATGTAAAGAATCCCGGCCGTGGCAGCCATGAAAAACCAGCCTTTAAGGATCTGAATTTCCTTCAGTGTCCGCACATACGGACTCAGCTCATCCAGTAAAAGATCTGAGAACAGTATCCATAGCGCTCCCAGAAAAAAGTAAGTAAGCGAGATCCTGAGGGGGATCGAGAATCTTTTTCCGAAAATGTTGATATTCATAACCATTTCCCTCCGGGTTTTAAAACAGGTTAAGACTCAGGCTGATGTTAATAAAACGGGGAAGCAGTATTCCTCCGGTGCCTTAATAGCGAGAATGATTCTTCCGCTTATTCCGCGGTGCACATGGGGGAGGAGTCCTCCAAACTATGATTTTATTACCCTGACCTGAGCCTGTATTCCAGAAATATTACTCAAATATATGTGTTTTTTTTGTTCTACTCCTTGTTCTGCCTTTCCCTGGTACCAAATTTCCCCTCATGCCCATCAATTCCTTGTTTCCATCATTATCTTTAATAAATACCCCAATCCTGCTCCCATTACGGGGGGACTGAAGTCCCCCAAAAGAAAGAAGAGAGGGGGTAAGGGGACTTCCTTTAATCCCTCGGCCTAAAGGCCGGGGCTACTGATAAAGATTAAATCCATATTATCCCCGTTCTTATCTATTCCGGGCTAAAGCCCGGGGTAGTGAAAGATAAGGAGGAGATCAGGGGGTCCTCCTAACCCACCGGCCTAAAGGCCGGGGCTACTGATAAAGATTAAATCCATATTATCCCCGTTCTTATCTCATCCGGGCTAAAGCCCGGGGTAGATTATAGTGCTCAAATTCATTTCGAATTGGAGTGATCTGATTCATCTCGAATTGGGATCACCTATTTACTCTATCCACCGGCCTGAAAGGCCGGGGAAAATGGAGTATTCCCGACATCCTCTTTGTCTCATA
>JBLMZM010000006.1:0-4604 GCA_050258815.1 Ignavibacteriales bacterium
TGATCTTATAAAAAATGTTGCTTTAGATTGCGAAATAGATTTTATTAAACTATCTAGCTATGGTGATGCAAAAATTTCTTCAGGTACAGTCAGGATGATTAAGGACCTTAATTGCGATATCAGGGGACGGGATGTTGTTGTTGTGGAAGACATTGTGGATACGGGACTCTCAATTAATTATATTGAAAGACTTATGGAAGATCACAATCCTGCCAGTGTAAAGATTGTATCACTGTTATTAAAGCCTGAAAGTCTTAAATATGATGCGAAAATTGATTATATTGGATTTAAGATTCCCAGTAAGTTTGTAGTTGGATATGGATTAGATTATGCGCAGAAATACAGAAATCTGCGTTCAATATACGTATTAAGTGAAAATGGAGTTTAATAAATTATGGATGCTATATTTAAAAAGCTTTTCATGGCAGACAATTCTGGTAATAAGCCTTCGATGAGGAAGCCTGGCCGTAAAAGCAGCGGAGATAATGGCCCAAATCCGGATGGTGATTTTGACTGGGGTAAAATTATCAGAAGCGTGTTTAGCTGGGGAGCTGTTATTGTTGCTGCAGTTATTGTGCTGCAGTTTTTGCGCACCGGCAATTCAAAGTATGTTGAAGTGACCTATGGTGTATACAAGACCTTTCTGACGGAAGACAAGATTGAAGATGCAAGGGTTATAAAGATTGACAATGATTATACTTTCGAAGGTGACCTGAAGCAGGAAGAGTCTGTAAGTATAAATGATAGATTGGTTCCGGTAAAGAAGTTTACAGTTTTCATTCCCAATGATCTCCTGAAGGATAACGAACAGATCTGGAATCAGAAGGGAGTAAAGTATTCCTTTAATAAGGAATCCAACGAATGGCTGAACGTACTGCTCAGCTTCATTCCCTGGATACTGATTATCGGCGTGTGGATATTTATAATGAGAAGAATGCAGGCCGGAGCAGGGGGCTCAAGAGGAATTTTCAACTTCGGCAAAAGCAAGGCTAAACTGATCTCCGAATCTGCCTCGAAGGTAACCTTCAGGGATGTGGCGGGTGCAGATGAGGCAAAACTTGAACTGGAAGAGATCATTGAGTTCCTGAAAGAACCGACCAAGTTCCAGAAACTGGGCGGTAAGATCCCGCGCGGTGTTCTGCTTCTGGGACCTCCGGGAACCGGCAAGACACTTCTGGCCAGGGCAGTTGCAGGTGAAGCCGGGGTGCCGTTCTTCTCAATAAGCGGTGCCGATTTCGTTGAAATGTTTGTCGGTGTCGGTGCAAGCCGTGTTAGAGACCTGTTTGAACAGGGTAAAAAGAATGCTCCCTGTATCATATTTATAGATGAAATTGATGCCGTCGGGCGCCACCGTGGTGCGGGTTTAGGAGGCGGACATGATGAACGCGAACAGACACTGAACCAGCTGCTCGTTGAAATGGATGGCTTTGAACAGAACAGCGGTGTAATTATTATTGCTGCTACCAACCGTCCCGACGTACTCGATCCGGCTTTATTAAGACCGGGCAGATTCGACCGCCAGGTTGTCGTTGACAGGCCTGACGTAAAGGGAAGGGAAGGAATCCTGAAGGTTCATACGAGAAAGATACCATTAGATCAGGATGTAAACCTTACCATTTTAGCCAAGGGTACTCCGGGATTAGCCGGCGCCGAGCTTGCAAACATGGTTAATGAAGCTGCGCTTCTGGCTGCAAGGAAGAACAAGAAGACGGTCTCAATGTCCGACTTCGAAGAGGCCAAGGATAAGGTGATGATGGGTATGGAACGCAAGAGCATGATCATCTCAGAAGAGGAAAAGAAGGTTACTTCTTATCATGAGATAGGACACGTGCTCGTTGCTAGAATGATCCCGGAATCGGATCCTGTACACAAGGTGACAATTATACCGCGCGGGCGTGCTCTTGGTGTTACTACTTATCTTCCCGTGGATGAAAAACATACATATTCAAGGGAATACCTGGAAGCCATGATCACCTATGCAATGGGTGGGCGTGCCGCAGAGAAGATAGTGTTTAACAGGTTCACAACCGGTGCGGGCAATGATATAGAAAGATCTACTTCTTTAGCCAGGAAGATGGTCTGCGAATGGGGAATGAGTGATAAGATGGGACCCCTTTCCTACGGTACTAAAGAAGAAGAGATATTCCTGGGACGTGAGATAACAAAGCACAAGGACTATAGTGAAAAAACCGCCCAGGATATTGATGAAGAAATAAAAAGGATCATTACATCGTGCATGACCCGTGCAGAAAACATACTAACTGAAAATATTGAAGTTCTGCATCGTTTGGCTCAGGTTCTTTTGGAAAGGGAAATATTAGACTCAGATGAGATTGATAAGATTATCCGTGGAGAAGAGCTTCCTCCATTAAAGAAAAACGGATCAGTTGATGATAACACAGGTAAAGATCAGATTGGCAAAGAAGAAGAAATACCTGACCATGTTAAAAAATTAATGGAGAAAAAGAAGCAAAAAAATTCTCTCGAGAAAGATGACTCAAATTGACAAAGGCACTATTCAGTATAGAGATGAACTGGTAAGAAAAACCATTCATCTCTTTTCTCTTTCTATTCCTATTGTTTACTACTACGTTACAAGACAGGCAGCAATTGCCGTTTTGCTTCCATTGACTTTATTCTCACTTGTACTCGACCTGGGCCGTTATTTTAATCCCAGGTTGGGCAAGGTGTTCTATCTGATCTTTGGCTTCATGCTGAGGGATCATGAGATGGACAGCAAGAAGAAAAATCTGAACGGGGCAACATATGTACTGATTTCGGCGCTGATCTGCGTGCTGCTGCTTCCGAAAGTATTCTTTCTTACGGCTTTCAGTGTGCTCATACTCAGCGATTCTTCTGCCGCCTTGATAGGCAGAAAATTCGGAAAACACAAATTCCTCTCGAAGAGCCTGGAGGGGACAATGGCATTTTTTGTTTCTGCCTGCCTGGTTGTCACCTTTTCTCCCAAGGTTACAGGTTCGATACAGGAATACCTTATAGGGTATTTTGCAGTTGCCGTGGGTGCAATTGCTGAAAACGTTTCCTATGGCTGGGCAGACGACAACATGACTATTCCGCTTTCTATAGGCTTTACAATGTGGTTACTTTATTATATATTTTTACCTGGTTTAAATCCGATTTTACCAAATGCTCCATTATAAGAAATGAAAAAGACGCTTATACTTCTTGCCTGTTTCTTTTTAGCGGTATTGCTGACTTCGTGTTCTAAAAAGAAAAGCCTGTCCACGGGACCAGAGGACAGGATATACGTTGTTGCAGATTCCATGGAATTCAAAACTCTTTATAGTGCGCTCGATTCCGTGTTCGGTAAAATCATCTATACACCCCAGCCCGAGAAGATGTTTGAGTTAACCAGGGTCGACATGGGGCAGCTGGATAAGCTGAAGGACTCGAAAAATATCATTATACTCGCCTCACTGAACTCAGATTCTGAAGTAAGCAAATACATCAGTACCCTGCTTGACCCGTCACTAAAAAACAAGGTTAATTCCGGATCGGAGTTTGTCTTTAACAAGTACAACCATTGGGCTGAAAACCAGCTGGTAATGGTGCTTACCTCAAGGGATACCGAAAGGCTCCGCGAGCAGATACTTGATAAAAGCGCCGAACTGCTCTATTATTTTCAGAAAATGTCCAACCGCAGACTCTTGAAGAGCCTTTATATGGATAAGTATGAAAATAAAGAAATTGAGGCGAAATTCCTGAAAGACTACGGCTGGGTCATTTACGTACAGAAGGATTATCAGCTCGTTCTTGATAAACCTGCAGACAATTTCGTTTGGCTCAGAAATCTGTCAAACGATATGGCCAGGTGGATATTTGTCCACTGGATAGACAATGCCACACCTGAATTTTTAAATCCCGATTCCATTGCAAAGGAAAGAAACCGCCTGACTGAAAAATACCTGAAACCTGCCGGGGGTAAGAATTATGTCAGAATAACCGACCGGTTCAAGACAACGGGTGAGGTTAATTTCAAGGGGCACTATTCTCTTGAGACTCAGGGACTCTGGGAAATGAATGACAGGTCAATGGGCGGACCCTTCATCAATTATACCTTCTTTGATGAAAAGACCAAGAGGATATACATGCTGGATGGTTCGCTGTATGCACCGAAATACGTAAAAAAAGGGCTTATTCAGCAGCTGGACGTATTACTGCAGTCCTTTATGACCGAACAGCAGCTGCCGCCGGAGAAGAAAAAAGACATTATGGCATCGGCCAAACAATCCCGGTAAAACGGGATTGTTTGGTTACCGGGTGTTGGACCATTAAATCAGTTGAACACCTGTGCAAGGCCGTAAGGTATCTGGTAATTTGGCAGATCCGATTTTATCTTATCAATATAGAGCTTTGCACGGTCAGCCTTATCGAACTTCATCTCATACATTGCTCTTCTTACAAGCATTGAACCGACCAGATTTTCAATGAATACTGCGTATTGGTTGTCGCTGTGTTTAGGGAATCTGATCCTGAAATCGGGTTTTGCAGCCGGAACATAACTGCTGTCGTTTACCACCTTAAACAAGAACAGGTCCGGCACCAGATAACAACCCCTGGGCAGGGTAAACTCGCCGCGTGCC
>JBLMZM010000007.1:0-3799 GCA_050258815.1 Ignavibacteriales bacterium
AAAAACGAAACTAGCAATCATCCTTCCAAGGAGGCTATTCATGAAGAGCAATCAGACGGACAAGAATGGCAGAGAATGGATAGCCCGACAGGAGGTTGCGTCAGGAGGTTCTATGAATTTAATGATTCCTTGTATGCTTTAACCGATGGTGATATATACAGATATGAAAACAACAGGTGGAATTCCCTGAACCTGGATAATGTCTTATACGTCAATTCATACCTGAGTTTACACATATTCCCCTCCGGAAGAATGATAGCCAGCAGCGACTGGGGCGTATTCTTTTCAGACAATGCTGGGAAATCCTGGAGGGGCCTGTCTTTCGGCCAGAACGGCAGCACACGCCTTACTGTTCAGGACTATTTAACGCTCTCAGAAAACGAAGTACTTTTGGCGACCAGCCAAGGAATATATGTTACAGGAAATGATGGGAAATACTTTTCCCTGCTGTCCATGAAAGATACCATTGTACAGACAATTAAAACCGACAGCTCGGGTAATCTCTGGGCATCAACTCAATACGGGGTTTATAAGGCAAAATATGGCAGCCTGGTCTGGCAGAAAACAGGTCCTGAAGGCACGGGATGGGCAAAGATTTTATTTGGCTCTAAAGGAACAGTCTATCTAGCCACTATGTATTATATTTTCAAAAGCTCTGATTCAGGCCTTAGCTGGGGATACCTGAACGGTATCTTCAATGACATCACATTTGATAATTCCGGCAATTTAGTCATTACCGGCGACAACCAGCTTTTCTTTGCAGATGACCAGGGGATTAAGATTTCCAGCTGCCCCTCAAGCGTTTCATTACTTACAACTTATGTTACCAATAAAAACGAATATATTGTTGGTACGCTTGGAGCAGGTGCAGCGGCATATAACAGAATGCAGGACACTTTTACAGATTTCAGCAGCGGATTAAATGCCGCAACTATCAGGACCATATTGCCACTGGCAAATGGTTCACTCTTAACTTCAACAGATTCATACTGTTTTTTCTTATCAAAGGATGGGGGCGCCACATGGAATCGCAGTTACGACCGCAGATCGCTCCTGATGAAAACCGATAAAAACAATTCAGTATATGCCGCTTCAAATTCCGGGATCATCAGGTCCGATGATTATAGCGTTACATGGAACAGGCTCAATCTAAATGTAGAACCATATTATATCACGGCATTTGACATAAGTGATGATTGCAGAACTATTTGCGCTGGCTCCTCGACTGGTGAAGTGTACGTATCCAACGATGCAGGCCGAAGTTTTATCAGAAGAAAAGAAGAAAACTTTTCTTTCGTCGATGCCGTAAAAATAATAGATAATAACACAATTTTAATTTACCGGGATTCTCTTCTTCTAAGCCGTGATAACGGAAAGACATTTAATCATATAAAGGATTCAAGAATAGGCAGAATAAGAGAAATAGCAATTGACAAAAAGAAGTACATATATCTGGCATCGGTAAATGGAGTCTTCAGGTCTAAAGATTGTGAAAACTGGGCTCAATTAACATTAAAAGGCGAGAGCTGGAATACACCCTCATTTATCAGGCTCGATCCATATGATAATCTGTTTGTGATCTCTTCAAACGGACTCGTGCAGGCCTCAGGAGACAACGGTGAAACATGGCAGATCTTCGTCTATTCTGAAACGTTCTTATACTTCTGGAGTTTTGGCATGGATCAGTTCGGAAACCTTTACTGTGGAAGCCAGAACAGCGGTTTATATCATGCAAAAATTGACTTCAGTCAGGTAGAAAGAAAACCTGATGTCGTTAAAAGCCTGACATTAGCGAACAATTTCCCCAATCCTTTTAATTCATCCACACAAATTCAGTACGAGATACCAAAGGCTTCATATGTTACTCTGAAAATTTACAGCATACTTGGACAGGAATTAGAGACGCTTGTCTCAGGCTTTATGGATTCAGGCCGTTATCAGAAAATCTGGGATGCATCGAAATATCCGAGCGGAATCTATATTTACAAACTCCAGTCTGGTGATCAGTCGCAGACTAGAAAGATGATACTATTGCGGTAAATATGAAAATTACTACTATAAATGATTTAGTATTCTGTCTGGCAGGTATTTCTATTTTCCTGCTATTCCAAGGCTGTTACACATTAGTGAAGAATCCCGACAGGAGCTATTCGAGAGACAGTAAGTCATCCTTTAACAACCAGGTTTCCGACTCATGTGTTGTTGAGGGGATAGTCCATTATTTGGGTGCCTGTTCAACAAGAGAGCTACACAAACCTTCGGGTTATATTCTTGATAATATCTTCTGGCTCTGGAATGCCCCGCCCAAAAATTTCAGATACGTTTCTGTTAATAGCAAAATTGGCCAATCCTATCTGAATAAATATGTGAGAATAAAAGGAAAATTCTTGACACCATTTTCCGCTTTTTATTATTCAAGGGAAACTATGAGTGTCAATATCATAATATCCGAAATTGAAGAAATGAAATAATCAGCGTGCGTTTCTGAGTGCCAAGCAATCTCATGGCATTCCATCTGGATTGACCTAAAGAAAAAAAAACCGCTTACCGATATGGTTAAATCTGACGTCATGCTGATCTATGGATAAATATTCTCTGAAGATAAGGGCCGAACTGGAAAATATAGAAGTTGTATTAAAAGAAATGCCTCCTTCTGCAAAACTACTCCATTTGTAAAAAGGAAAGACATGAACACCTATATAAATATTTCCATTACATTACCATAGCAGGTATTTCCGGTATTAAAATCCGGATGGACAACGCTATGCCTGACAACTGGAAATTCTTCCATATTGCTAAGCACTATACACCACCGGAGATCTCCGACAAATACTTAAGCGTGAATACTACTCTAAAGTCATCAAACAGGTTCTAACATTATATAATCTGGGATACAATCAAAAAGCTCAGAAATGAGCTTTTTCCATTTTAAGGAAGAGAGATGGTTTCCTGATCCCGAAAGCTTTCGGGACGGAGGTTCGAATCCTCCCGGGGACACAGATGAAAGCCCCGCTATGGACCTTTATCATTTCTGTGAAATTTCTGTATTAATTATATATTCTTACCATTTACTACCCTCTGCACCTATATTAATGAGATGATAATAGAATAGTGCCATAAACCTGAAGAATTTCCAGCACCTTAAAATTTTCGCATATCAATTTAGAAAGTTTTGTCTCATTTTTTTAGCAAATACCGCATATATTTGTATACTGTCAAAAAGAAATGGTGAAAATTATGATTACTATAATAACTGGTGCTCCTGGCAGCGGGAAAACTACAATTTCCGACCTGCTATCAAAAAAAGTTTTGAATGGTGTACATATACCCTCGGATATATTTTATACATTTATTGCAAATAGTATATCACCGGATTTACCGGAAGCTGATAATCAAAATCATGCTGTCATTTCATCCGTAATTAAAGCAGCAGGCATATTTTCAAAAAATAACTACGATGTGTTTGTCGATGGTATTTTCGGACCGTGGTTTCTAAAATTTATCGCTGGTGAACTGAGCGGTTCTGAATCAGAAATTAACTACGTCATTCTGAATTTGCCGTTGGATGAATCAATAGAAAGGATTTCAAAAAGGAAAAATCAACCGGTGAATCAAACTGTTATTCGTCACATGCACTCAGAATTCGAGAAAAATACAGTAAATTATAAATCTCATCTCCTTGAAGTAAATAACAGAAATGAAAATAGTATTGTAGAAGAAATTTTAGAAAACCGGGACAAACAAAAATATGTTATAAAACTAAACACACTATTATAAATAGCCTTTAAATATATAAATC
>JBLMZM010000008.1:0-5753 GCA_050258815.1 Ignavibacteriales bacterium
TAGGTCTGGCCAGAGGATACCTGAACAGGCCGGAACTGACAGCAGAGAAGTTTGTACCGAATCCATTTGCAGTAATTAAGGGAGAGAGGCTTTACAAGACAGGAGACCTGGTCAGATATCTTGAGGATGGAACGATTGAGTTTTTGGGAAGAATAGACAACCAGGTAAAAGTCAGGGGATTCAGGATTGAACTTCAGGAAATAGAATCACAGATGAAGTCGTATGAAGGAATACAGGAAGCAGTTGTGGTTCTGAGAGAGGACCGTCCATCAGATAAAAGGCTGATCGGATACGTAGTAATGGGAGAAGCAAAGCAGTTCGACTCACTTTCACTTCAGAGGTACCTGAGAGGCAGGCTTCCTGACTACATGATACCTTCATTTATAATGAAACTTGATGCACTTCCAGTGACTCCCAATGGCAAAATCGACAGGAAAAAATTATCAGAATCCGGTTATGTACTCTATAATGCAGAAGAGAACTATTTCCCACCGAGAACCGCTACGGAAAAAGAATTAGCAACAATTATTGCCGGTTTATTGAAAAAGGAAAAAGCTGGTGTATTTGACAATTTCTTTGAGCTGGGCGGTCATTCGCTGTTAGCATCACAACTTGTCAGCCGCATAAGAGAAAATATGGGAATTGAAGTCCCGCTAAGAGTAATATTTGAGAAACCTGTCATTGCAGATATGGCAGTGGAAATTGAAGTATTGCGGGAGAAAGACCATGCTGGAAAAGTTGAAAGTATTAAACCCATATCAAGAGAGGCACACAAAAGACTTAGATCAGAACTTGAAAGGTAATTGTCAGATCGCGGTTTCAAGTGAATTAATTACTAATAAAATATCAGAGGAATAGAGCATATGGCTTTTGTAAATGATACGGGATTAGATCCGGAATTACGGTCGGGTGATGAAATTAAAGACGAAGCTTTTGTTTTCCCGGCATCCTATGCACAACAGCGCCTTTGGTTCCTCGACCAGTTTGAACCCGGAAGTCCTTATTACAACATTCCATCAGCTCTAAGAATTAAGGGAAAGTTTAATGTAGAAATATTAAATCGTGTGATTAAGGAAATATGCAGACGACATGAATCACTGCGCACAAATTTTTCTACCATTGATGGCAAACCGGTTCAGGTTATTTCACTGGAAATCAATATCCCATTTTCTATAATAGATTTAACGGAAATTCCGGCAGTAGATGTTGAAAATGAAATCAGCCATATAGTAAATGAAACTGCCAGATATTCCTTCAATCTCTCAAACGAACCCCTATTCAGGGTAAAAGTACTTAAAATATCCTCAGAAGACCATGTCCTTATTGTTATAATGCACCATATTATATCCGATGGCTGGTCGATGGGTGTTCTGATTGACGAGATTACAAAGTTATATGCTGCTTTTACTGAGGGAAAATCATCTCCTTTGCAGGACCTGGAAATTCAATATGCCGATTATTCTCAATGGCAGAAAGATTACCTTGAAGGGGAACTGCTGGATCAGCAGCTGGATTACTGGAAAAAGCAATTGGGCAATACTCCGTTTCTTGAACTTCCTACTGACAGACCGCGTCCTGCCGTTTGGACAAATAACGGGGCGTCACTTTCAAGGATTATCCCTGCCTATAAACTTGAAAAACTTATTGCACTAAGCCGTACAGAAAATGCAACATTATTCATGACCTTACTAACGGCCTTCAAAATATTACTTTATAAATATAGCAACCAGCCTGATATAAGCATTGGAACACCAATTGCAAACCGAACCAGGAAAGAAGTAGAAAGCATTATTGGTTTATTCATTAATACTATAGTAATAAAAACAGACTTATCCGGGAACCCTACTTTTCGTGAATTGCTGCAGAGAGTAAAGAAAATTACCCTGGAAGGTTATGAGAATCAGGACCTCCCATTTGAATTACTGGTTGAAAAATTACAACCTAACAGAGATATGAGCTATCAGCCTTTGTTTCAGGTAATGTTTATTCTGCAGAATATTCCAATGAATTCGAAGGAACTTAGCGGATTGACAATGTCAATGATTAATATTGATATGGGAACGTCTACATATGATATAACAATGACTCTTGCTGAAACTCACGACGGATTAGACATTTCAGTAGAATACAATACGGATCTGTTCGATAAGAGAACAATTGATCAGATGCTTGCTCAATATGAGAGTTTGCTGAGTAATATAATACTGAATCCCGGTGAAAAGATTAACTTTCTACAATTAATGGAGCAAAAAGATAGAGACCGGATACTGTATGAATGGAACAAAACCCAAGCTTTCCATAAAGATGAATGCATCCATCAGTTGTTTGAAAGACAGGCTGAGCAAAATTCTGCAAGTATAGCAGCTGTATTCAGGGATAATTCCATTACATATAAAGAGTTAAATGACAGGGCAAATCAACTGGCACACAGATTAGTAAAACTTGGAGTAGGTCCTGAAACTATAGTAGGCATATGTATTGAACGTTCACTGGAAATGTTAGTTACTGTGCTTGGAGTTTCCAAATCAGGTGGGGCATATCTGCCGCTTGACGCATCGTATCCTGAAGACCGCCTGGCGTTTATGCTGAAGGATGCAAATGTAAGGGTATTAATTACACAGGATAAACTGCTAGATATCATTCCTCATCATATGGGTCCAGTAATTCTAGTTGATAAGGACTGGGAATTGATTGCAAATGAAAGTACCGCAAATTTAGATAGAATGACCGATCCAAAGAATCTGGTTTATGTAATATATACATCCGGATCTACCGGGAAACCAAAGGGGACAATGATTTCCCATGCTAGTCTGGTCAATGCATACCTGGCATGGGAGGAAGCCTATGAATTAAGAACAAATGCCAGGTGTCATCTTCAGATGGCAAGTTTCTCATTTGATGTATTTGCAGGCGATTGGACGAGAGCCCTGTGTTCTGGCGGGAAACTTGTCATAGCATCTCGTGAGATACTGCTTGAAGGAGAAAATCTGTACGAATTAATGAAAAAAGAGGGTGTAAATATCGCAGAATTCGTTCCCGCAGTGCTCCGAAACCTGATCCAGTATCTTGAAATCAGTGGCAATAATCTGAATTTTATGCACTTGTTAATTGCGGGCTCAGATATATGGTATGTAAGTGAATATAAAAAATTCAGGAAGTATTGCGGAGAGCAAACCCGGCTGATCAATTCTTTTGGATTGACAGAAGCAACAATTGACAGCTCATATTATGAAAGTAACCATTTGAATATATCAGATGAACACCTGGTTCCAATTGGTCATCCTTTTGCAAATATGACCTTGTTCATACTGGATGAATTCTATCAGCCGTTGACCGTAGGTTTAAAAGGTGAGTTATATGTAGGAGGGACCGGTTTATCGCGTGGATATCTGAACAGACCGGATATAACTGCCGACAAATTTATTCCAAATCCATTTAGTTTAACCCCGGGAGAAAGATTATATAGGACCGGAGATCTGGCAAGATATCTGCCGGATGGGAATGTGGAATTCTTAGGACGAATGGATAACCAGATAAAGCTCAGGGGCCTGAGGGTTGAACTGGGTGAAATAGAAACTGCTCTTTCAGAATATGGCAATATCAAAGATGTTGCGGTTATTGCAAGGGAAGATGTAGCAGGTGATAAACGTATTGTAGCTTACCTTGTTGCTAATGATAATAATTATCCTAAAATATCTGAGCTGAAATACTATTTGCTGAGCCGGATGCCCGAATATATGGTCCCCAGTGCTTTTGTATTTCTGCAGAAACTTCCACTGACTCCCAACGGAAAGATTGACCGCCGTTCCTTACCTGCTCCTGATATGGAGGAAATCATCCGTGAAAAAGAAATGAACTTTGTAGCCCCGCGTACTGCTGTTGAAGAAGTAATCGCTTCAATCTGGTCTGAAGTACTGAATATAGAGAAAATTGGGGTAAATGATAACTTTTTCGACTTAGGCGGTCATTCACTACTTGCAACACAGGTAATTTCCAGAATCCGTAAAGCTTTTAATATTGATATCCCTTTACGTAATATTTTCGAGATTCCAACTATTGAAGGACTGGCACGGCTGGTTGAGAAAGAGGAAATGAAGAAAGCGGGACTTGACAATGCCGTTATACTGCCGCTTGCTAAAGACAGTCCAATTCCGCTATCGTTTGCGCAGGAAAGACTTTGGTTCCTTGATCAGCTTGAACCAGAGAGCTCATTTTATAATATGCCTGAAGCTTTCAGGGTAAAAGGGGTATTGAATATCGGGATATTAGAAGAAAGTCTAAATGAGCTCATTAGACGTCATCAGATTTTGCGAACTTCATTTCTCACAGAAAATGGGAAACCAAAGGTTGAAGTCGCTGATAACGTTAAGATTAATATCCAGGTAATTGACCTGTGCAGCTATAATATCCCTGCACAGGAGAAACTGATCCAACAAATTTCCGATAAGGAGGTGCAGACATACATACCGCTGGACAAGGCTCCTTTATTCAGAGCTCTCTGTATTAAATTATCGGCTATTGAACATATTGTCATAGTTGTATTTCATCATATTATTACTGACGATTGGTCCTCAAAGATAATATTAAGAGAGATTGCTATAATTTATGATTCAATATCAAGGCAGGTCCCAGTATCACTGCCTGAGTTAAAACTTCAGTACTCAGATTACGCATACTGGCAAAGGAAGTATTTGTCAGGAGATAACCTTCAAAAGCAGCTGGATTATTGGAAGAATAAACTTGATGCATGCCCTGCATTACTTGAACTTCCGACAGACAGACCACGCCCCGCAGCTCAAACCTTCAAAGGGGATTACCTGAGCTTTGAAATAACTGGACAACTGTTCACAGAACTCGAGCGTTTTAATAAAAAGTATGGGGTGACACTTTTCATGTCACTTCTATCAGTATTTCAGGTTCTGTTGAGCCGCCTGAGCGGCCAGGATGACTTCTGCGTTGGGACCCCCATAGCAAACCGGAACAGGGCAGATATTGAAGGAATAATAGGATTCTTTGTTAATACACTTGTGCTCAGGTGTAAAGTAAGAGAAAATATGAAGTTTACTGATCTGTTAAGAGAAACCCGCGAATCTTCTTTGGAATCATTCACTTATCAGGATTTACCATTTGAAATGCTTGTAGATAACATTCAGCCTGTAAGAAACCTAAGTCATTCCCCGATCTTTCAGGTAATGTTTGTTCTTCAGAACGCTTCACAAGGGCCACAGCAAATAAATAATGGCTTAAGTATGATTCCAGTAGAGGTTCACAGCAAAACATCGAAGTTCGATTTGACAATGTTTGTTGCGGAAGAGAGGGAACGGATTGGGATTGCACTGGAATATAATTCGGATCTGTTTGACTCATCTTCAATTTTAAGGTTCTGGGGATATTTTAAAGCGATATTGGAAAAGATATTAAGAAATCCGGAAATGGAAGTCGCAGTTATTCCACTGTTAAGTCAGGAAGAATCACAAGCTATAATTCAAAAGATTAATGAGACTGCACCTGTGAAAATGCTGGACGATTATTTTCATAAACAATTCGAGCAAAAGGCAATAGAGTATAATGAGGAGGAGTGTCTAAGGTATAAAGAAGAGAGGGTAAGCTATAGAGAGTTAAACGAGCGTTCAAACAGGCTCTCGCATTATCTGATAAAAAAAGGGATAAAGGCAGAAACCTCAGTAGGGGTAATGCTGGACAGGTCAGTTGATGTGATAGTTGCAATACTGGGAATACTGAAGGCAGGGGGG
>JBLMZM010000009.1:0-15262 GCA_050258815.1 Ignavibacteriales bacterium
CATCCTTATTCCGCATTTTATTGGCACATATTTAGTGTTTTATATTAATGTGGATACATTAAGAGTGGATAAAATGTTAATCAGAACAGAAATATGGAACAGGCATAAGGGAAGCCTGAAGGATCTTTTAACCGAAGGCGGCATGTCCGGCAGAATGCGAGTGCTTTCAATGATCTACGGGTTAATAAAACGTGTTTTTCCTGAAACGGTGCTGGATGATAGTTCAGGATACATTGACTTTCGCAGAAAAACTGAGACAAATCTTACTATATTTACAATTACAATTAATGGCGATAAATTATCTTTGTCATACAATAGCGGCGGGTTTATGAAGAGTAATGGAGAAAAAGCGCAATATGACAATGATATATTATTTACAATTCAGGAAATCCTGATGAGATTGTGTTTTTATCCGGTCTTTGAGTTTTATGAAGAACATGAAAATATAGCCTGGAAACACGAGATATACAGTTAGAACATTTATAATGGTGCAATATGAATAAGCTCAGAACAAAAATATTTCTTGCCCTCGCCTTTTTATTTGTGATAATAGTGGTGCTCGGCTTCTTCGGTTCTCAGTTTATAAGGAGGCTTGCAACCGATTCCAGTCATATTATTCAGGATAACTATGCTTCCGCGCAGTACTCTACAAATATGCTGAAAACGATTAACACGGTATACAGTCTTCACGCCAAGAAAAATCTGTTGAGGCATGATGCACTGATAAACAGTACCGGTGATATTGAGTCACTGCTGGCCGAATTTGACAAAAATCTGAAAGCGGAACAGGCAAATGTTACCGAAGCAGGCGAAGTTGATCTGGTGAGTGAACTTAGCAAAGAATATTCAGATTTTGTCCTGATCCTGAGGAAGGCAGACCCGGGCGCACATGGGGATACCCGGCTGGCAGACATTCAGCTACTGGATAAATATGAAAATGTGCAGAATGCACTGAATGGTATATATAAGCTGAATGCGCAGGCAATTCAGAGGAAAAACGATCTGGCTGCACAGACAGCGCGCAAAGTATCTTTGTATATGCTGGTGATCAGCGTTTTAAGCTCTATTGTTGCCCTTCTGTTTATGATCTATCTGCCGAAGTATCTGGTCCGGCCCATTCATGAGCTGACCGGAAAAATCAGCAAGATTTCCGAAGGCAATTACAACCAGAATCTTAATATCCATTCAAATGACGAGCTGAGTGAACTTTCGAAGGCTTTCAACAACATGGCTGCAAAATTGAAAGAGTATGAGGAAAACAACGTACACAAGCTGCTCATTGAGAAGAAAAGGCTTGAATCGGTTATTGACAGTCTGAATGATGCTATAATTGTACTGGATGAGGATAAAACTATAATTTCAGCCAATGGTACCGCTTATGAAATACTTGGCCTGGAGGAAAATGCCCTGATCGGCAGATATGCGCCAGATATTGCCGCAGGCAATGATATAATGCGCGAGCTAATAAAAGATCTTATGGTTGCGAAAACCGAAACAATAAGGAGCAACCTGCCGCCAATTCATTTAATTCTGAACGATAAGGAAGCATATTTCAGCAAGGAGACCATCAGAATTAAAATTCAGGAGGGGGAGGTCAGCAGGATTATAGGTTATATATTGCTGCTAAAGAATATAACTCAGTTTGAAGAAAGAGACAGCGCAAAGACGAACCTGATTGCTACGGTATCACATGAACTAAAGACCCCTATTTCTTCAATTAATCTATGTCTGAAACTTCTGGAAAATGCAAAGGTAGGTAATACCAATGAAGAACAAAGACAGATAATAGGTTCAATGAGGCAGCAGACAATCCGCCTTTCAAAGATGGTAAATGAACTTCTTGACTTTTCACAGGCAGAGTCGGGCAACATTAAGCTGAAAATGGAACGGGTTGCAGCATATGATATAATAGATTATGCGGCCGTGGCAATGGTAATGATAATTGCTGAAAAGAAAATCCATCTTGATACCTGTATGGACGAAGAACTGCCGTATATTCAGGCCGATGTAGAAAAAACCGTCTGGGTGCTTGTTAATCTTATAAATAATGCAGTCAGGTATACCCCGGAAAACGGCACGATCAGGATTACTGCACAAAAAGAAAACAGCTATGTCGTTATTTCTGTGATAGATCAGGGAACGGGCATATCACCTGAAGACAGGGAAAAGATATTCAACAAATTTGTGCAGGTAGGAAATCAGAATCCCAGGGGAAGGGGACTGGGTCTTGCAATTTCAAAGGAGTTTGTGATCTCTCAGGGTGGTGACATCTGGGTGGAAAGTGAAATCGGTTCCGGAAGCAGGTTTTCCTTTAAGCTCCCGGTGGCCGATCCCGCATAAATTGTTTTGATTTCTGGGTCAAAAATAATTTATTTAATATATAGTTCAGATTTAACAAAAATAATAGAGAAATGAATAAAGGGAAAATATTAATAATAGATGATGAAGAATCCTTAAGGAGCATCCTTTCAAGGCTCCTTTCGCTAGAGGATTACCGGATAATTGAGGCCGGAAGCGCCAGGGAAGCCATGTTGCAGCTTGAGCATGAGGATGTCCAGGTAATTATATCAGATGTAAAGCTGCCTGATGCAAACGGAGTGGACCTGATACCAAAATTCAAGGAGAAATCCCCCCTTTGCGAGGTTATTGTGCTTACTGCATACGGGACGATTCAGGATGGGGTAAAAGCGATTAAATCGGGTGCATTTGATTATATAACAAAGGGGGATGAGGATAATAAGATTATTCCACTTGTCCAGAAGGCTCTAGAAAAAGTACAGCTCCGCGAGCGCATTGAACAATTGGAAAACCGCATCTCTGAAAAGTTTAGTTTCGGGAATATGATTGGTGCTAACGGAATGCTCAGGGAGTCTGTTAACATGGCGGTTAAAGTATCTGAGACCAGTACGCCGGTTCTTTTAATTGGAGAGACGGGTACCGGGAAAGAGGTCTTTGCACAGTCTATCCACAATGCCGGTCCCAGAAGAAATAAGGCCTTCGTTGCCGTAAACTGCAGCGCTATTGCCAGGGAACTGCTGGAATCTGAAATGTTCGGCTATAAAGCGGGTGCATTTACCGGTGCAATAAGGAATAAGAAGGGTCTTTTTGAAGAGGCTCACGAAGGAACTCTATTCCTGGATGAGGTTGGTGAGCTGGATATAGCGCTCCAGGCTAAATTACTCAGAGTTTTGGAGAGCAATTCATTCATTAAGCAGGGTGACACGAAGCCGACCGTGGTTGACGTAAGAATAATTGCTGCAACAAACAAAAATCTTGAAGAGGAGATTGTAAAGGGTCAGTTCAGGTCTGACCTTTACTACAGGATAGGTGTAATGAGGATTGAAATCCCGCCGCTCAGAAGGCACAAAGAAGATATTCAGAACCTTGCCGAATGCTTCATCAAAGAGTATTCCCTGAAGCTAAAAAGAAATATCCACTCCGTGGAACCGGAATTTTTTGAAAAGCTGAAGGCATATGATTATCCGGGTAACATACGGGAGCTGAAGAATATCATTGAACGTGCAGTTATTCTTACTGAAGGGAATATGATCAGAACTGAAAGTCTGCCCAGGGAATTGATAAATTACCAGGTAACAGGGTCAAAGGAAACAGAGCCGGAATATCTATCACTGGATGACATTGAGAAGCATCATATTCTTAATATTCTGAGCCGCGTTAATGGCAACAAGACCCGGGCTGCAGAGCTATTGGGAATTGGAATTACAACTTTGTACAGGAAGCTTCAGGCCTATGGACTGGAATGATTATTCCATTTTGAACAAACCAGGTGGCCTGACCCTTTCATTTTGACATACCTCCGGGTCGTTTTAAGGGATGTTTTGGACTGAAATATTTAAAACGGCCCAATTTTGGCTAATATTTGTTCCTTATCAGGGTGGCATATTTATGGACAATAAACAAGTTTATTGTTTCAGAATAAATAGGAGTATATGCTGATTTACATTTATACATCTGTGCCATTAAGACTGAATCCGGAGCACCTTTTATGAATACAATTCTGTATCTTATCGTAAACGTACTGCTGGTTGCCGCATTCGCTAAAATAATGATGAAGAAGGACTATCTGTCGTTTCTCTCAAACGGCAGATGGTGGCTGACATGGCTTGCCGTGGGAATAATTACGCTGATGGATGAACTGACCTCGATCTATTATGCGCCTTTTGAAGCATTCAGGTTTATCGGGATAAAGGCCATCGTATACATTGCCCTTACTTCGATAGTAATCAGGTTTCTTTCGACCAGAATGGTTGAAATAGCCGAAATACTGGAGGTAAATAATATAAAAGGAGGTGGAGTATATTCATTCTCATACCTTGTTCTCGGACCAAGCTTCTCATTTATAGCCATTTCATCGATTATAGTTGATTATGTGCTTACGGCAAGCATATCGACAGTAAGTGCCGTTGAGAACGGCACGTCGTTTCTGGCCATGTCGCCTGAGATAAAATATTTCCTGAAGTTTGGTGTAATCTGGGCCATAACGTGGCTGAACATAGTAGGCATTAAAGAGAATGCGAAGTTTACATTTCTGATATTTGTTTTTGCTGCATTTGTACTGATGAACCTCCTGGTAGGAGGAGCCGTAAATATGCATCCCGAAACAATAGGCCGGCTTGGCATAAGCCTGAAGGATTTCTGGGCTGATTTAAGTAACGGTACAGTATTCGGAGCCTATGAGAATCTGATAATTGGTATCGGAAGCTGTATACTTGCCTATTCGGGCATAGAATCCGTCCTTCAGACGGCCTCACTAGTTAAGAGCTGGAAAGAGATCAGAAGGGCTTATCTGTTCCTGGCTGTAACCGTTGGCCTGGTGACGCCACTGATAGCTCTTTTTGCACTATCATCTAATGTAGATATCAGCAGGCATGAGACGGATCTGATACCTGCTTTTGCCTCGAGTGTAAATGGCGAATTCTTCGGAATTGTAGTTGCCATACTGGCCAGCATAACACTTATCATGGCCGTAAACACAGCCATGGTGGCCTCAGCTGAATTGATAGAGAAAGTGGCAGACAGATATAATTTTCAGTGGCTGATTAATATGAATAAAAACCAGTCGCTCTACCGTATACACATAATAAACGGGATATTTTATTCAGCCATACTGATCATTACGAGCGGCAGCCAGGCTATACTTGCCGAAATGTATGCTGTTGGACTGGTGGCAAGTTTCTGCATCAATACAGGTTCACTTCTCATCTACAGGTATTCCAAGGGTACAAAGGGGATATCTTATCATACTTCGAGAATTGGGACGCTCATCCTCTTTATCGTTCTTGTAAGCACTTTTGCATATATTGTAATCCACAGGCCATTTGGTACACTTCTCTGGTTCATAATTACTTTAATATTCCTCATAGCGGGTTTAAGGATATCCAAGTTCAGGGCTCCCGACATAATGGTGAGAAGGGCAACGCGCACCCCGATGGATCTGCTCTTTGCAATCTCAGACATAAATAGCCCAGAGGTGCATCTTTACTTCCGCAGGCCATCGGAATATGAAATGACCGGGGATAACTCATCTTTATATGTAAGCTTCTACACGCCGAGGAAGGACATACCTCAGTCACTGAGTCCAAACCATTACTGGATCTCGATACAAAGGGGCATGAAGCTATTTGACATGATCATTGCACTTCTCAAAACGCTGGAGTATGAGATGCCATCAGATAAGAAGCTGATAATTCACTTCGGCTGGCCCTTATCATCCTGGCTGGACCGTATGTCAATTGGTGTAATGATTTACAATATTGTACACCTGCCCAAAAAATTCCCGAACTTCTCGTTCGTTATGGAGTATAACGCAAAGGAGAAAGTATTACTTAACGAGTAACAACGAATGAAAAGGCCGATAATTTGATCGGCCTTTTTTTTTATTAAGTGCGCGAATCAAGCCACGTGCAGCTATGAATGCCATGCCATTTTTAGTTTGCATGTATCGGCTAAAAATGATAAAATGCAAACTGATTTTCGTGATATATGGGATTCATTTGAACTGAAAAGGTGAATTGTAATGACATATTACATAATTAAAATTTTATTGTCATCAGTAATAATTGTGCTCGTGTCTGAAGTCTCCAAGAGAAGTTCCTTTATCGGCAGCATATTTGCATCAATGCCTCTGGTTTCAATACTTGCATTCATCTGGCTTTACCATGAGACCGGCAGCAGAGAGAAGATATCTGAACTTTCTACGGGAATATTCTGGCTCGTAATTCCCTCCCTTTCACTGTTCATTTTGCTGCCATATCTGCTCAGGAAATTAAACTTTTATCCTGCTCTTATAATATCGGTTGCCGTAATGGTAGTATTTTACTTTTTTATGGTATTTATCCTGGATAAAGCAGGTATTAAACTTTGAAAAACTATTTTTGGAATTATTTATGAAGTATTTATACATAGCAGTTGTAGTTCTGTTTTTTGTTTTCAGTCCGGATGCATCAGCATTCTTAAATGAACCCGGGGATTCCTGTAAAAAAGTGCAGACAAGGGAGGTGGCCATTACATTTGACGACTTGCCAACCAATTCGACAAGACATGATATCAGGTCGCAGAGAGAGCTCACTGAAAACTTACTTTTGAGAATTAATGCTAACAATATACCTGCAGTTGGATTTGTGAATGAAGATAAGCTGTATGATGACACTGTTTTTAATAAGCAGAGGGTGGAATTGCTTGAAAAATGGCTGAGCGCAGGACTTGAACTGGGTAACCATACCTTTTCGCACAAGAGCCTGAACCAAATTCCTCTTTTACAATATGAAGAGGATGTAATAAAGGGAGAGAAAACTGTAAGTAAGCTGCTCAGTAACCATGGTATGAAGCTCAGGTATTTCAGGCATCCTTTCCTTCAGACAGGAAGGAGCATTGCTGTCAAAGATTCATTCGAAAATTTTCTTTCAGCACGGGGTTATACTGTTGCCCCGGTGACAATAGATAATTCCGACTGGATATTTGCCAGAGCATATGATAATGCCAGGGACAGGGGTGACATAGAGATGATGGATAAAATTGTAAAGGCATATATACCCTATATGCAAAGCAAGTTTGAATATTATGAAAACCAGTCGGTTAAGCTCTTCGGCCGTGAAATCAGCCAGGTGCTTCTGGTTCATGCAAATACTATTAATTCAGAACATTTTGACAAGATTGCAGAGATGCTGAAAGCCAGGGGATATAAATTCGTAAGCCTTAAGGAGGCCCTGAGCGACAGCGCATACAAATCTCCCGATACTTTCATCAAGGCCGGTGGAATAAGCTGGCTTCACCGCTGGGCAATTACAAAGGGAATGACAAGAGAATTCTTCAAAGGCGAGCCGCTAACGCCTGAATTCGTTATGAAAGAAGCAGGTGTTGAAGAAGAATAGTTAAGGCAACAAAGGGCTGAAGGTCAGTTTACAGCAATAGGAAATTTTACTGTAAAGGTTGTGCCTTCTCCTTTGCGGCTATTTACAGTTACTTCCGCATTGTTTAGCTCACAATACTTTTTTACGAGGGCTAGTCCCAGTCCGTTTCCGTCATACTTACGGGAATAGCCCTGTTCCTCCTGCGAGAAGGGTGTGAAAAGCTGATTAATGTATTGGTCGGAAATTCCAATTCCTGTATCGCAAACATCCACAAAGAGATAGTCTGGTGAAGTCTGATAGAGTCTTACGCTTACTTCACCGCTTTTGGTATATTTAATGGCATTATCCACGAGGTTGGCGAATATCTGATTTACGGTGTATGAATCTGCTTTGACACTGGAAATGGCAGCATCATTGGAAAACCCAAGCTTTAAATTCTTCAGTGCTGCCGTTGTGGAGAACTCGGTAATAACATTTGCAAGCACATCTTTCTCAATATCCAGCACCTGGTATTTGCATTCCATGCGTCCCGTCTGAACCTGAGACATATTCAGGATAAGGTCAATCGTTCTGATAAGCCTTCTTGAACTGTTTTCTATGGCGTTAAAACTAAATTCAGCGTCACTGCTGAGGGGTTTGGGGGTTTCGTCTTTAATCAAATATACAAAATTCAGAATGGTATTTATAGGTGAGCGGACTTCGTGGGACATTTGAGCCAGAAACTCCGATTTCAGGCGGTCTGCATTTTCAGCCTCCATTTTGGCTTTTAGCAATTCTTTTCTTTCCTGGGTCAGCTTGAACGCAATTTCTTTCTCCCGTAAGAGGCTTCTTTTCAGTCTTTCAATAAATAATGCCAGCGGAAGAGTTGCCCCGCAGTTAAGCAGTATAAAATTAACAGATATTACAACCCAGACTGTTAATGGAAATGAATATGCTTTATTCCACTCCAGGATTTCATAAGATTGTAAAAAGCCGAAAATTATAAGCAGTAAAATATTCACGCCAAGTGCGGCAATACTGTACCAGTACTCAAGAAGTACGGCAGCAATGAGTGGAACAGCAAACAGCCACAAGTATCCCGCACCCAAAGGGCCGACCTGAAGAAGCAGAAGTATGCCGATAGCCAGGAAAATGATCAGAGTCGTAAGGACTTTTATCTGTATACGGATTGAAGTATTGAACCAAAACAGAATTATAATTGAGTAGGCAACCGTATCAACAGCTGCAATTATCCAAAATTTATATACTATAGCAACATATAAGCTGGGAATATATGTAATAAATCCAAGTATAATAAATGCTAAAATGATTCGCCTGAAAATCATTTCTCTTATCTCATTCAGATCCCCTTCAATTTTCCCATATTTATCCGCCATGCTTCCTCAAAAGAAATTATCTTAATACGGTGAATTTTGATAGTACTATCGGAAAATTTTAAGGATTTTTCAGAGCAACGGAACAATATGCGAAGAATTGTAAAATAACTGAGTATTTAATTCAGCTAAAATTAATGCAATAATCTTTTCATTGACTTAATATCAGGCTTTCTATATGTTAAAAAAAATATTTCATGAAAGGAGAAGGACAAATGAATTCAGTGAAGAGACGGTATTTTTACTATTCGATATATATATTGACTTTTGCTTTTGTTATCTTTTACAGTATCCGGGTTTATGCATATCCCAGTGGTGTCAGCGGTTATACAAAGAAATCGGGCACCCTGGGCTGCGGTTCCTGCCACGGCACGCACAGTGATCCAAATAGCCAGGTAAGTGTCGAGATAAAGGGACCCGCGACTCTTAAAACAGGAGCAACGGGTGATTATTCAGTTACCATTACAGGCGGCGTAACCCAAGTCGCTGGTGTTGATATTGCTGCTTCGGCAGGGACACTTGCAAATACCGACAATAACCTGAAATTATCCAATTCTGAGCTGACACACAACAGTGCAAAGTCATTCTCGGGGAGTTATACTTTTAATTTCAAGTATACGGCTCCTTCTACAGCCGGAACACAGACTCTGTATGCAACAGGACTCAGTTCAAAAACTTACTGGAACTTTGCACCCAATTTTACCGTGGGCGTACAGACTGCCACTGACGTGGAAGATAAATCTAAATCACCAGACATTTATTCACTTGAACAAAATTTTCCGAATCCTTTTAATCCATCAAGCCTTATCAGGTTCTCGCTGGCAAAGGAGAGTAATGTGAAACTTGCTGTGTTTAACTCCATAGGAGAGAAAGTAAAGGATCTGGTAAATGGCGTGCTTCAGACGGGCAATCATGAAATCAATTTCAGCGGTATAAATCTATCCTCGGGAATTTATTTCTATAAAATTGACGCTGTTGCCCTTGACGGAAGTGAAAGTTTCAGGTCAGTGAAAAAAATGTTACTTATGAAATAAAAATATCAGGCAATCAGGATGCAGTTCAGGCGTTTGCCTGAGGTTTTTCTTTTAGTTCCAGTCTGACAGATTGTGAATACAATCCAAACAGTAACAGAGTAAGAATTAAAAGAAAAACAGGTATTACTTCGAGGGAGGACCGTTGTGCCAGGTATCCGGCAAAGCCGGGAAGAATGGCTACTCCGAGTCCCGCAGCGCTGATCTGCATCCCGATGGTGTTTGTTACATATTTGGGATGAACGCGTCTGATGGTGCCTGAAACCATGGCAGGGAAAACCGGAGCAATAGAAAAGCCGATAACAGCAACACCGGCAAGACTGATTATAACGGAAGAGTTCAGCACCAGTAACAGTGTTCCGAAGAAGGCGGCAAGCAGACTTAATCGAATGAGGGTGTGAACACTGACACGTCTCGTGAAAAGTCCTGCCAGGATCCGCCCTATGGTGAATGCCGCCCAGTAGCTGCCTACCCACAACCCGGCTATCTGCGGTGCAATGCCGCGTGCTTCGGTAAGAAATGTATATGCCCAGCTGCCAAGTGATGCCTCTATGCCAGCATAAATAAAAAACAACAGTATGCTTATCCATACATTCAGTTGCCGCAGAGTCTCAAAAAGCGGTATATGAGGATTCCCGGAAGAATGTTCAATCCCTGAATCCTGATGGGCCTTCGCTTTTTTCCATACTGAGGCAGTTATTGCAAAGCATACTGCCAGAATGATTTGTGATATTCCTACGAATGAATATCCGAGCCGCCAGGAATGAATAAGATTAATTCCCGCAGTCATAATAACGGGTCCCATTGTAATCCCGATACCAAAGCTGGCATGCAGCCACTGCATCTGATGTTCTCCAAAGTTGGCCGCAGCATAATTATTAATTCCAGCATCAATAGCTCCGGCTCCGAGTCCTGCTACTACTGCCAGTGCAAGCATCATCCACCAGGAGGGTACAAGAGTGTATCCCACCAGACCTGCTCCTGTTGCGGCGCAGCTTGCAGCAAGCAGCCATCCTACTCCCATGCGTGAGATCACGCGTCCGCTAAAAAAGCTTGAGGCAAGGTAACCGGTTGTTGATGCAAACAACAGTGCACCAAGTGAATCCAGTGAGAGCGAAAACCCTGCCCTTATAGAAGGCCACGCCACGCCCAGTAATCCATCGGGCAATCCGAGTGAAATGAAGGCTATGTAAGCAAGTAATATTAGTCCCGTTCCGGATCTGATTATATTTTTGATCGCCTGTTTCATATTATAAAGTATTTACTTGAAAAGCATGTTAATGTGAAAAATAGCCAAATTTCCGGTGAAATAAATTATTATTTGCTTATTTTTAATCAATATGTTTATCCGGGCTTGCCTTCGAACGTGCATTCAAAATAAAAAAGGAATGGCTTATGCAAAAACGAGTACTATCCTTTATCCTGATAATGTTATGCTTCATCGTGCAAATTAATGCGCAGAATATCTATAAGGATCCAGCCAATCCGGTAGAAAGCCGCGTCAAAGATCTGCTTAGCAGAATGACCCTGGAAGAAAAAATCGGCCAGATGCAGCAGAATTCTCTTGGGCAAATGGGAGATGACGTTTTTACACTTATTCGCCAGGGGAAGGCGGGTTCTTATCTTAATGCCGGAGAGTTGAAAGATAAAATTTTGCTTCAGAAAATTGCAGTTGAAGAGAGCCGTCTGGGTATTCCGCTTATTTTTGGCAGGGATGTGATTCACGGCTACAGAACAGTTTTCCCAATCCCGCTTGGCCTTTCAGCCAGCTGGGATACCGGGCTGGTAAGGCAGGCATCCTCCATTGCCGCACAGGAGGCTGCAGAAGCCGGAGTGCACTGGACATTTGCCCCAATGCTAGATATATCACGCGATCCCAGGTGGGGCAGAATTGCTGAATCCTGCGGAGAGGACCCATATCTGGCCTCACAAATGGGCGAGGCTATGGTCAGAGGTTTTCAGGGGGAAAGCCTGAAGAGCAGGAATTCAATAGCAGCATGTCTGAAGCATTATGTCGGCTATGGTGCAGCCGAAGCGGGTAAAGATTACAACACAACTTACATCCCCGAAAGATTACTAAGAGATGTTTACCTTGTGCCCTTCAGAAACAGTGTGGCCGCGGGTGCCGCAACGCTGATGAGCGCATTTAATGACCTGAACGGAATTCCGGCATCTGGAAATGAATTTACACTGCGGCAGGTACTGAGAAGCGAATGGAAATTTGACGGATTTGTAGTCAGCGACTGGACATCTGTTGAGGAAATGATCAAACATGGCTACTGCAAGGACAGGGAAGAGGCTGCACTCAAAGCGCTCAGGGCTGGAGTAAATATGGAAATGGTTTCAACTACTTATGCCGAAAACCTGAAGAAACTCATTGAGAATGGAAGCATAACCGAAGCACAGATAGATGAGATGGTCAGTGGGATATTGAATGTTAAGTTCCGGCTGGGATTGTTTGAGGACCCTTATAAACAGCCGAAGGATAACAAAACTCTCTCAAAAGAGTTTTTAGATGCAGCTCAAAGGGCAGCAGGTGAAAGCGTAGTAATGCTCCAGAATGAAAATAATGTGCTTCCGTTGTCCAAAGAAAACCTTAAGAACATTGCAGTTATAGGACCTTTATCTGACGATCCTCATGCACAGCTTGGCTGCTGGGTGCCGGATGGCAGGTCCGAGAATACGGTAACACCGCTTACAGCCATAAAACAGCTGCTTGCAGATAAAGTCAAAGTATTATATTCCAAGGGCATGGACAATATAAAATCTATGAGCAGGGATAAATTTGATGAGGCTGTCGGGATTGCAAAGAAGTCTGATGCAGTTATAATATTTGCGGGTGAGGATGACCAGTTATCAGGGGAGGCCCATTCAAGGGCATTTCTGAATCTTCCCGGAGTGCAGGAAGATCTTATAAAAGAAGTATCGGCAGCAGGTAAACCGGTTGTTCTGGTAATAATGGCCGGCCGGCCATTGACGTTTAGCAGCATATTATCAGACGTGAAGGCGATACTGTATGCATGGCATCCCGGTACAATGGGAGGAGCGGCACTTGCCGATATTTTGTTCGGGGAAGTTTCTCCTTCAGGAAAACTGCCTGTAACGTTTCCGAGGACAATCGGGCAGGTCCCCATTTATTATTCTCACAAGAACACCGGCAGGCCTCCATCCGGGAAAGAATTGGGAATTACCATGGGTACGCCGGAAAATCCGATTGACTACGTGTCTTACTACCTTGATGTAGATTATACGCCTGCATATTCTTTCGGCTTTGGTTTGTCTTATAGTAAATTTGAATACTCCGGTCTGAAACTCTCTGCTAATGAAGTGAAGGCAGGAGGAAGAATTGAAGTATCGGTTAGGGTAAGGAATGCCGGTAAATATGATGCTGATGAAGTGGTTCAGCTATATATCAGGGATCTTTATGGCAGCGTCACACGGCCGGTAAAAGAACTGAAAAAATTTTCCAGGATCAGCCTGAAGCAGAATGAAACGATGGAAGTAAAATTTATACTCAATACTGATGACCTGAAATTCTATGACAAGGATATGAATTATACAGTAGAACCAGGAGAATTCAAATTGTGGGTGGGTAGTAATTCAGATGAAGGTTTATCGGCTGACTTCAAAGTTCTTTAGTCAGCGGTTATTAGTCCGCAGCCATTCAAAGAGCGGATGGCTGCGGACTTAAGTATAACGTATTACAATCAATTTGTAAGGAAACTATAACGAATTATCGGGCCTAATAATTTAAATAGTATTTATACTCATTTTGATTCCTCCGGTAATCCATCTGCCAGGCATCGGAATTCCGCTGAAATCAGAATAAGAAGTGTTAAACAGGTTTTCTGCCTGCAGGAAAACCTCCATAGCCCCATAATTGTAGAATAGTTTTGAGTCAGTGAGAAAATAATCCTGCTGATTAAATCTATTCTCATACCTGAATAGCCAGCTCATTTTTATTTCTAAAGGAAGTATATGCTGAACTTCGGCCGTAAACTGGTGTCTGAGGTGATCCAGTACGTATCTTGACTGATAGATGCCCGTTTTCAGGTCTGAACTGAGGTAAGCATAGTTAAGGCTTACTTTCTGAAACGGGAGGGCGGAAAACAATAATTCCGGCTTACATGAAACGCTGAAGTCAAAACCGTGGGTATTTATACTGGCAATATTCTCAGCATGCCACGGTTTGTCTGAAGATGATCTTATCCAGTCGATAAGGTCACTTGCTTTTCTGAGAAATGCACTGGCCGAAGCCGTTACTGCGGGAGTTTTATAATTGACTCCAGTCTCATAAGTGGTTGCCTGTTCAGGGTGGAGCAAGGGATTACCGACCTGTGCGGGACTGCTATAATGAAGTTCGGTAAATGTTGGAATCCTGAACGACTTTCCAACTGAGCAATATATGTTGACATTTTCTGCAAGAGAGTATCCCAGGTCAATTCCAGGCCAGTATTTCCAGCCGTAATTGTCGTAGTTGTATATGAATGCACCGAGCACAATTTTCAGCCTGTTAATAGGGGAAAATGAGACTTCGGCAGAAATTCCGCCTTTTACTCTTTTGTGATCACCAAGATTCGAGCTCTTAATGTCATCCCCTCCGATTTCACAGCCTAAGGAGATACTGCCGAAGCTGGTAATCATTGAAGTCTGGAGTTCAGCCCCATAAGAGTTTGTGGTATGCTGATTATTATAAAACTCCGGTTTCAGGTAATCGAGCAGGTAATTGTCCTTATTATTTCTCCAGTAGAACCTGGGCATAAACAACGCTTTGCCGAGTCCAATATTTAATCCGAGAGCCGAAAAAAATGTTTTTAAGCGTTCCCTCTGACCCGGGTAGCGGTCAGAATAAAATCCATTTGCTCCGAAGTCCTTGTCGGTATAACCAAGTGAAAAATTACCACTGCCTGAACTAAACTGCATTGAAGAATTGTAATTCATGGTAGTGGCGGTAATGTCAGTGTTATAGCGGTAACCATTGGTCCTGTATTTTGAGACAGAAATTGAATTTGCAAGTTCTCCCAGCGGATATGAGAAAGATAAGCCGCCCTTATAGAATCCATTTTGTCCTCCTGAAAGGTTAAGCAGGAGTTCATTTCTTTTATCTTTTCTGGTAATAATGTTTATTGCACCTGAAAGAGCATTAGGTCCATAGATACTGGAGGCCTGTCCTTTCAGGATTTCAATTCTTTCGATATCTTCCATGTTAACCGGCAGGTTCATATTATTATGGCCTGTCTGCGGATCACTTACCTTTACTCCGTTAATAAGTATGAGGGTTTGTTCAAATGAGCCCCCACGGATGCTTACGTCGGCCTGTGCTCCTTCGGGTCCCCGCTTTTTAACGTCAACGCCGGGAGAATAGCTCAACAGGTCCTGAATGTTCTGAACGGGTATATTCTGCAGGTCTTCCCTGGTTATCGTCGTTAATCCTCTGATTGATTCCAGCGTCAGGACAGGAATTCTTTGTGCTGTGACAATTACGTCC
>JBLMZM010000010.1:0-4356 GCA_050258815.1 Ignavibacteriales bacterium
ACATATTCAAAGAAAAGCGACCATGCGGGACCGTTTAACGGATGCATCTCAGCCCAGCCTCTTATATCCATTGATGCCGGTAGCGGCAGAAGTGTAAATCCTACGAGCATGACCAGGAGCAGTTTCCAGAGCGGGACACTGCTGATCTGGGGGAAGAGAATTGGAGAGGCGCTGAAATAAAACCCTATTGCCCCAATCACCATTCCGACAATTATCATCGGGTGAAGCCTTATAAGCCTGCGCTTAAAGAAGTCTTTTAATGTCATTTTTCCCCAGCGGTCATCATATGCATAGCCTATTACGAAGCCCGATAATACAAAGAAAAAGTCAACGGCAAGATATCCGTGGTTAATTATCTGTTTTAAGTGATTGCCTTCTGAGAAGGCTTCAAACAGATGGAATATTACTACCATTACTGCTGCTACGCCGCGCAGCCCGTCAAGGATCTGATAATGGCTTTTGGAATCTGAAAAAGAAGTATCCTGGGTGGTTAAAGAATTCATGAGTCTCTGAGAATTTTTTATATAAACCGGTAATTAAAGAAGAATTTGGAAATTCTATCCACAAAAATAGCAGAAAGTTGCGAAATAACATAGCACGTTTGCAGCCTGATGCCTGTTTGAATAGGTCAGACGGGAAATAAGTAATTTTACTTTTGGATGAAAGAAAAATCTATATGGCAGCAGCGGGTTTGTTTATTGAAGTATTATGGAAGGATTTTTGAAAAGAAAAAAGGCCGCATATTGTGTATGCGGCCTGTAAATATTAAAGAGTCAGTAGTATGAACATCTGCGCTACGAGCACTCTTAGGAACATTGCCAGCGGGTAAACAGTGGCGTAAGCCGTTGACTGTGCCTGCACAGGAGCCATTGAATTGGCAAATTCAAGTGCCGGCGGATCTGTCATTGTACCGCTTATCAGCCCGCATATCTTCAGATAATTAAATTTCATCAAACGTGCTATGATTGAAATTATCATTATGGGGAAGAATGTGATAGCAGCTCCGTAAAGCATCCACCAGTAGCCGCCGTTCCAGATCGTGCTGAAGAAGTTTGCGCCGGAGAGCAAACCCACGCTTGCAAGGAAAAGAACAATGCCTACTTCTCTCAGCATCATGTTTGCCCCTGGAGTCATGTAGAAATCCATCTTGCCTACTCTGCCCTTGTAGCCAAGCAGAATAGCAACAATCAGCGGACCTCCGGCCAGACCAAGCTTTGCCGGAGCAGGCAGACCGGGAATGAAAACCGGTATGCTGCCAAGGATGATGCCTAAAAATATTCCGATAAAGACCGGTACAGTATTAGGTACCGATAATTCTTTTACTGAATTTCCAAGCTCGTTCCTGATATCAGTCAGAAGATCTGTTTTTCCTACTATTCTTACCGTATCGCCGAATTCCACTGTCGTATCCAGTGAGGGAAGTATTTCCATTCCCGCTCTGAAAATGCGTGTTATATTGGCTTCATAACGGCGGTAAATACCAATCTGCTGTATCGTTTTACCTGCATATTTCCTGTTGGTTACAAGAACGTTGGTCATCGATAAGTCTCCCCTTATCTCACGCTTTTCCTGTATTGCAACTTCACCGATCTTCAGGCTGAGATTTTCAAAGTGGTTTTCTGTTGATACTCCGTAAAGTACATCCCCTTCTTTGATTATTTCGCTGTTTATACCGATTAGAAACTGATCGCCGCGCTTTATACGCGAAATAACAAGCTCCTTGTCGATTATGGTTTGTATGTATTCGATCTTCTTTCCGAAAAGCTGGGGATTAGTGACGCAAATGCTTACACTTTCAAGCTTTGTAGTCATACCTTCAAGATTCTTTGTATAACTTTCAGCTTCATCCTTTACTTTTATCCTGAAAAATATCCTTACAAGTATCATTGTAAGAATGATTCCCATAACACCGAAGGGATAAGCTACTGCATAACCCATGCCTGAGAGACTAGCAGCCTGAGCCCCGGTCTTTGAGAATTCATGGAGAACCTGCTGTGTTGAGCCGAGACTTGGAGTATTTGTTACGGCTCCGCACATAATGCCGGTTGCAAGAGAAGGAGGAAGACCGTAAATCTTATAAATGCCGAAGGTTATTGCAAGGTTCAGTAAAACAATTGAAGCCGCAAATAAGTTAAGCTTTAACCCTTCGTTTTTGAATGTTGAAAAAAAGCGCGGACCTATATCGAGTCCGATTGAATAAACAAATAAAATCAAGCCGAAATCACGTGCGAAACCAACTACGGCTTCATTGGCACGTGCTCCCAGGTGCGCAATCAGCAGCCCCGAGAAAAGAACCCCTGCAATGCCAAGCTTTATATTTTTTATTTCAACTTTCCCAATAATTACACCTGAAAAAGCAGCAAGACAAAGATAAAGAATCGTCGATGCAGTGTTTTGTGTCGTTAGTAATGTGTAAAGAAAACTCATAATTGTTAATGGTATCTGGTTATTGAATAAATGTAAATTGACTTTTTTAGCAGCAATCACTCATTTCTGTAAATGAATGATTATAAAATAATACAGAAGAAAACTTATTAGATCCGTCTAATAAGCATTCAGAGCCTGTTATTATTTGATAATCATAAAATATTATGTGTGCGCTTTCAGGAATGCTATGTGAGTTAAAGCAGATAATAACCAGGAACACATACATTGCCAAATATCAAAACACTATTCATGAAATCTGATTTTAAAAATAGAGAAAAATTTCCTTATTGACAATCCGGCATGCAATTAATAACTGGCGCAGGACCATAAAAATCAACAAAAACCCTTTAAAGTTGAATAAGGCAGAGTTTGAATTCAGGCAGTGGCATTAAATCCCTCATGGAATTCCACCGCTCCATGGGCAGAATATTTCCCGAGAGGAAGGGCCATGAAGTACTCCTGCGGGACCCCCTCAAAAGTTAATTCCGGAATGTTTCTGAATCCGAAGCGCTGATAGTAGTTCGGGTCACCCACTAAAACCACTCCTTGGGCTCCCATTTCTTTCAAAATGGATAAGCCCTCATGCATAAGTGCTTTCCCGATCCCTTTCCTGTGCATCTCCGGAAGAACGGATATTGGGCCAAGACCATACCAGCCATCGCTTCCATCGGAGATTGTAACGGGGGAGAAAGCTATATGGCCAATAATCTTATCTTCAGATTCAGCTACAAGTGAAATGGTGAGTACGCCGGCATCGCGCAAAGCCTTAATAATGAACTGTTCAGTGTGCGGGCTTAATGCAAGGGTTGCAAAAGCCAGCTTGGTAACATTCGTTATTGCTTCAAAGTCGGATTCTCTTTCTTTGCGGATGATCATTTTAACCCCGGTTAATTTTACTTGTAGTATTATTGAAAAGTTGAATTAAAAATACTAAACACATTATATCATTATCAAGCTGGTCTCAGGCTTTTTTTATTTTTTGAAAGCAGAATGCATCCGCATTAACAGATCTCACGGCATAAATACGCGGTGGGAAAATGCGTGTATGTAAATTAATGTACATTGAAACTCGGATTGTGAATATATATATAATTTGTTGTCATCTTATAGACGGAAAGAACTGGTGGAATTTACTTTCCGAAAGTGAAATGACTCTCAGGAGGAAGAATGCGAATTAGTCTAAATGCGGCGGGTTTTTCACTGTAAGATGCATACCTGCTCTAATGCAGAGGATTAAATTCATTGTTCTTTAATTTTTTGAAGGAGGATTTATGAGACGTATTATTTCAGGTTATCTGTCTTTAGCCGTTCTTTGTTCTTTTATTTTCATCGCATGCAGTAAGGATGCCGAAATGCCGACTGCAGTAAGCCAATCCGGAACAAGCAGCGGTACCGTTACATTAAATAAAATTGCATATGGCGCTCAAACCATAGTAGCAACGGACTTAAATCAGCCCCGAGGACTCATTTTTGGTCCGGATCAAATGCTCTACGTTTCTGAATCGGGTACAAAAGGGTGTATATCAACCGTAGGACAATGCGAACAGGTGCCTCCGCCAATAGGACCTTATCTGGGCGGACACAATGGAAGCATAACAAAAATAAATCTATCCCAGGGCCAGTCAAAACTAAATACAAATTTTCCTTCAACCCAGACCGCTCCTGCTTCAGGAGGTGAAATGACTTCAATCAGCAGCGTAGCCTTCTATCAGGGCAGTCTTTATGCACTTCTCTCCGGAGCAGGCTGCTCCCATGGCCACCCGGAAGTACCCAATGGAATACTTCAGGTCAACAGTGACGGCTCATGGAAAGAGATTGCCGATATAAGCAGCTTCCTGAAGTCCCATCCTGTAGCAAATCCTGAAGCCGATGATTTTGAACCCGACGGCGACCTTTACAGCATGATAATGCTCGACAATTACCTCTATT
>JBLMZM010000011.1:0-3689 GCA_050258815.1 Ignavibacteriales bacterium
GAACCTTATGGCGCTTGCTATAAGTCCCGACAACCGTTTTATTGTCAGCCGTGACGGCAGCAGCATCTGTTTCTGGGATATAAACACTTTTAGTTTATCCGCCATTATTTCTGGAATTGGAAATTACGAAAATTCACCTTGGACGTTCAGTGATGACGGGAAAATATTTATTTATTACGATGCCACCTCAGGGGAACTTAAATTCCGGGATGTGGATTCAAAGACGACTTTTTACAAAATGCCCCGGGCACAATACAGCAAAATAAAGCTTATACGCGGCGGTGAATTCATGCTGATCAGCTCGAACAGCCAGCTTTTTCTATACAGAATGACAAACAATACGCCTGCTGCACCCCTGAGGGTTTTCGACACAAAGGGTTATTACAATTTCCAGGATATTTCAATAGGAGGCAACGGGGCAATACTGATTGGGGACCCAAGCCTGCTCAAAACAAAGTTTTTAATAAATTTTAAGGATAACTGGAAGCCTGCAGAATGAACTTCTCAATATAATGAAAATCAGCTTTCATTTCAGGATCATGAGCTTCCGCGTCTCTGAAAAAGAATCCGTCCTCAGCCTATAGTAGTATATTCCGGATGGAAGGCTGCTTCCATCGAAGCTGAGTGTGTATTTGCCTGCGGGCTTGAAACTTTTTACAAGACAGGCAACCTCATTTCCAAGGACGTCATAAACGCTCAGTTCAGCAAACCCGCTTACTGGAATTTCATAGTCTATCTTTGTAACGGGGTTAAAGGGATTCGGATAATTCTGCCCGAGCCTGTAGTTCTCCGGGTTTGAATTGTTTCTCCTTTGGGCCACATCAGTCATTACCACTCCCCCTTCCCTGTAGATGGAGATGCCGTCGTTTGTAGAAATCCAGAGGTTGTTAAGCCTGTCGGCAAAAAGATGATTAATATGGTTGTCAGAAAGATATGAGTTACTGGATTTGAAGAGTTTCCAGCTTGTACCATCAAACCTTGCCAGGCCGCTGCCTGAAGATCCGGCCCAGAGGTTTCCGTAAGAGTCGGTAGAAAGTGACTTTATATCGTAAAAAGGCAGTCCTGAGTTTTCAGAAGTAAATAACTTCCATGAATTTCCGTCGTAGAGAATTATGCCGTGTTCAATAGTTGCGATCCACTTCCTGCCGTAAGCGTCAATAGTCATGGCCGCTATATCGTTAAATGGAATATCTGAGGTGGAGGAATTGAAAATGGTCCACCTGAGGCCGTCGAAAGAAGCGATCCCGTTGCCGTAAGTTCCAATCCAAATAGTTCCATCTTTATCTACATTAAGGGCAGTAATGGTGTTATCAGGAATTACGGTGTCTGAAGTATAAGTGGCCCAGTTAATGCCGTCAAACTCAAAGAGCCCGAAAGGTGTCCCGATCCATTTATGATTTTTCCTGTCAAAAGCAATAGAGGTAATTTTATTCGAAGCAAAGACGGGGCCCGGGGTCTTGAAATTGGACCAACCAGTCCCGTCAAACTCAGATAGCCCCTCGTCAGTTCCAATCCATTTATTCCCGGCGGAATCAATAGCTATGGTATTTACAGAATTAGAAATTAAGCCGGAGTTAGATTTGTCATAGCGCGACCAGTTACTTCCGTCGTACTTAACCACCCCATATCCAAGTGTACCTATCCAGGCAGCGCCACCATTCTCACGGGCCACGCAGGAAATTGAACCCGGTGGAAGACTTGAGCTTTCGATATATATCTGCTCAAAGCTTTGCCGGTTAAATTTGAGCAGATTGCCGATATGATAAATCGGGTGCCTGGCAGCAAGCCAAAGATTCCCTTCTGAGTCCAGAGTTATACCTCTTATCTCATCGAAAGGTAAAGTATTATAGTAGGAACTAAAGACAGAAAACTGCTTTGCTTTGATGTCATACCTGAGCAGTTTATTTGCTGCACCGATCCAAAGCTCATTATCTTTTCCTATACATAGGGTTTGGGGAAAAATCCAGTCGCCATTATTATCATTGGAATAAAAATCCCATTTGGCCCCTTCATATTTTTCCAGTCCATTACGGGAGGTCCCGGCCCATAAAGTACCTCCACTGTCCACTGCAAGAGAAGTTATATCAGTATAATAAAATGTGGGATAAAGAGAGCCGGGTTCAATCCATAGCCATTTGGTGCCATTAAATTTTGCAACTCCTGTAGAATAGAATCCTGCATAAAGGGTGTTATTACGCTTGTCTACCGCAAGAGCTGTAACTCTGTTATCCTTCAAGCCGGACTCTAAGTTAAAGACCGTCCAGGTAGCACCGTTAAACCTTGCAATTCCTGATTCAGAAGTCCCGACCCATATACTTCCAGAAGTGTCAATAACAATTGAAGTAACGGCGTCACCCGGAAGTTCTGAATTTGAGGAGTTAAAGACCGTCCACGTCTTTCCGTCAAATTTTGCCATTCCCCTGCCTGTTCCAATCCATTTAACCCCATTTTTGTCCGCGGCAATTGAAGTAACATAATTATCCGGTAGTCCCGAGTTAAATGTATAGTAAAAATCCTTTTGGAAGGTCAGCCTGTTGAATCTCATGAGTCCCGTTCTTGTTCCCGTCCATATGTAATTGCCTTCAACTGCAACGCAATTCGGATAATTGGGGCCATAAAAGTTGACCCATTCGGAATTTTGCCCGTACGAAAAGGATGATAGAAAAAGTATCAGTATGAAGATGAATCGGGGTAAAGTTTTTGATTTATTCATATTATTCTGCATTTGCCTGGTGTTAATAATCACTTTCCGCGAGTACTTGGATACAAAAGCCGGAGGCTTTATATTTCCAGGTCAAAATTATGGAATTCCGGTTTGACTATCAAAATGAATATATGAATTTCATTTTTATCTTCATAATGGAACAATTTTAATTCTGAGGCCGTTAATTCTTTATAGGATTTATTCATTAGAGTTATTTACTTATACTAAAGGGATGTTAAAATTCATTTTCATATCGTGCCTGCTGTTTTTTACCGCATTTAGCACCTCCATAGGGGCTAAGGGAAGTTACTGCTTGTTGAGTCCTGATGTAGGAATATTTCTTCTGCAGGCTGAAGATTCCGGCACACAATCCGAGGGGACGTTTCCCGTTCAGGATTTGAATGAAGATGAAAATGACCTGAACTTAGTACTTCCCTATCTTCACTTTATAGATTCCCTTGCCATTTTGAATTCACCTGAACATTCCACTGCCTCATTACCAGTTGAGGTAATTCCACGCCCTCCAAGAGGCGGAACTCCCAATTTTTCTGTATTAAATTAATTCATAAATGGAGTTTTCGATGGAATGGATTCTTTTTCTGGTTTTTGTTCTTGTTATGCTTTTTCTGGACCTTGGCGTCTTTCACAAAACCTCGCACGTTGTAAAAGTAAGGGAGGCCCTGATATGGAGCGCCGTCTGGATAGCTCTGGCACTGCTGTTTAATTTGGGGATTTATTTCTGGGAAGGTGAGCAGAAGGCGCTCGAGTTTTTTACCGGCTACTTAATAGAAAAATCTCTCAGCGTGGATAATATATTCATCTTTGTGCTCGTATTCTCTTTTTTCAAGGTACCTTCTCTATATCAGCACAAGGTTCTTTTCTGGGGCATATTCGGGGCTCTCATAATGAGGGTTATCTTCATTTTTGCCGGAGTTGCCTTAATCGAAGAGTTCCACTGGATTATCTATGTCTTTGGAGCGTTCCT
>JBLMZM010000012.1:0-3530 GCA_050258815.1 Ignavibacteriales bacterium
TGACAGGTTTGACAATAAATGGATAGGCACGAACCGCGGCCTTGCAGTATTCAATGAAAAAGGAATTCTTGGAAGCAGCACCTCAGGCCTGAGCAGCAAAATAGAAATGCCAAAGGGATACAGCCTCATGCAGAACTATCCAAACCCCTTCAACCCAACAACAACAATAAGCTACAGTCTGCCGGGACAAAGCTTTGTAAAGCTGAAGGTATTTGACATACTAGGGCGTGAGGTAATACAGCTAACAAACGAGATGCAGACAGCGGGAGTCCACCAGGCAGTATTCAACGCTTCCAGTCTCCCCAGCGGCACATATTTTTACAGACTGGACGCCGGAAGTTTCACGAGCACGAAGAAAATGATAATATTAAAATAGTATTCGGAAATTCCGATAGAGCAACTACGATTGACTAGCCCCGACCTTTTAGGTCGGGGTTTAGGCGCCCCATACCCTCGTGACTTTAGTCCCGGAATTCGCACAGAAATTCTGGGACAAAAGCCCAAATAGGGATAAATTTCCTATACTCTCACTTATAGACAGTATCTAAGTCAATTATTCCGAATTAAAATTGGCAAATACCCTATTAAAATTGCTTTATGCGAATTTATTGCCCACATGAGATTAGAATTATTTCTAAAGTAAACTAATCCGTCATCGGATTTCGTCAAATACTCAAGATCCTCTTTGTATGGGAGATATCCGATATTAATAGATGTAAAAAAAAGATTAGTAAATGATCCTGATAATTTCAGGATTTTTGTATCCAATATTAGCGGAATACTCAAACTATCACCTGGATTTAATATTTTCAACCTCTGATTTGCATTTATATCGAATTGATATGCACCTCCATAATTAAAAAAGACTTTGTCCCTTAGCATAGTAGAATCATAACTAGGAGTAAAATTATTAGCCTCTGGATCAAAGATGAAATATTTCCTATCTGAATTATTGTGAATCACCAACCTAAAATTCACAAAATCTCCTTTATTGTAAATGGAATCTTTACCATAAAATTCAAAGCTTATCCCTTGAGATATTACTCTTATCATTATTTCATTTGAAGCAAATAAAGGAAGATTTAACAACTAAAACATTAATATATGTTTCACTTTACACCTCAATGTGGTTTAATAGGATTTTGCTTCGTCCCGCCATCAGCTCCATTTGGATCTACTTTATCTGCAGCAGCTCTTGCGACACCAGCACTTCCCGCCTGTGCATGAGATGATCTATTTGGATCATCACTATACCGAGGTTTATTTCCTTCAATCATTATATACATTTCCTTAAGCTCATGATACAATATATTTGTATATGGCACAGGCTTTTTATCGTTTTCAGTAGAATATGTTTTATTGGGATCCATTATTAATTGGCCATCACCTTTGGTAGGATACAACCCTGTCGGAGTAGTCTCATTCTGCATCCCGTTTTTAACTAAACTTAAGTATCCCATACTCCCGGTGCTTGCATTTTGCTCAATTCCATTTTTGTCTAAATAATTTCCACTGTTTCCAGCAACATATTCATATTCATGGCTACTGCCAACTAGGTTATAGATTAATTCCGAACCTCCACCTTCAGTCACAACGAAGTTTTTATCTAAGATTATTTTCCCATCATTCCCCACCGTTATTAAATTTGCGTTTTCTGAGCCTGCCAGTTCTTTTACAAAGTTAGAGGCAACTGTTTTATCTCCGCCCACCTTAAACTCCATTCCATCAGGATCATATAAAAGTAAAGGATTATTTGCACAGTAGTTATATGGACTCAGTCCAGGATATTTATCAGCCAAAGGATCCACGCTCTGCCATCTTCCCAGTTCACTGTCATAATACCTGGCTCCAAAATAATCATAATTTGTGCCTAAGTCACGCTCTTTTTCCGTAAACTTGTACCTGGAGTCTGTCTGGTTGGTATAGCCCATCGTTTGTAAATTTGGCTGACTAGCCCGTACCTTTAGGTACGGGTCCCGGGAAATCGCCTCTCCCTGTATGTGGAATGTGAGCATTTAGAATTACGCAATCACTAAGCACCGGAGGTGCGCTTTGTTTGTAGCCCGGGGTAACCAAATTCACCGAAGGTGAATGCGGGAACCCCGGGGAAACGGATCCCCCCACACACCACACGGAGCTCCGGTCAGGAGCGACACAAAATATTGTTCCCGGTTAAATAATTAAATTAATGCACATTCACCCAATTAATTGATTAACATTCACCCGGTTAAATGGTTCATATTCACCCGATTAAATGGTTCATATTCACCGAAGAAATTGATTCACATCTAAAATCAATAAATTGTGTGGATTTTATGTGCCGCTCCTGACCGGAGCTGGGATGGGGGTGGGGGATACCTGTACCCAGGGTTCGGTCGTTCGCCCGAGGCGAACTCCCTTACCCCGGGCTACTAAGGTTACGCCCGACCGAGTCGGGCTTATTGAATGCGTAATTCCATAGGCTCACATTTCATTTTCATTCCCCAAATGTTTATACTCCTTAGATCTAAAGCAAAATAATATTCATTGGATTATTTAATTATTACCATCTTTTTTATCTGCCTGAAACTTCTTGTCCCGTCAATTGCCCTGGCTTCCATTATGTAGAAATATACTCCCGATGATATATTCTGTGAATCAAAACTTATCTCATGCAGCCCGGCACCCTGATTCTTAACAATCATCTCCTTAAGCGTTCTCCCTAGCGCGTTATATACAGCAATCCTGACTGTGCTCTCTGTGGGCAGAGTATACCTGATCACGGTAACTGGATTAAACGGGTTCGGATAATTTTGAAACAGGTTATATTCTGCGGGTCTTACGCTTCCCCCTTCTGCATACGTCAGCATAATTGATGCCGTATCGCTGTAGTCAGAAGCGGTGTACTGATTAAATGCTTTTACCCTGTAGTGATAGTAAACGGACTGAACTGCCGCTGTATCTGTGTAGATTACAGTATTGGCATTTACCGTATCTAAAACCGTAAAGCCTTCCAGGTGCATCCTTTCTATTACATATCCGCTCTCGCTCGCGGAGTTGTCCTTCCAGGAAATCTTAATTCCTTTCGTAACTGCGGTCAGGCTTAAGCTGTCGGGCCTGTTAAGAACAGTAGTGAAGTTCCACACTTCCGACCACTGGCTTACTCCCGCGCCGCTCCCGGCCCTGAGCCTCCAGAAAAATATTCTGCCTTCACTGAGTTCTGTAACATCTTTCGTTAATGCAGTTACAGTTGGATCATCAAGTATGAGATCCTTGAACAGGCTGTCCTGTGCAACCTGCAGATGGTACCATTCGGCATTTTCCGCCTGTTCCCACGAAAGCCTTACGTTTAATGGCTGATTTTTTGAATTATTTGCTGCCGCAAGGAGTTTCGGTACCGAGGGAAGAGCCGGTGTCAGTTCTGAAACTGCGGCGCGCCACAGGTAATTATCGTTTCTGGCAAAAATATAATTTCCGCTTTTTTCCAGGAATATTATATCTTTTTGAGGCAAACTAACACTTTCTGACTGCCAGCTTAAACCGTTGTCTAA
>JBLMZM010000013.1:0-30755 GCA_050258815.1 Ignavibacteriales bacterium
CCATACCTGTTATGTTAGGGCTTCCAATGGTATTGCGGGACAGGAGGTAAACTCTGACCCCAAAACCTTCACGATTGCAGGCGGCATAGCTCAGGGAGTGCCCACCGCATGGTGGCCTAAAGGCAATCCTGTTGTATATACTAATACACCCACACTGAACTGGACAGTCGCTGGTTCAACTATTGGCCTGACTAAATTCAGGGTGGCCTGGTCAACTACTCCATCACCCGACTGGAGCACGCTGCCTTCAACGAACTACAGCGATATAACTGATGTTACCCAAAGAAGTTTCATACTACCGGCACAGGCTTATGGCGCCCACATATATTGGGCAATTGCTGCATATGCAGGCTCGACGCCTTCAGCCTGGTCAGCTGGTGACTTTACTATTACTGGCGGAACGGGGACAATTGTTCCAATTGTCTCCTACCCAACTGGTGGTACTACAGTATATTCAACTTCCACTTCACTGTCCTGGTACATAAGCGGCTCTTCAATCGGAATTCAGTCATACAAGGTTGAATACGGGAATAGAAGTGATTTTAGTGATGCTACAATTGTAAATTCTTCGAGCAGCACAACAACAATAAGTAATCTTACCCCGGGAGCAACATACTATTGGAGGGTTTCTGCATATAATGGGACTTCTTATTCTGCTCCCTCCAATCCGGTTGGTCGATTTACGGTCATAGGCGGATCAGGCTCGGTAGTTCCATTCGCCGGAAGCCCGGTTGAAGGTGTTGTACTAACGTCAGCTTCACCTGAACTGTCATGGCTGCTGCCAGCAAAAACAGATGCGAACCTTAAGTATGAACTGCAGTATTCTACCGACAATGAAATGACTTCTCCTGTTACAATTTCTGAAATACAGCAGACATCTGTTACTGTATCAGGACTGCAGGCAGGGACAGAGTATTACTGGAGAGTACGTTCAGTTGATGAAAAGGGCAACTACTCTTCATATTCAGCACCCGGAAGGTTCACCGTAACTGCGACAACAGATGTAACAGTGGATAATGCAATTCCCACTGAATACAAAATTGATCAGAACTATCCGAATCCATTCAACCCCTCGACAATGATCACTTACTGGCTGCCGAAGAATTCGTTTGTAAAGCTTCAGGTATTTGATATGCTTGGCAGGGAAATTAAGACACTAATTGCCGGTCAGATGAACGCAGGCAAACATACAGCGCAGTGGAATGCCGATGATAATTCAGGTCAGAAAGTCTCCAGCGGGATGTATTTATACAGACTGAGCACTAATGAGACTGTTATTACAAGAAAAATGATATTGCTAAGATAAGGCTGATGAACTATTTAATGCCGCATTCCGGTTTATACCCGGGATGCGGCATTGATTGTTTTATAAATCTATTCCAATCTATTTTTCAGCTATAATAAGCATTTCGAAATCTTCCTGCGTCAGCTTATCATTTCTTGAAAAGGCTCCCAGCTTCGCTCCGTAAATATTAATTGTCCTGTAGCCAAGTGTCTTCAATATCCAAGTAATTTCACTCGGGATATAGTATCGCTCATTACTTGCAAGTTCTTTTTTGTTCCCAGAATCATCCACTACAGTTGTAATATTATGATCCCGGAAAGTCATAAGGTCAAAAGTATTCTTATCATAAGTTGCGTTTCCCTCAACGGATGCTGAAGCACAGAACTCTTTTATTGAGTGAAATATGGGGAACAATCCATTCAGCGTCGTAAAAATAATTTTACCATTATCCTTAAGAGCCCTGGTGGCATTTTTAAGGATTTCGAAGTTCATTTCATCTGTCTCCATCAAGGGGAAGGCCCCTTCGCAGAGCATGATTGCCAGATCGAATTCATTACTAAAAGGTAATTGCCGGGCATCCTGCTTCCGGAAATCGATTTCAAGTCCAAGGTCCTTTGCCTTTTCTCTTGCCCTCATCAATTGCGATTCCGATAGATCAACACCTGTGACACAATATCCCCTCTTGGTTAGCTCAATGGAATGCCTGCCTGTACCGCAGCCGATATCAATAATTCTTAGCGACCTGTTAAAATCAATTTCCTTCTCAATAAAATCACATTCTCCTGTTGTACCCTGCGTGAAGCATTCATCATCATATTTTTTGCCATAATTCTCAAACAGAGATTCATACCATTGTTTCATACTGATACCTCTTTAGTCTGGATTGCTGTAAAAACAGTGAGTTATATTGGTCACATCGCGGCCAAATTCGAATTCGTTGAAAGATAGCTAATTCCCGGATAAATCTGAAGGAGTAAATAAAAAGCCCCGGGAACGTTAATAAAATTTTTAGTCCTGGGGCTCCATATTAAATACATAAACAGAGTTTCATCTCTCAACCCCAACAGTGACGTATAAGCCATGCTGGCATGAAATTGCTCTAGCTATCGGATAAAATTCATGTATTCCTTCTTTTCCTGCGGCGGCGGAGCAATTGTACATTCCGTTGCTTCTTTCATCTTTAACAACCATGCCATATTTTTCCCCAGAACGCTCATAATTTGCCTGCCTTCATTATCATGAATGGCTTCACCGGGACGGCTGCCATGTATGACATTCCAGTAATTGGATGTAGCTATGACCATTTCAGAATATGTGAGATAGTGATTCAGGCTGTCGAATGTAGCTGAACCTCCCGTTCTTCTTACAGCCACCACGGCTGCTGCAACTTTATGGCGAAATAAGCCGCCATTTGATCCCGATACATAAAACACACGGTCTAGAAAGCTTTTCAGTGTACCGGGTATTCCTGAGTAGTATACGGGCGAGCCAAGAATAATACCATCCGCCTTTTTTAATTTCTGTATCCACTCATTCAGCTCATCAGTTTTAATAGAGCACTGTTCATCCTTGTTTGCAGCACATTTTGCGCATGCCAGACAACCGTGGATCATTTTGTGTCCGACATGGAGAATTTCGAATTCAATACCGCTGTTTTTAATCTCATTGCCAACCATGCTCAGAGTATGAAAAGTGTTTCCATCTGCCTTAGGGCTTCCGTTTATTGCTATTACTTTCATTTGATATAGTTATTTGGTTTTGTTCAGATAATTACAGTTATATAATATATTTTCTTTCCGAAAAATAGATAATTTCCAGACGATATGCTCTTCTTTTTGTTTGCTTCAGGGCAAGCATCCGGATCCTTATTACTATTTTCGAAAGTAATAATTGTATTTTCATCTTCCATAGGTAAACCCTTCTTAAATTCCAAATACATTGGAAGATATCCTGAAAGTGAAAATATTCATGGCAGTATATAAATATTTATCATAAATCAAATATTCTTGTTGTGTATTATTTGTACTTATTTTATGTTGCAACAGAGGTACAAACCTTGGTGCTTCATTGTTTTTGGTAATAATTATCAGGCTGTTACTATAACTCAATCTTTAGGTTTTGAACATCTGTCAGAATGTCATTTATCAGAAGAGGTCAAAAATGAAAAAGACTACTATTAATTTCTTATTTATAACTATGTTCATTTCGGGATTTTTCAGTCAGATCTATTCGGAAATCCCGGTCCCCGCTAACCTGAAGGCCTCAGTAAGCAGGATGGAAATGGGTAAAGGGGTACTCTTAAACTGGGATTATCCCTCCAAAATCCTTGTAAAATTTAACATTTACCGCAGGGATGGGGGTATTAGCGATACCGGCAGTTTTAAAAGGTTAGAAAAAACAACAAACATCCCTTACTTCATGGATGTGAACGTCGTCAGCGGGAAAAAATACACCTACTATATTACTGCTTCAGCTGCCAGTCAGGAAAGCCAGCCTTCAAATAAGGCTGAGGTAAGTGTAATTTTTACCGATTCATCGAGGGCGACTATCACCGGGCGACTGATTTCAGATAGCCAGAGTAACCCGGTCATCAAGGGGAAGATTCAATTTATTCCCGTTAATCCTGTCATGATCCCCTGCTTTGTCTACGCAGTTAGCGACAGCTCTGGTAAGTTTTCCACTAAAGTTACCCCTGGTTCTTATTATGTTTATGCCTCAGCTGAAAAATTTATTGGCGAGTTTTATAATAATGCTAAATCGACAGATCAGGCTAAAGTTGTTACTGTCAGCTCAGGTACCCCTGTCGACTTAACAATTTCACTTGCACCTTTTGTCCAATCAGTCCCTTATACCATTAAAGGCAGCGTTAAAAATGCGGATGGCAAACCCGTCAGGTCAAAAATCAGTGTTTTCAGAATGAATGCTGTTATTAATACTGGAAAAGGAAGCCCTGGGAAAGAGAATAGTAAGGAAGCCTGCAATCTTACCGGCGGTTCCACTGATGACATGGGGAACTATACCGTTAGGGTCAATAGTAATGATACGGTAGTCGTGTTTGCTTCTCCCTACAGTGAATATGATCATACCTCCGGTCAGGGTTATCAGGCTCAGTATTACAATAAAAAGAAAACGCTTCAGGAAGCAGATAAACTTGTTATATCATCCAATCTTACAGATATAAACTTTATTTTGGAAAGCAAACAGGTTTTGAACAACAGCATTAGCGGAAAGGTTGTGGATTCCCTATTTCAGGGCGTTGCCTCTGGTATTGTAGCTTACAGGATATCTGACGGCAAGTATGGTTTCATTAAATCAGGTAATCTTACCGACTCAACAGGAGTTTATTCTCTGACAAATCTTATTCCGGGGAAATATATCCTGCAGGCAATTCCAAGAGCCGGTTATATGCCTTCATATTACAGGCAGGATGGCAAACCTGTTTTCGAAAGGAAATACGCCGATACTCTGGCAATTACAGAATCCACAGTATTAAGCAATATCAACTTTACCGTAAAAAAGATAAACAGAATCAAAGGTCCGGGTACGATTTCAGGGTTTATTAAAGATAAGGATGGCAAGGGTGTAAACGGAGCATTATCCTTAGTAGCTGATGAGAAGGGAAATCTTGCCGGTTATGCTATAGCCGATGGAAAGGGACAATATACGGTTGATGGACTCACTGCCGGCACCTATTCACTCTCTGCCGACATGTTTGAGTATGAGGAAACTGCTCCTGAATATGTCAGCCTGACCTCAGCTAATGTAATTCCTGTAGTCAGCTTTACTATGGTTATGGCCAGTGTAACATCCACACCGGAGAATGAGGGCATTGCTCCTGCAGAGTATACACTTAAGCAGAATTACCCGAATCCGTTCAACCCTTCGACGACAATTAAATTCAGCATTACCAATAATGGATTTGTAACCCTAAAGGTCTATAACATTTTAGGGAAGGAAGTTGCTACATTAATGAACGAAGAAAAAGCTGCGGGAAGTTATTCGGTTGTATTTAATGCCAGGAATATTCCAAGCGGTATTTACTTCTATACTTTAACCTCTGGAAAATTTACTGAGACGAAGAAACTGGTTCTGCTCAAGTAATTTTTCAAAGTGTCTGATTTCATCCAGCTGCCGGGAACCCGCTTCCCGGCAGCTTTTTTTATGCTCAGTAAGTAACCAGAGTCTCCTGGAACATGGCCATTCCACCTGAGAATAGCTCTTTCATAGTTATTAATTCACGTTCGGTCCATTCAGGATAATACCTTCTGTCTTCGGGATTTGCGGTCGGCAGTTCACAGCTCCAGAACAGTTTATCATAGATCTCATCCGTTGAGACCTTATCCTGGTAAAAACTTCTGCCAGTACTGTTTGCGATATCGGTCCAAAGATTCCATATCCCATTAAAAGCACTGAAATTTATTAGCATGGGATCGTTTTCTTTTATCCACTCATTAACCAGATCCATATTGTGAAATTCCGGCTCATCAGGCTGAATGGTGATATTAATATTAAACGCGAATTCAAGCAGTTGTTGTTTGCTGTTAAAGCTAATAACTTTACCGGATTCATCGGTAAGTAAACCATCAGTTTCATCAGAATACCAGATGAGATATCCATCCTTCTGATTCAAGCGGTAACTAAGTAGATAATACTCTTTTTCCATATACTCTTTGATTGATTAGTAATCAGATAAATCATTTGCTAATATATTATCTCGCAGCAGTTTTTTCCACTTAATCTTCCGTACAAATCAGCTAAGAACGGAAATATTTTCTGACTCCCTGTATTTTCCACTAGTATAATTAATCTCCGGTTTGAAAAATACCATATGATTATATATACATACTCCCCGTAATTCACTTATTAAAGAAGATTAAACCATCTCAACCTAGGGCTCATTTTTAACAGGAAAACCTTTTAATAAATTATATGCCCATGTTCGCCAGGACATTTGCAATGTAGTTGACTGTCTCAACAAGTTTCGGGTGTGATACTTCAAAGCCCTTTACCGAATCAGACAATGCTTCAATTTCTGATTTCAGAAGGGTTGGATTTTTCTGCTGCTGCATTGCTTCATGTGCCGAGCGTTCTATGGATCCGGCAATACTTTCCGCGTGTTCAGATTGCGCCTTTGATAATTCCGTAATTTCGGGGTTCAGTTGTGCCAGCAGAGCAAGAAGTTCAGTTTTGTTTTCCTCGCTCAGAGAATTGTTAGTTCGGATCTTCTCCTTAATTTTCTCAATTGTATCCTGGACCATCTCTTTGCCTTTTAATGTTTATAAATTGTATTTTCATATTAATTGGTCATAATAACTTTTAACGCCCTTTCGGCTGCGGCATTACCAAAAGTATCGTAGGCTTTCATGATATCACTGAGCTTAAACCGATGGGTGATCAGTTTCTCCGGCTGCAATTTTCCCGAAGTAACTGTCTTCAGCAACATTGGTGTGGTGACCGTATCAACAAGACGAGTTGTAATAGTAATGTTCATTGCCCATAATTTCTCGAGATGCAGGTCAACGCTCTTACCATGAACACCTATATTCGCTATATGTCCGCCGGGTGCAATAATTGATTGGCAGATATCAAAGGTAGCAGGCATACCCACGGCTTCTATTGCAACATCCACACCCTTCCCGCCTGTCAGCTTCATTATTTCATCAACTGCATTTTTATAAACCAGCCTCGTTGCCCCAAATGTTTTTGCAACCTTGAGCCGGTTTTCATCTGTATCAACCATAATAATCTCTGAAGGCGAATAGAATTGCGCAGTCAGCAGAGTTGAAAGTCCGATTGGACCTGCGCCAATAATTGCGACAGTATCCCCGGGCTTGATTTGCCCGTTAATTACACCGCATTCAAATCCTGTCGGCAAAATATCACTCAGCATTACAATTGCATCTTCATCCATGCCAGTAGGAAAATGATAAAGGCTCGTATTGGCATGAGGTATTCTTACATATTCGGCTTGTGTTCCATCGATCAAATGGCCGAGAATCCAGCCTCCGCCGTTTTCGCAATGTGAATACATTCCCCTTCTGCATGACGTACAGCTTCCACAGGATGTAATACATGATATCAGTACCTTATCGCCAGCCTTAAAGTTAGAAACCCCCTGGCCAACTTCTTCAATAATGCCGACTCCTTCGTGCCCAATAATAAGACCATCGACTACCTCGGGAACATCTCCCTTCATGATATGAAGATCTGTCCCGCATATGGTTGTTTTTGTCATCCGGATTATTGCATCCTTCGAATCCTTGATCGTGGGTTTCGGTTTCTCTTCCCAGGCACGCTTACCAGGTCCGTGAAATACTAATGCTTTCATAGCTTTCTCCTTTACTTTGATAAATATTAACTGCTCATTACTCAATCACTGCTTTTCCTAAAGATATATTATCATTAAGGTACCAGGCAAAGCCGTATAGCATGTATCCATCCCCTGCTAATATCATGCATGCTATAATAAGTTACATAAACTAATAAGATAATTCAATCCATCAAAATTCAGAGAAGCTTGACTATTAAAATTTTAATAGCTAAAATTGCACAAAATATAAATCAGGATCCTGCTGATAATTATTGTTGGCTTCGGTGAACACATCATATGATATTGATATATAATCCGTAGATCCGATACATAATTTGGCAGCAAATTTGTCCACTTTTTTATCATTTAACTTTATAACCGGGTCAGTCCGTTATTTTACATAGAATCTGCTCCTTCATTTATTTTCTTTTAGTATAAATACAGGAAGTGTGCTGTTCGGTTTATGGGCTCCCCGCAATTACTTCAATTACCAGAATGAGCATAAATAATATTAAACTTTTCTATATCCCCTTCTCAGGGGGAAATGCATACTCATATTCAGGATTTAAGAAATATCTTCCGGGAAATATAGAATTCTGCAGCCTTGAACTGCCAGGAAGAGGTAAAAGAATTACTGAACCGCTGCTTTACAGTATTGAGACTATGACTGAAGATCTTTTTATGCAGCTTGAAAGTAGTATCGACGGATGTTATGCTATTTTCGGCCATAGCCTCGGAGCTTTACTTGGCCTTCATTTGTGCAGGCACATTTCCAATAAGGGCAAGAATCTTCCCCTGATACTTTTTCTCTCCGGGCATACAGCCCCCTCCTTACTCAAACAGGATAATAAGCACAACCTGCCTGATGATAAATTTATTAATATGCTAAGGGAAATGGATGGCACACCAGAAGAGTTGCTGACAGATAAAGGTTTCCTGAAGTTCTTCCTTCCGGTTATAAGAGCAGACTTTCAGTCAATTTCAGACTATTGTTACACTCCAAGGAATTCTCCTATGGATGTGCCCATTACTGTTATGCTTGGCAGTGAGGAAAACGTTAGTGATGAGGAAGCGGCAGCCTGGCAGCTGGAAACGGACAATGAAATCTCCATTCACCGTTTTAGTGGAGGGCATTTTTTTATTTTTAATAATGTGGATGAAATCTGTAATCTTATATCGGGAAAAATTGAAGGTACTATTTAAAATATGGTACAGATTTATTATGCATACACCGATATTTTACTAAACAGCGATCTTGATGTTATTACCGGACAAATGCCTCAGCGGATAAAATTGAGATTGTCACAGCTGAAAAGAGATGAGGACAAAAGCCTGTTATTGACATCCATAGTTTTATTATCAAAAGCTCTTTGTGATAATGACTGTGACTACTTAAAATTAAATGAAATTCAATACAGCGATGCAGGCAGACCTTTCTTTCCGGATTCTCCTTTTGATTTTAATATTTCCCATACTGCTGACTGCGCCGCAGTTGTTTTCTCTAAAGACTGCCGGGTAGGTATAGACGTGGAAAAGATTGCAGAAATAGATTTTTCCGATTTTACTGATTACTTTACCAATGAACAATGGAAAGATATCAGGTCCGCCAAAGATAAGTTTAGGAGATTTTACTATTACTGGACACTAATAGAAAGTGCTGTAAAGGCTGATGGACGCGGGCTTTCCATCATTTCCACTCACACTATTAAATTGGCGGACAAGGATTTATTCATCGATAATGTCAAATGGCATTATAGCCACCATGAATTTGATCAATTGATTTCCTGCTGTATAACAACAGACAAAGTAATCAAATCACCCGAGATAAAACGTGTTACCGCTATTTAGATGCTGAAGCCTGAACTTTTTTACCCTTATTCGATGCGATCAGCACATAAACCAGAGGAACAATCGGCGTAAGGAACAGGGAGAATATAAAGTTACCCCAAAAACCAATGAGTGTCTTTCTGCCTAACAGGCCAACCACTATACTTAAAAAGAAAAATAATCCAATTGGTACCATATCTATTTCCCAAAACAGTTTTATCAATTTAGTAATTAAGCGGAGCACCTTGCTCCGCTATTAAAATACACGGACTTATGCTTTTGCAGTCTTCAGGTCTTTGGCAATTTCCTGACCCTGTTTGAACAAATTCATAAAATAATTCTTAACTTTTGCGGGATCAAAGTCAAGGAAAGTTCCGCCTGAAGCAAAATGCTGAATAAATACTTTACCAATGGCCCATGTAGTTGCTCCTGAATATACGGGCATGGATACAGAACCTACAACTCCGATAACCGGGATTGATTTGATAATGCTTGTAATATAGCTTCTTGATAATGCGTCAGCAGAAATTCCACCTAGTAAAGCACTGATAATCGATTTACCAGCATTTTTAGAAAACTTTACGCCGTAAATTTTTGAGAGCTCATTTAACATTTTCAACTGAACACCGGAAACAGTTGCAATGTCAACTAACGGAACAGGAATCAGACCAGCACCCATAGACCACCACATGTATTTTTTTACAAGAGCCTGTGATAAATCGAGTTTTGCCTGATCAACATCTTCAGTAACAACTTCTTTTGCTGCTGTAGTTTCTTCTTTTTCTACCATTCTGAACCTCATTTTTGTATGTGTGGAAATGCCGAATATTTTCGGCAATAATATTTTATATTTAATATTCTTACTTTTTGGGTACCACAAGCAGGACTCCCCATTTATTGGCCGGAATAGGCATATAACAAATCCACCATTCCCGGTCTGTACCGAAATTGCCCGCGTTGACGAACCCTGTGTTACCTTTTTGCAGGTCTCTGCCAATCTCTCTTAAAAGGGGCTGGTTGTTTTCTTCTGCAAGACTGAATAAGGATTCATTGTACGGCCAATGCGGATTGGGAGAACTAATTATAGTACCGTTTTCAGAAACCAGTATTGAATAACTCTCATCTTCTAACTTAATAGAGGATACTACTTTCGATAACCATTCTAATGAAATATCAACTGCTATTATTCCTCTTATCGTTTCTTTAGTCCCGTCGTAAGAATAAAACGGAACAGAATATGTAGCCAGCACAATGTTTCCTCCGGAGGAACCTTCATCATAATATGGCTCGATCCAAACTGGCTTATTTAAAGTCTTCGGTATTAAATACCAATCCATGCTGAAATAATGATACGATGAATCAGTTGGATTGACAGAAATAATTTTACCATCTTTCTTATATATGTATGGAGCAAAATAAGTTGAGTCTTTGTAATATGAATTCGGTTCAAAGGCAATACTGATCCCAAATACTTCATCAGTGTTTTCAACAACAGAATTCATTAATATTTTCATATCCTCTTTCTTTGGTTTCGAAAATTCCAGCACATACCCCAGGTTCTGTGGAATTTGTTCAATCGAAAGAATAAACTTTTGAATTCTATTTACTTCTCCCGTTAGTTTTGCTTCTGCCCCTTCTCTGGTATTTTTCTTCCACAAATATTGGCTATAATATTTAGAGATTCCAATAGCTGCCGCTACAATAATGATGGACGAAACGATATAATACAGAACTGGTCTTGATATTTTCAAATTGAATTTTGACATATCACCTGTTCCCTTTGTAAAAATCGCTGTAATGCGGCTTATTCGTAATGAATTTATTTTCAAATAAAAAATCAGTCAGGCGCTCATAATCTGATTTTAAGAGATTCCCAACTTCTACCTTTTTACCTGAGGAACTAATCATATCCTTCATGGAATTTAACATCCAGAGAGAATGTGCATTGTTATAAGATACATGTACAATTTCTTTATATTTATTAATCACTTTATTAGTCTCTTCTCTATTTGCCAAAGCATATTCCCACCCTTCGATTGAGGCTTTGACAAATTTCCTGCATAAGTCCGGGTTAGTATTAAATGTATTTTCCATACAGTAAATTCCGTCTTCCGGGAAATTCATATCATAGTCATAGAAATAAAATCTATTGACTTCATCGGGGTTGATTCCGGAATTTATCATACTGTGGTATTCATTGTAATTCATCATTACAGTTATATCCACGGCATCTTTAAGAAATACGTTAATTCCTTTATCAAACTCAACGATCTCAGCTTTAATATTATGTTTCTTTAAAAAACCAGATGTCAATTCTCCGGCAATAGTCCGCCACACACCTATTTTTTTACCGTTAAAATCCTCAAGTGTCTTGATTCCCAATTTTTTCTTTGTAACAAACATGATACTGCTTCGTTGAAATATCTGGCCGATGTTAACAAGTTTCGTCCCCTTTGAACGTTCCATTACTCCTGTGTAGAGAAACATTATTCCGAAATCAACTTCACCGCTCTTTAGCGAGGATGGTACATCATGTTCATATCCTCCCGGAATTATTGTTACATCAAGTCCATATTTTTCATATATACCCTTTTCCTTTGCCATATAGTATCCTGCAAACTGCTGCTGGGGAATCCAGGAGGGCAGAAGTGTTATTTTTTTCAATACTTTATTCTGGGAATAGCTCATAGCCGGTTGTATTAGAAACAGCAACCACAGTATTAAAACAACACGTTTCATTTTTCTTAATTGTGGCATCTTTATAATCATTTATTTTTTTCGTCGGAATTTAATAGCAAAGGGAGCTCATTTTTCCCATTACCCATTATAATAATCTTGGCATTATTAGACTTGGCGAATTCGGATGTAACCTCCAGGCCCTTCCATTTCAGGATAGATATATTAGATAATTCCTCAAACTGCTTTATACCCTCAGCCTCAATGATTTTCCTCTTCTTTTCTTTTTCTTCGATCGAAAGCCTGTAGTTAAACTCATAGGACAACTGCTCAGCAACTATTTTTTTCTCGATTGAGTTGGAAACTACTTCCGGCAATGATATTTTCTTTATCAGATAGTCATCCATCACAACATTCTTTTCAAGCAATTGTTTACTCAGATAATATTTTATAGTTGATTGAACGACCAATGTCGACATTTTATATAGTTGTTCCGGCGTGAAGTTTCCAATAATTGCCATGGAGGCCGCTTCGACCTCAGGTTTTACAAATGAGGTAGCGTATGAGACCCCCAATTTCTTGTGTATTGTCGGTATAGAATCTTTCATTAAGTAAAAACGGTAAGAGAATTCCACCTTAATGGTAAGCCCTTCTGATGTAAGGATTTGCAAGGTATCCAGCTGGTTTTGCACACGTGTTACATAGATGTACATCCTGTCCCAGGGCCAGATAGCGTGCAGCCCTTCGTCATATATCTCACCTACTTCTGTACCGTTTATTCGTGACCACCTTATCCCCTGTTCTCCTGAATCAATGGAAATAAATATCCTGTTCCAGAATAAAGCAATATAGAAGACGAATACCAATAGTCCAATCACTATTCCTATTGTATGTTTATTCCAGTAATCAACTATTTTTTCTTTCAGAAAATGGTAGATAAAAGCAATTTTGGCTGATATTATTTTTATTTTTTGGATCACATGAAACCCGGCTGATACTAAGAGATTTTTTAAATAAGTGAATTACGTTAAATTATTTTACCATATTCCATTTTTATTATCCTGTCTGCCAAATGGAAATAACGGTCATCATGGCTCACGGCAATAACGGTTTTACCTTCTGCTTTCAGTTTCTTTAACAGGTCATCATAAAAATATTGCTTGAACTGAGGATCCTGGTCTGCAGCCCACTCATCGAAGATATAAATTGGCTTATCCTCCAAAAATGTGACTATTAATGCGAGACGTTTTCTCTGGCCTGTAGATAAATCCAGCTTAGTAAACCCGTTATCGCAAAATTCAGTCTTGTTCTGGATCTGCATTAATTTCAGGAGGTCATTAATCTTTTTGGCGTCTACTTTCCCCAAACCATACAGTTTATCAAAAAGATGGAAGTCATAAAATATAGCTGAATACAATTCCCTGTATTCCAAATAATTTGAACTATCTATGATTTTATCATCGACAAAAATATTGCCTGTTTTAGGCCTGTATAGCATTGTAAGAGACTTTAAAAAAGTAGTCTTTCCGCAACCATTTCCACCAATTATAAATAATACCTCGCCCCGTGTTAAAGTAAGATCTATCGGGCCTACTGAAAATGGCTCCCTTCCGTCTCCATTCTTATATTCGAAATAGAGATCGTTCAAAACAATCTTTTGAAAATCAGAGAATCTGTTTTCTCCGTTTATAGGCTGAACTTCATGGGGATTTACCTGCTTGTCCAGCTCACTTTCGAGACTGTAAATATTCTTTATGGCAATCTCGATTTTGCCAAAAACCGGGAGCATCGAGACTAATGAGGTCAACGGACCTATTGCAAACAGCATAGCCGTTGTTGTACTCACTATTGCACCAGCCATATCAGGCTTTAACCTGGGTAAGACAAAAACAATTGCGCCAAGTACAATGTAGATAAAGGCCTGGGAAAAGACCATATTTTCGGAAAATTTGTTGCCGGTGTTTATCTTCAGATTTTTTAGTTTGAGTGAAATTTTTTCAAAATGATCGTACAGATCATTGCTTTTTTTTCTGTTTAGCTTGATTTCCTTCAACCCGTCAAGAATATTGGTAAGCGAAACAAAAAATTTAATCTCGGCTATATTGGTTTCTTCAAGATCAGCATAGACCTTTACATTATTCTTGTGAAATACAAAAACTCCAATAATGATAAGAATAACAAGAATCACTGCAGCAAAAATTGAAAGAATGGCAATATATCCAAAAACAAAGACAAGCATTATTGCCGACTGCAACGCAGTTATAATATAAGGGGCCATTTGTGAAATAAGAGTACACTCCTGGGTCAGCCGGTTATATATTTCAGCTTTGCCAATCTGCTCAATATTAAACAAATCGGTCTTTCGTATTTTATCGGACAATCTTAATCTTATATTATTAAGAATTTCCTCAATGATATTAATACCTGCCGATAAAATGTATTTCTGAGACGTTACAAAGATTCCAACTGTCGATGTAAACATTAATATATAGCTGATATTAATTGAATCCTTGGAGACATCTTTAGCAGCTAAATTAATAATTGCTAAAACACCGGCACTTGATAAACCTGATAAAGCAGTTAAAAGGAACAACTTAAGTAATGGTTTGTCAGATTCTTTTTTTATGAGTTCGAAAAATTTCATTTAATGTCATTTTTATTGAGTTGAGAATCATAGCCTTTATTTATTAAATAATCAAGGAGTTTTTTTGTTAATAACGCGTTCTTATCCAGATTGGGCTGTTTTAACATATCCATATGGCCTCCGGAGCCAACAAATACTTCGAACTGAGGAGATAATTCTTCCCATGCTCTCCTGCTGATCTTATAGTTAAATTTAATTATCTCATCTGTGGCTTCAATTTGAATTATCGGACAACTTAATAGTTCTGTTTCAATTCTTGCATTCAGATATTTTCTGTATGCAACAATCTTTCTGAGTGCGACCTCCTTGATTTCCTCATCTAAAAACTCCGCATGATTTTGTTCAATATATAAAACAGCATCATTCAGGTATTCCTCGGCACTCCAATCGATCAATTCCATTTGCCTGTAACTATCCAATAATATTATTCCACCAACCTGCCGGCCCTGCTTTTCCAGCTCCAGGGCAACATCATAAGCCATATTTCCGCCTGCCGAATGTCCGAACAAATAAAACGCCCCTTCCTTCTGCAGGTCGATTAAAGTACTGGCAGTTGACTTTGCCGGAGTATCTGATTCAATAAAGTTCAGTCCATAAACGGAATAGTCATCAAAGTATTTAGCATATTCCATATAGGCAAAAGAATAACCGATTCCCGGGGGCAAAAAGAATACTTTCTTTCCCTGGCCCTCATTAAACACAATGTAATCGGTCTCCAGATTTTTTAGCCTTTCCTCAGTGCCCGTTATTATCGCGGCCATCTGTTTGATAGTCGGCTGCTGGAAAATCAGGTTCAGGAATGTTTTTTTACCGAGTCTCTTCTGAACCTTTGACATCACCTGAATCGCTTTAATTGAATTGCCGCCTATTTCAAAAAAATTATCCTGTGAGCTTATATTTTCCCTGCGGAGCACTTCTTTCCATACTCCGGCAATAATATTTTCAGTTTCACCTTCGGGTGCAATAAAAGCCTTTAGGAATGGATTCATGGTATTATCCGGCTCCGGAAGTGAGCGTATATCAATTTTACCGCTTTGAGTGCGCGGTAAAGCTTCGAGCTTAACAAAATAACCCGGAAGCATATAACCCGGAAGATGCAAATTCATAAATTCCTTAAGACTAACTATATCAATTTCGGAAGTTGATGAAAAATAGGCAGCTATCTCCCTGTTATCTCCCTCCTCAATTATTTTGACTGCAGCCTCTTTCAGATCCGGATACTTTAAGAGGCAGGCCTCGATCTCGCCAAGCTCAATTCTAAACCCCCTGACCTTTACCTGGCCATCATCTCTTCCCAGAAATTCAAGATTGCCTTCATTATCCCATCTTGCTATATCACCGCTTTTATATAATTTCCCTTCTCCAAATGGATTTTGAATAAATCTGTCCTTTGTTACTTCGGGTTTATTTATATATCCATTCGCTACATTGTATCCTCCGATATATAAATCGCCCGGAATTCCCACCGGTACATATCTCATTTCTTTATCCAACAACAATATTTGAGTATTATTTATCGGCCTGCCTATTGGAATTTTACCAGGCAACCCACAATCTTTCCCGCAAACAGTATAGGATGTAACGACATGAGTTTCAGAAGGTCCATATTGATTATGGAACATTAAACCCGGATAAACCTTTAATAATTTTTCTATTAAGGGATTTATAAACGGCTGTTCACCAGAGGTGATAATATGTTTAAGTGATTTTAATTGAGCATTATCTTCGATTTCACCTAAAAACAGGTTTAACGCACTGTAGGGCATTGTCAAAATCTCTATCTCATCTTTATCAATAATTTCTGCAATCAGACTCAGTTTATAGCGCATTTCATTTTCAATCATATATACTGTTCCCGCAGATGCCAGCGAAAACAATATTTCCTGAACCGAAACATCAAAGCTGTGAGGCGCGAATTGAAGGGTTTTCAACCCGCATTCTATTATACCTGACTGCCATTCAATCAGATTTAACAAACATCTGTGGGTACCCAGCACGCCCTTTGGTTCCCCTGTTGAACCAGACGTATAGATTATATATGCTGAAGCATTCAACTCTGAATAAAAATTAATATCAGGATTACCAGTACTGAATTCAGATGCCTTCTCTTCTATTTCTTCAATAGTGACAATATTTTCTTTTTTAAAGGAAGTATGATCTGCATATTTTTCTGATGTAATCAGAATTTTGCCGCCGCTGTCGCGCAAAATATAATCAATCCTGTTTTGCGGATAATTTGGATCAACCGGAATATATACCCCTCCGGCTTTAAGAATAGCAAGCATTGCAATCACAGACCATTCTGACCTATCAAGCATTACACAAATATACTCTCCCAATAGTGCCTTTTTACTAGCAATAAGATAATATGCCAGTTGATTTGCTCTGGAATTTAATTCCTCATAAGTCAGTTTTTTCCGTTTAAATACTACGGCAGTATTATTCTTAAATAATAAAGCTTGTTTTTCAATAAGACTTACAATTGATTTATGCGCTAAATCTTTATTACAACCAATTGACAGGTTATGAATCACTTCCTCTTCTTTTTCCGAAATAATGCCAAGCTGAGCTATTGCTTTATCATCATTTGCCAGAACACTTTCCACCAGGTAAGCGAAATGATTAAACATATTCTCAATTCGTTCTTTTTTAAATAGAGCCGTGTTATACTCAAAGAAATATTTAATCGAATCTCCGTCTTCGAAATAACTTACAGACAGGTCGAATTTACTTATGGGATACTCAAATTCAATTGATTTCATCTCAAGGCCGGACGAGGATTTGATTCCATCAACGGCAGGAGTCTGCGAAATCAGCATTATATCAAACAATGGCGACCGGGATAGATCCCTTGGAAGCTGCAATTCATCGACGAGCAGGTCAAAGGGATACATTTGATGGTCAAATGCGCTGAGAGTATTATTTTTTACCTTTGTCAGGAATGATCTGAAATTATCCTCAGTGCTTACTCGATTGCGCAATGCCAGTGTATTAAGGAAAAAGCCAATCTGGTCCTGAATATCCTTATGGTCGCGGTTAGCAATTGGGGTTCCAATTACAATATCATTTTGCTTGGTGTATTTTGATAATAGCACATTTAGTAAAGCAAGAGTCGTTATAAACAGCGTTGTATTGTTCTGTGAGCTCAATTTCCTGAGTCCTTCCGACAACGGCTTTGATAGTTTAAAAGCTTCCGTCCTGCCTTCGAATGTTTGTGTTTTAGGTCTTGGATAATCTGAAGGTAAATCCAGGCATTGAACAGGTTCTCTGAACTGTTCCAGCCAGTATCTTCTATGTTCATTGGTACCTGCTTGGTTTTCTTTGAGCTGCTGATTATGGTAGTATGCATACTCTTTATATTGCACAGGTGAAGGAGCAAAGACTTTCTCTTCAGCTATTATATTTCTGCCAGTAAAATGTTCATAGAACAGGACTAAATTATCAGCTAATATATTTATTGACCATTCATCCAGAACAATATGGTGCACATTAATAATTAGAATATACTCATCATATGTCTTATGCTTCAGCAGGGTTACTTTTATTAAAGGAGCCTTCTCTAAATTAAAAGGAGCTGTTATTGCCTTTAGAATTAATTCCTCTGAATCTTTTATAAAGTCCAGATTCCCATTTACTTCAACAACGTTTATTTCAAATTCGGCTTTTTCCAATATCCCCTGTTTTGGTTCCCCGTCTATTTCAACAAAATATGTTCTTAGCGATTCATATTTCTGAATAATAGAACAAAAGGCTTTTTGCAGAGCACTGATATCCAGGGCAGCCTTTATATGGTAAACAGCAGGGATATTATAAGCGATGGATTTTTTCTCAACCCTGTCGAGTATCCATAACCGGCGCTGAGCGTGTGAAACATCATAGTAATCAGCTTTCTCAAGCGGAGCCAGCGTCATTGCCGTATTGTTTCGACTGTTTATGATACCTGCAAGTTGTGCGATGGTAGGATATTCAAATATGTCGGATAATATGCAATTACTGTTAAATTCCCTGTTGACCTGTGAAAGAAGCCTCAGGGCTTTCAGACTATGTCCACCTGAGTTGAAGAAGTTGTCATGCCTGCTTAACTTATCAACTTCCAATACTCTCTTCCATATTTCTGATAGTAATTCTTCAGTTGGTGTTAATAGCTCAACATCGGAAGTTGAAGAATGCTCGATATAAAGACCCGGCTCAGGCAGCGCCTTAATATCAATTTTCCCATTTGGAGTCAGAGGAATCTTTTCCAACATTACAAAATATGAGGGGATCATAAAAGCAGGCATTATTTTACTTATATGGTCTTTTATTTCACCCGGAGCAATTTCTTCCTTTGCAACTAAATAGGCGACAATATCTTTGACTCCGCCTTTTTCATAAGCTATGACAACTGCATTCTCTATGGATGGAAAACGCCTTATATTTGTTTCAATTTCACCCAGCTCAATTCTAAATCCTCTGATTTTTACCTGCCTGTCTATCCTTCCCAAATACTCAATATCACCTGTATCTGTCCACCTGCCCAAATCTCCTGTTCTATAAAGCCGCCCCTTCCCAAAAGGATTGCTTATGAATTTTTCCTTAGTTAATTCTTCCTTGAACAGGTATCCCCTTGCAAGACCGTCTCCCGCTATACAAATCTCTCCTGAATGTCCCGCCGGTACCAATTTAAGGTTCTGGTCAACAATGTATATTTGAGTATTCGCTATCGGACGGCCGATTAAAACTTTTTTTGCCTTATTACTAAACTTATATATAGTAGAATACGTAGTATCTTCAGAAGGACCGTATAAATTCCTGACTTCAATCTTATCGCAGTCAATACTGTCAATAAGCGCCTGAGGAATTTGTTCTCCGGCAAGGTTTATGGCGGATATACTATTAATCCCACCCTTGTCTAAATCATCTTTTATTGCAGCTATCAACGATGGGACAGTGTTAATTAGTACGTTAGTATCCTTACCGAGGTACAGAGGAATTTCCATTGCCGATTTTAATATCCGTATTGTTTTCCCGGCTGTAAGTGAATAGAAGATTTCGTAAACCGAAAGATCGAAACAGTAAGATGTAGAAGCATAAGTTATATCAAATACTGTTGATTTGAATTCAGCAGAGCACCAGTGCAAAAATACCGCAAGGTTTTTGTGGGTAATTGCAACTCCTTTTGGATCTCCGGTTGACCCCGAAGTATAAATTACGTAAGCCAGATTTTCCAGTGAATTGATTTTCTCCGGTTCGTTTGAATCCTGACGCGTAATTTCTGTGGCTTCAATATCAATGATTCTCGTTTCAGGCATTGCCTTGCATAAATCTTTCTCCAGAATGCTTTTTTCAGTTATTAAGATTTTTGTTTTGCTGTCCTTAAGGATGTAATCTATCCTGCTTTGAGGATAATTGCTATCAATGCCTACGTACGCTGCTCCGCTTTTCAGTACTCCAAGCATGGCAACTGCCATTAAATCAGTTCTCTCAACCATGATACCAATCAATTCATCCGGCTTCACGGAGTGCTCTTTCTGTAAATAATTTGCGAGTTTATTTACTTTCTCGTTAAGCTCATGATAAGTTATCTTCTCATCCTTGTATAATAGGGCTGTTTTCTCCCTATTTTCAGCAAATGATTTTTCAAGTAAATCGATTGCATCAGTTTTTTTAGTAACTTTTTTGTATCTGGCGTTATATTCATCTAATAGTTTAATTTCATTTGGCTGAAGAAGATCAATATCTCGTAATTTCTGATCAATATTCTCAGTAACAATCCCGGCTGTTCTTAGAAAATGTCCTGCAAATCTTTCGATGCTTTCATTTTTAAATAATGACTTTTTATACTTGACTGTTATGTAAATCTGATCTTCGGCCTCAATACCGTAAAGCATCAGATCATATTCAGAAGAAACAACCGTTTCAGCCCTGTAGTCTGATACCTGCAATCCCCCATTGTTGATTTCCGAAAGTTCAAAATTCATATAAGAAAATACAACATCAAAAAGGGGACTGCGGTTAAGGTCACGATTAATGTTAAGATCCCCTATAAGCTCATCGAAAGGATAATCCTGGTTAGAGAATGCGTTAATTGTTGACTGCTTAACTTCATTCAGATACTCTATAATGCTGATATCATCCTTGGGGAAAGTCCTTACAGGCAGGTTATTAATGAACATACCAATCAGTTCGGACAGCTCATCGTTGCTGCGGCCCATAGTATAAACACCAATTATAATATCATCCTGTTGAGAATACTTGTGAAGGACAATATTATACACGCCCAGCAATATCATGAAAGTTGAGATTCCCTGACCAGCAGACATTTTTTTTACCCGGGCAGTTAGTTTTTCATCTAAACAAAATGATAATACACCCGCATCGGCAGATTGATCTGCGGTTCTCGGATAATCCAGGGGCATATTAATCACAGGGATCTCCTCACCTTCAAACTGTTTTATCCAATATGATTTCTTATCAATGGCTTCCTGGCTTTTGAAATAACTGTTCTGCCAGTTTGAATAATCCTTGTATTGTATTTTAAGTGGCTCCGGTTCCCGTCCTTCATAATAATTGAATATTTCTTTCTTAAATATTTCCAATGAAAAGGCATCAATTATTATATGATGTGCATCAAATAATACAATATGATTTTCAGGCGACAGCTGAATTATCTCAGCCCTGAACAATGGCGCAACGCCAAGGTCAAATGGTTTACTGAAGCTGCGGATGTAATTCCTGGCTTCCGGTTCATTCATAACAGAAACCGGTATTGCAAAATCAACACTTTCATGAATAATCTGTACAGGGACATCCTGGACAAGATCAAATGAGGTGCGCAGGATTTCATGGCGTTCAATAATCTTGCTGAAAGCCTTCATAAGAGAATCGACCTTCAGTTTACCTTTTATTTCCCAATTCCCGGAAATATGATAACTCAGTTCATCTTTTGCTAATTTATCAAGTATAAATAATCTGCTTTGAGCCGAAGAAGCAGGGTAATAACTTCTCTTTTCAGCCGGAATAATCACTGAGGAAACAGCAGTTCCATTATATTCAGTATTCCCACCCCTGTTTTTTGATTCAAGAAATTCGGCAAGCCCGGCAATTGTCAGGTGATTAAACAAATCTCCAATTGTTACCTGTTGTTTTATCTTCTTTTCAAGGAGACTATTTATCTTTATAGCGTGAATTGAATCGCCGCCAAGATCGTAATAATTGTCCGTTATATTAATCTCAGTATATCCTAATACACTTCCCCATATTTGACCAATGGCTTTTTCATATTCGGAATAATTGCCATTTTCTTTCCCCATAAGTGAAACCGGCATATTTTTTTCAGGCTCAGTTTTAGTTTTCATATCCTGAGGTTTCAGTGCATGGACTTTTTTATCCAGATAAAATGGCAGGCCTTCACTGGCATCCAGATATGTTAAGTCGGGCTCACCAATTATTACAGAATTAAGCTTCTTTTGAATAATTTTTCCAAATGCCGCGACGCCATCAGCTGTGGATATAGATTTGAAAATTCCATCTTCAACGGCTCCATAATCGAAAGCCATTCCGGTTTCTTTCCAAGCTGTAAGATTAAGACTAATTGCATTTATCCCTGACTTTCTCAGATCAAATGAATATGCATCCATAAAGCAGTTTGCTGCCGTATAATCGCTTTGTCCGGAAGTGGGTACAATTGCCGTTATTGCGGATGCCATTATAAAGAAATCAGGTTTTATATTTTTTAATATCTCGCCTAAATAGATTGTCCCATGGATTTTTGACTTAATTACATCATGGAATTTCTCAATGCTTTTGTCAAATATAAATCCTTCTCCCGGTACACCGGCTGCATGAATAACCCCGCAAATCATACCAAGATGTTCTTGTATCTCTTTAATTGTTGTCTTTAACTCATCATAATCGCTTATATCGGTAGAAAAGAGATGTACTTCGGAGGCTTCCTTTTCGATCTCAAGAAGCTTTTCTATCTTACGGCATATTTTTTCATCTTTCCTTTCAAGCAACGCTGCAGCCCATTTATCTTTCGAAAGGAATTCAGAGCGATTTATCAATACCAGTTTTATTTTGGCGCGCTTTACCAGGAAGTGTGCCAGTTCCAGCCCAATTCCGCCTGTTCCCCCGGTAATTATATATACTCCGCCCTCTTTGTAAATTATTTCCTGATTTTCAATTTCTTCTATATTAACAGATTTAAATTCCCGTATGAACCTTTCACCATTTCTATATGCCCTGTAATAAAAGGATTCAGCGAATCCTACGTTTATTTCATTAATTATTTCCGAAGCAGTAGTAAATTCATCAATATCCAGGAATCTGCAATTAATATTCGGACTTTCCCGTTGAATAACCTGCCCTAATCCAGCCAGTGAATTATTAATTGTATTTAGCTTTGATTCTGTTTTAGATACCTCACAAACATTTTGGCCTGCAAAGAGCAAATCAAGTTTTGTTGATACATTGTGGGTAAGGTATTTAGCAAAATTAAATGCACTATAAAGAGATCTGGATAACAAGCCTTCAATTTCATCCTGAATGCCGGACTTAGTAATTGTCGTTTCCGGGAGAATAAAAACAATTTTCTGCGGTATCTTATTACTGAATCCATTAAATGCTTCCGGAAAATTATCTTCAACTACTTCAATGGCGGTTATACCTTTGATAGAAGCAAGTGCCTTTACGAGATGATGATTGCAATATGAATTATAAAATACAACAACTTCATTGCCTGTATATCCTTCGCTCTCAATCAATGGCCATGATTTCCATATTAACTCATGGAAAACATTATCCTGATGCTTATTTGGTATCCTCTTAACAGTAAAATTCTTAATAACAGAAATGATGTATCCGTTTTCGTCAGTTAGTGTTATATCAAAAGCGCGGGTAGAGGATGATCCATTTGCATGTTTTTGTACATAGCTGTAAATCTTTCCTGGGGCTTTTCTCAGTAATTCCACTTCACCAAATAAATATGGCAGGTACCCTGGCTCATCAATTGCATAACTCAACGCAGCATCGATCAATGGAGGATACAGATAATATTCATCGGCTAATATTGCATCCTCATCCGGCACGCTTAATTCTGCCAAACATCCATTTGCATCCCAATATATTTTCTTAAGGCAGTTCCACTTCTTACTGACGGATATTATTTCATCATTCGTCTGGTCCGTATCCTTGGGATATATTTCGCGGGAATCTGTCATCAGGGTTTTAATTGCATCAATATCAATTTTATTTTCATCATTCAGATCTGTTTCACTTATTTTGAACTTTGCGTATGTCACCCAGCCATTCTCATCTGGTTTGGAATGAATCTCCATCCAGAGGCTATTATCATCACTTTTATATGCTGAGGCCAGCACTTCTAAAACTTGTCCATCAATTATTTTCAAAGGCTGCAGTAAATAAAACTCTTCAAAGTGCAAACGGGAACTGTTAAAATGATTTTTCCCTGCTTCAAATGCCATTTGCAGATATGCTGCACCAACCAGGGTCGGAACTCCCATAATCCTGTGCTCATTTAATAACCAGGTCTTGTCCGTAAATGTAGAAGTATACACGGCAACAGTGGGTGTGTCAATGACACATTTACTAAAGAATATGTTGTCGTAATTTTTTCCCAATGGAGTTATAAGACTCTCATTAATACTGCTTTTAGACTTAACTTTAACCCAGCATTTCTTCTTTTCAAAGCGATATCCTGGAAGTGATACCTTTGCAGGATGAGAATTGATATAGTAATCTTCCCATTGAATATCAGCTCCCTTTACATATGCTCTGGCTGTCTGTACAGCCTTATCGTTACCTTCAGCATTGTTTTTTATTAATGAATTAATCTCGCGGCTGAAGTCACGGATATTATTTTCAGTAATTTCTTCGGAACCTAAATTCTTTTTGTTTGAGGTAACAATTTTTGAATACTTATAAAATATACCATCTCGCTCAATAGTGTCCATTCCATTTTCTAATACCTGGGCGAGCTTTTGTTTTAGTTCATTTTCCCCTTCAAATACTATTGCAAGCCGGTGTGAATAATGTCCTCTTCCGGTGGCAAGAGTATAGCAAATATCTTCTATGTTATTTTCCGGATTCCGGTACAGGGATCTTTTTAGCTCTCCTGCATATTTAATCAGGCTATCTTTGCTGCGTGATGAAAGAACAAATAAATGCTTCTTCTTCTCGTGATTAGTAATTGTTTCCTTTGGTGGAGCTTCTTCTAGAACAACATGGCAGTTTGTGCCGCTTAATCCGAATGAACTAACTCCGCACCGCAGAGGAGTTCCATTGCTGGTCCACTCGGTCAGATCCTTATTGATATAAGCAGCACTCTCTTCAAAATTTATGTTCCTGTTCGGACTCTTAAAATGAACTAAAGGTGTAAGCTGTTTATATTTTAAGCTTAATACTGCTTTCAGTAATCCTGCAAGTCCTGCCGCGGTATCCAGATGACCTATGTTGGCTTTAACTGCTCCTATAGCGCAGATTTTTTTGTCAGACGTATATTTTCTGAAGGCTTTTGATATACCGTCGATTTCAATAGGATCGCCAAGTTTCGTAGCCGTGCCATGTGTCTCAACGAAACTTACAGTCACCGGATCTATACCGGCATCCAGCCATGCTTTTTCAATAGCATCGGCCTGTGCATCGGCATCCGGAGCAGTAATTCCAATTGAACTGCCGTCCTGGTTGATTTCACTTCCCTTAATAACTGCATATATATTATCTTTATCTATTAAGGCTTTCTCCAGCGGTTTAATAAGGATAGCAATTACACCCTCTCCCCCACCTGTGCCGTTTGCAGAATCATCAAAACTATGCGCACGTGAATCTGAGGAATCAATTTCAATTCGCGACCCAAAATCTAACGGAAGGAGGTGAAGTTTTATTCCTCCGATAATTGCAGAATCAATTTTCCCTTCCCGGATTGACTGGCAAGCCAGATGAACTGCAACCAGAGAGGACGAACATGCAGTATCTACCAGCAAGGCAGGGCCTTTTAAATTCAGGTGATAGGATAATCTGCTGGCCAGTATAGAAGGTGTCTGCGCTGCCAGTAAAAGGTTTTGATCATGATTCTCTGAGGCATCTATAAATTTCGCATATTCACTTAAATTATCGCTTGCGCCTATAAATACACCTGTCCTGCTTCCCCATAGCTTATTTCCTCCGTAACCTGCATCTTCCAGGGCGTGATAAGCTGTCTCCATAAATAACCTCTGCCCAGGATCAATTAACGAGGCCTCACTCGGAGATAATTTAAAGAAACTGTAATCAAACTTATCAACCTCACTCAGATAACAGTGCTCCCTGAACTTTATTGATTCGTCCTTAATATTATTATAATTGCAAAGCTCCCTGATATCCGGAATTCTTGCCTGTGGCATTTCTCCAATAAAATCGACACCCATGCGAAGGTCTTTCCAGAATTCATCGGGTGTTTCACAATCGCCTATTCTTGCAGCCATGCCAATGATAGCTATATCATGATTTTGTACCCCGGCATCTGGTTTTTCTGTCGATTTAATAATCCCGTGACTGTTATTTATTTTGCCAGAGATAAATTCAGCCTGTTCGGATATTCTGCTCTTTGAAAATAAATCAGTCAGTTCCATTACGTCCGGATATATGCCGTTAATTTTACTGTGCAGTTTCACTAAGAGTATCGAATTCCCGCCAAGATCGAAGAAATTATCGTGAATACTTATACTCTCTGTTGATAATACTTCCTGCCACAATTCAAGCAGCTCTGCCTCGATCCTGCTGGCAGGGTTTTCGAACAAAGCACCTGTTGCAATATTTTGAATTGCCGCTGGCAGCGATTTCCTGTCAAGCTTACCGTTCGGTGTAAGAGGTATTTGGCTGATTTGGATGAAAATTGACGGTATCATGTAATCAGGCAGAGATGAAGAGAGAAAACTTTTGATTGCATTAATTTTTAATTCTCCATCTGAGACTATATATGCTGCTAATTCTTTTGTCCCTTCCTTTTCTACTGCAACCACCACAGTATCCGTGATACCCTTATATTTTCGAAGCTGAAGTTCAATCTCAGCAATTTCAACGCGGAAGCCGCGGATCTGTACCTGGCTGTCACTGCGGTCAAGATATTCCAAAGTCCCGTCATAAAGCCACCGGCCAACATCCCCGCTTTTATATAATACTTCATTTTTATTGTATGGATTCTGAATAAACCTTTCAGCCGTTAAATCCGGCCGGTTCAAATATCCTTTGCTTAATCCTGTCCCGGCTACATATATTTCTCCAAAAACACCAACCGGAACCAGCTTGTTGTCCTTATCAAAAATATATACTCTTGTTTCCGGAAGCGGCTTGCCTATATTGCTGCATCCGTCTGAAGTATTAATTTCTTCATCAGTAAAACAATGATATGTAACATGAATTGTCGTTTCAGTAATGCCATACATATTTATAAGTTTTACTTTTCCTGCCGGGCATTCTTTAACCCATTTCTTTAATTTCGAAGGATTAAGTTTATCACCTCCGAATATTACATACCGTAGACTGAGAGCTTTTATATTCTGCTGTTCAACTACTGTATCGATAAATTTATAAAATGCGCCTGGAGTCTGATTCAAAACCGTAACATTGTGATCCTTTACAAGTTTTACAAATGCAGAAATATCTCTGACTTCTTTTCTCTCGGGTATAATTAACTTCCCGCCGAACAATAATGCCCCGTACATTTCCCATACAGAAAAGTCAAAACAATACGAATGAGCCATTATCCAGACATCAGAAGATGTAAAATCAAAGTGTGCCTTATCATTGATAAATAACCTGACTAAATTTCTATGGCTTATTGGGCATCCTTTGGGTTTACCGGTAGAACCTGAAGTAAAGATAACATATGCCGTCGTATCAGGATATACATTATTTCCAGGAGTTTCAATATCATCGATGCCATCACTATGCCTGGGCACTTCATCCAGATTGAGAATGCTGCAATTGCTATTGATTTCACCGATTATCTTGCGTAAGCGAACGTTATATTCATCTAGTGTGATGATTACATTCGTTCTGCTTTCCGTAAGAATATGCCCGATTCTTTCATCAGGATATTCCGGGTCAATTGGTACATAAGCTCCTCCGGCCTTTAGTATAGCTAACAATACCACAATAGTATTCTCTGAAGGAGGGACTAAAACACCAATCACTTCACCGGGTGAGACAATATATTTATTACTTATATATCTGGCTATTTGAGCCGAATGAGCATTGAGTCCCGAATAGGTTAACGCTTTATCTTTATATACAACCGCAGTATTTAAGGGATATTTAGCGGCAGCCTCCTCAAACAATTGGATTATCGTTTTTTCATAAGGATATTGAGAATCTGTAGAGTTATAATCCATAATCAGCCTGTTCTCTTCATCCCTGCTTAATATATCAAGAGATTTAACGCTTTGTGCCGGATTTGCAATTGCAGTCTTTAACAATCCCATCAAATGCGAAGCTATATTTTCAATTCGTTCCCGTTTATATAATTGTGTATTGTATTCTATTAATAGCTCTAAATTTTCCCCCGAATCGTTAAAATTAAACGTGAGATCAAATTTGCTCATATTCATCGGGATTGTATACGGTTCGATCTTTTTGAAAGCACCATGGTATGATACGTCAAAATTTTGCAGAACAATCATTACGTCAAATAACGGCGAGCGGCTTGTATCCCGCTGCAGCTTTAATTCCTCAACAAGCTTATCAAAAGGATACATCTGGTGAGAATAGCTGTCAGTTGCAGTTTTTTTAATATCTTCTAATAATTCGGCAAATGTTTTATCAGAGGTAATCTGATCTCTTAAAGCAAGAGTATTTACATAATAGCCGATTTGATCTTCCAGGTCAGGATGGTTCCGGCCTGCAACAGGTGTTCCTATTATTATGTCTTCTTTCCCGGTGTATTTATATAACAGGACCTTCAGGGCTGCCGTAAGCGACATAAACAGACTGCACCGCTTATTGATATTGAAGGCATCCAGCTCTTTTTTAAACTCTTTTGGAAAAGAATAATAGATTGAACTACCCTGATATGTCTTAACTGCAGGCCTGTGGAAATCTGTTGGCAAATCCAAAGGAGTGACTTCTCCATTTAGTTTCTCAAGCCAGTAAGCTCTGCCGGAATCGTTTCCCTGCTTTATTAATGTTTCGTTTAACCAGTAAGCATAATCCTTGTACTGAATCTTAGGTATTACTATCGGGAGTATAGTTTTATTCAGATAATTTTTATATCCTCCGAATAATTCCTCTATCATTATATTTAACGACCAACCGTCGCATATAATATGATGAATGTTCAGCATAATAATATATTTATCTTCACCTGTTTTTACGACGTATAACCTGACCAATGGATATTCAGAAAGGTTAAAGGCTTTATGTGCTTCGGTTACCACATAATTAAATGCGGACTCATCCGGTGTTTTTTCCCCGCTGAAATCCTTTACTGTAATCGGAATCTTCAGGTTCCTGATTATTTTCTGAAATGGTTCTCCGTTAATTTCAATAAATACGGTTCTAAGAGATTCATGTCTTTGGATCATATCATCAAATGCAGACTGTAATGCCTCAATGTCAATTTCATCATTGACGCTAACAGCAAGAGGGATATTATATGTCGATTTGGATTTCTCAATCTTATCTAAAACCCAGAGCCTTTTTTGTGCATGCGATAAATCATAATACTCTGATTCTCCGACAACCGGAATAATTCCAAGCTCCTCCCGTTTTTTATCCCGTATAATATCTTCGAGAGAAACAATATCAGGATTTGCAAAAAATTCCTTTATGCTTATTTTTACCGAAAGTTCTTTTTGTATTGCCGTTACAGCTCTTATAGCTTTTAAGCTATGTCCGCCTAAACTAAAGAAGTTATCTGATAAGGAAATATTCTTTACATTCAATATATCTTCAAATATCCTTACTAATGTCTTTTCCGTTTGGTTCCGCGGCTCAACTGCTTTACCATTGTCAGATAATTTGACTTCAGGCTTTGGGAAAGCCTTATAATCTACTTTACCATTCTGATTGAGAGAGAATTCATGCAGGCGGACTAAGTATTTAGGTATCATATATTCCGGCAGGGTTTTGCCCAGATATCTCCTAAAATCATCAATGCTGATTTCATTTACAGAGGTATAATATAGCGCCAGCTCCTTCTGATCTTCTTCCTGGATGACTAGTATTTTTGCATTGGTGATCCCGTCATACCTGGCAGATATATTTTCAATTTCCCCGGTTTCAATTCTATAACCCCGAATTTTATACTGGTCATCATTTCTGCCAACAAATAAAATATTGCCATCTTCTGTCCACTGGGCAATATCACCCGAGCGGTATAATCTTTCATCTTTATTTAACGGATTCTCTACAAACTTCTCTTTATCCAATTCTGGCCGGTTAACATATCCGCGGGATAATCCTTCCCCGCCAATATACAGTTCTCCGGGAATCCCCACAGGACACAAATTTCCGTATTCATTATATATATAAACAGTAGTATTCGATATCGGCTTACCTATTGGGATATCTCCCTGAATTTCCTCTGTTACTTTAAATACTGTAGTAAAAGTAGTATTTTCTGTAGGCCCATACCCATTCATTAATAATAGGCCAGGATAAAGTCTGATTAAATTATTTGATATTCTGGATGGCATTTTATCACCACCTGCAATGACAACTCTTATTCCCTCAAATAATCTCAGGTTATTTTGCTGATCATATTCGGCCAACCGAATATATAATCCGGTTGGTAATAGTACTGCAGTTATATCATACGCATTAAAATATTTTTTTAATTTTTCAGGGTCCAGATAATCATCGGTTAATTCTATATAAAGTGTTCCGCCGTTTAATAGCGCTCCCCACAAATCCCATGTTATTGCATCAAATGAAAACGAGGATGTTGTAAATATTTTATCTTTTGCGTCTAAATTATAGTATTTGGTATTTCTCACCAATCTAATAACAGACTTTTCTTCAATCATACTACCCTTAGG
>JBLMZM010000014.1:0-4849 GCA_050258815.1 Ignavibacteriales bacterium
AAGTTATCGGTAGCGCAATACACTGCATTATGCTTATTTTTATGGAAAACAAGGACAGGTTTAATGTCATGGAATTAACATTCGATCAGAAATATAATGCAGTTGTAAACAGGGATTCATCCTTCGAGGGAATATTTGTAACTGCGGTTAAAACCACAAAGATTTTCTGCCGCCCCACGTGCAGGGCAAAAAAACCGAAACCGGAAAATGTGCTTTTCTTCGACTCGCCCAGAGAGGCAATGATGAATGGATTCAGGCCGTGTAAGTTATGCAGCCCGCTGGCATTGCCCGGCGAGACCCCGGAGGCCATCAGGAACCTGCTGCAGGAGCTGCATGAGAAACCTTACGTTAGGATTAAGGACTCCGACCTCATCAGCCGGGGCGTTGAGCCTAGCCAGGTGAGGCGCTGGTTCAAGAAAAACCACCGCCTGACTTTCCAGTCGTACCAGAGAATGCTGCGCATAAATAATGCATATCAGAATATTGCCGGAGGTGAAATGGTTACCGAAGCAGCATTCGGCTCGGGTTTCAACTCTCTGAGCGGCTTCAATACGCGCTTTCAGTCCGTCTTCGGGGAAGCCCCTTCACACACGGTGGGTAAATCCATAATAAATATGATACGCATTCCGACGCCTTTGGGACCCATGTTTGCGTGCGCTACTGATAATGGGATCTGCATGCTTGAATTTACCGACCGCAGGATGCTGGAGACTGAATTCCGGGACCTGCGCAGGTACCTCAATGCGGAAATCCTTCCCGGAGAGAATGAGCATCTTGTTCTGCTTCAGAAGGAGCTGGATGAGTATTTTAACGGAACCAGGAAGGAGTTTACCGTTCGGCTGGATGCGCCCGGCACCCCTTTCCAGAAGGCTGTCTGGGAGTGCCTGCTGAAAATACCATACGGCGAAACCCGTTCATATAAAATGCAGGCCATACTGCTCGGAAGGCCGCTTGCCGTCAGGGCCGTTGCCTCGGCAAACGGATGCAACCGGATTTCAATTGTAATCCCATGCCACAGGGTCATAGGAGAAAATGGCGACCTTACCGGCTACGGCGGGGGCCTCGTGAGGAAAAAATGGCTGCTTGAACACGAGAAAAAATCATTTCTTTAGGTCGCAGCCTGAACATCCCCCGCAGGGATTTGCAATTCTGGCCTTTGCTTTCCTTACTATGTTATAAGTGTTGAATGAAATTATACCAACAGTAAAGGTCAGAATTGCATATACTATTATTTCCTGGATCATCTATTGTCTCTTGTTTATGTTTTTAGAACATGCTTCCGATCTGGTATGTCAGGAATGACACCACCCAGGCAATGAGCGTTGTATACCCCATTGTGAAGGCGGCCCACTTCCAGTCCGATTCCTTCCTTATGGCCGCAATTACGGCTACACAGGGGAAATATAACAGCACAAACAGCATAAGAGCATACGCCACGAGCGGAGTGAACACTTTCTGGCCCTTCATACTGCCGTGCGAATGCGTCTGCTCCTGCAGTTTTTTCTGCAGATTACCCGTATTTTCATCGGCCTTAAAGTCAGCCTGGTATAGAACCCCCATCGTACCTACCACTATTTCTTTTGCGGCCAGACCCGTGAGTATGCTTACGCCGATCTTCCAGTCGAATCCCAGGGGCCTTATTACAGGTTCAATAAAATGACCCATACGGCCTATATAGGAATTCTCCTGGCGCTCGCTCTCCTTTTCCAGTTCGAGCGAAGATATCTTCTCCATCCTGACATTATCCTTCAGGCTCCCATCCGATTTAATTAAGCTGATCTCCCTGTCGTAATCCCTGGTGAACTTCGCATCCCGCGGGAAATATCCGAGTCCCCAGATCAGTATTGAGGCCAGCAGTATCACAGTTCCCATTTTCTTCAGATACTGCACCGCCTTATGCCACATATGAACCGAGGTGTTCTTCAGCGTGGGTATTCTGTAAGGAGGGAGCTCCATTACAAAAGGCACCTCCTGCTTTTTGAAGAATATTCTTTTCATTATAAGCGCAACCAGCACCGCAACAACAACACCTATGAAATAAATTGAAACCAGCACCAGCCCCTGATTGTGCGGAAAGAAAGCCGATATGAGCACAACATATACGGGCAGGCGGGCGCTGCAGGACATAAACGGCGTAATCAGCATCGTAAGGATCCTGTCTTTTCTGTTTTCAAGCGTGCGGGTTGCCATAATTGCCGGCACATTACAGCCGAAGCCCATGACCATCGGAATAAACGATTTGCCGTGCAGCCCGATCTTGTGCATCAGCTTATCCATAATGAACGAAGCGCGCGCCATGTATCCCGTGTCTTCCATGAAGGAAATAAAAAAGAACAGTATCAGGATATTGGGCAGAAATACTATCACGCCGCCCACGCCGCCAATCACTCCGTCAACCAGCAGGTCGAGCAGGGGTCCCGGCGGCATTGAGCCTTTTACAAAATCACTCAGCAGCCCCACACCCGAATCGATCCAGTCCATGGGATACTTTCCTACAGAAAAAGTAGCCTGAAACATCAACCACATGAAGAAAATAAATATTGGGAACCCAAACAGCCTGTGAGTAAGGAACAGGTCTATATTGGCCGTTTTCTTCCTCTTCTCCTCAATGCCCGGCGTAAAGGTTTCATTCAGTGCACCTGAAATAAACCCGTATTTCGCGTCGGTAATGATGCTGCTGGATCTTTCGCCGTATTCTTTTTCAAGTTTCTGGACCTCAGTTTTAAGTGTCTCATTTATCTGCTTGCCATTGGGGCTTTTTAATACCTCTTCAATCGTCGTTTTATCGTTCTCAAGCAGTTTAATCGTTAGATACCGTGAGGAATACTTATCCGTTATATTCTTGTTTTCTTTTATTAATGGCTGTATACGGGAAATGGCCGATTCAATATTGCTGCCATAATTAATGTGAATGTGCCGTACTACAGGATCCCTGTCCTCATAAACGTCAATGATCTTTTCGAAAAGCTCATGTATGCCCCTGCCTTTCGAAGCCACCGTGGGGATTATGGGCACTCCGATCATTTGTCCCAGAGCCTTATAATCAAAATGCGCCCCGGTTTTATGCAGTTCGTCATACATGTTCAGGGCTATTACTACCTTGATGTTCATGTCAATCAGCTGTGTGGTAAGGTAAAGATTCCGCTCCAGGTTGGATGCGTCAACAACGTTTACAACAACGTCAGGCATTTTATCTGTAATGTGCGTGCGGACGTATAACTCCTCCGGAGTATATTCTGTAATTGAATACGTGCCCGGCAGGTCGGCTATAGTAAACAAATACGACGACTGCCTGAATGTTGCCTCGCGGGCGTCCACAGTAACGCCGCCGTAATTGCCGACCCTTTCGCGTGAGCCGGAGGCGTAGTTGTAAAGTGTGGTCTTGCCGCAGTTAGGGTTACCAACCAAAGCAACGTTTATAGATTTTACCTTTTCCCCTGCCGTGGTTTTCAGGGTTTCTTCGTCAATCATCCCCTCAAATTTAATGTTCTCAATCATATGAGCTAAATCGGGGGTAATTACTTCCACCAGGTGGGCTTCAGAGCGGCGCAGTGAAACCTTATAATCCATTATTTCATACTCAACCGGATCCTGCAGCGGGGCATTCTTAATTACCTTAACCTTCTTGCCCTTTACAAATCCCATTTCCGTAATGCGCTTGCGGAAGGCCCCATGCCCGGTCACCTTGGTAATGATCCCCTCATCCCCTGTTTTCAGGTCAGAGAGCCTTAAATTCTTTATTGCTTTTATTTCACTTAAAACTGTTGTTTCCATAATCTGCTTCTTTAATAATAAGTAATATTACAAACCGTTCCCGCTCTTCCTCTTAACTTTTCCCTTTTCCCTTTTAACTTTTAACTTTTTCCTTTTAACTTTTTCCTTTTTCCTTTTAACTTTTTCCTTTTTCCTTTTAACTTTTTCCTTTTTCCTTTTAACTTTTTCCTTTTTCCTTTTTCCTTTTTCCTTCTCTAAAACCCTACTCCCACCCTTATAATTCCAGCCAGGGCGTTATTCAGCCTCTCGCCCGTCCCTGCCGGGTTGATTACGTACTGGACATCCGGCTGAATGAATAAATACGCATTCAGCTGCCTGCGGTATGATACCTCAATTGTAGTTTCGTTTCTGCGGCTGCTGTTGTGAAATCCGGCGTGTGCAACTGCAATTCCCAATATGTCATCCATTCTTCCATCCATCAGTCCGCTGTAATTTATGCCGGCGCCCAGGTAAAAATTGTTCTCGTTCCTGTCGTATGGACTTACACCGGCCTGCGTAAAGAATGCTAACTTTTTGCCGTCAGGGTCATCAATCAGGAGCTGATCGGCAACAAAATAAAATCCGTAATCATCCCTGTAAACTGCACCCCCCGCCTCATCCGCGCTTTCCATATGATTATGAAAGTAGGCGCCGAATTTCCAGGTACCCTGCAGTCCGTTGAAAAAATCCGAAGTATAATTAAACTCTGAAACCGATAAATATCCATCATCGGAGTTCAGTTTCCACGAAATATTGTGCGGATTATGCTCAAAATCGTCGGGAAGACCGTCGAAAATGGCGGTTTTGGCGGTAAAAGCATCCGAAAACCTCCACTGAAGCTGCAGTCCCAGCGCGGTAAGCGGAAAAACCGGGGCAGGCACGTTATGAGCTATTGTTGAATGCACTCCGAAGGATCCGTTAAGAAACAGCGCACCGTAATCGCTCGCTGCAAACCCGGTAGCCAGATCCTGCAGACCCGCTAATAATGAAAAATTTCCCAGGGTCTGTTTATACCATAATTCATGCAGGAATGTAAGATTGCCGGCTTCAATGTTCGAAACCCCCTGATAATCCCCGATCAGGTCGCCCGAAGGCC
>JBLMZM010000015.1:0-16825 GCA_050258815.1 Ignavibacteriales bacterium
AAACGGCACAGAGCTTTATCATCCATCCCACATTTGTTGTGACAATATATTGAGGTGAGGGTCCCGAATATGAAATAGCGGGATTATCAGGTTTTTGGAACTGAAGCTCGAATCCCGCAAACTTCCAGGCATTAAAACCAATTTATCCTCAATATATTTTAAGTATCAGAGGCATTAAATATTTTTCTGTTTTGGGTAATGCATCCTTCTTAATAGCCCGCATTTCACAGCTTGTCTATTTCGTAACCCAGACTAAAAACATACCTTGTTGTAAATCCGAATGTCAGATTGCCGTTTCTGCCTATAACGGTCCATATACCGGGTGATAAATTCTTATATTTAATAACGCCCGGATATATGTCGATGTTGCAGAAGTATTCAGGGACACCGCTGAGTACAACAGATGCCAGCAGGGAATTGTTGCGGTCGTAGAAAACTCCCATATGCCAGCCGGTTTCAATCGTTCGCTGCCTGTACACATTATCGAGGTCAACCAGGTGCTTGGTCTTAAACCCGAATCCCGCTGAAAGGTTGTCCGTTTCGTTAACCTTCCTGGAAAGTCCGAACAGGGCTCCCATGCCGTACCTGTAGAACAGCGACCAGTTATCCGAGAAGGGGAATTTCCATTTTACCGAGAAATACTGCCCTGCGTTTACCCTTCCGTTCGGCAGTGTAATGGTGGCCTGCAGGGACCAGTCGGCCAGGTTCAGCTCTTTGCTGAAGAATTCATTTACCGAATCAAAGCTGAAAAGTACGATTCCACCCAGGTCAAAAATGTAAATGTCAGAAATTTCATCTACGCTGTAGCCTTCAAAGGGGCCCGTTTCCATTACCTCGTTAAGCAGGTGATGGGTCATAAGCGTTACGGATGAAAGCAGCCATGGGGCAGGGTAGTTATGCTCCTGGTACCACTCCTTCATTGCAGTAAAAAGCATTCCGCCTCCAATCAGGTGCTGCTGGTAGTTGGGGATCCACTGCATATCCTCCTTGCCGAAACTGATTGGCAGAAATTCGGTTCTCATAAAACGGTTCCAGCCGTACCTGGAAATGCTCCTGAAAGGATTCCCAAGGTTAAACAGTACGTTGTGCAGCATGCGCCCGTACTCGTGGTCGCCGATCCTGTTAGATACCGACTGCAGCTGGCATATATCATAGCCGCCGTTAATCATAAGGCTGAACGGATTAAAGAGAGCCTCACTGCCGTAATCTTTTCCGGTATAAAAATATCTCTTCTCCTGCCCATAGGATGAAAGAGAAACTGAAAAAAGCAGAACTGATATCAGGAAAAATCGCATAAGCCGAATTATTATATTGTTTTGCGGTAATTATCGAAATAAATTTTTCAAAGATAACATATTTTGCCCGGAAATTATAAGATTTTTTTGGGGGAGTCAGCATTCCGCAAAGCCGGCTCCCTCCGGGCCTAACGGGATCCTTTCAGGGGTTAATATAGTTATCCCATTCAGAAGGGAAATAGGTCTCGGGGAAAATGCTCCTGGCTTCCTTCAGAAGGCCGGGGTAATCATCCCTGGCAGTATATCGCTCTGAGATGTGGAACAGCAGCAGTTTCTTTACCTGCGCCTCTCTGGCCAGCGAAGCCGTTTGAAGCGTAGTCATGTGGAAATTCCTTCTGGCCAGATCCTCGTCTTCAGCCGAATACTGGCTTTCACACACAACTGTATTGCAATTGTGCATCAGACCTGCCGCATTTTTCCCTGAATCACCGTCATATATGAAATCGGTAAGGTATGCAATGCTGTCGCCCGGGGTTTCCAGCAGCAGATGCTGCCTAAGGTCACCGGCACTATAGACGGCATTATCTACCTCAATCATTTCACTGTCGTCGACAGACAGATCCTTCAGCCTTTCCAGCCATGACCCCGCCGTTAGTCCTGAGCGTGAAAGAGCGTCCTTGTTTATATTAAATGAGTTCTTTTCCGTTACAGCATATGCAATTGTAGGAATGATATGATTAAGTATTGTATACCTGACCTGAAAATCCGGCGTATCCAGTATTACTCCGTTTGTTTCTGTTTCCCCCTCATCGTGCCGGATTGAAAACCCTTCCGAGGTCCTGTAGCTTTTGGTGACCAGCTTATTGCTGAAAATATCCGTTATATACCATATGCCGGGCTGGCTGCCGGCCAGGTTCCACTTGAAACCCTGCAGCCTGTGACCGATAATGGAAGCCGTATCTGCGGGTCCCCAAACGTAAACCGGTTTATTATCCCTGTCGTAATTCCGCCTGAAGAAGTAGTCAAATCCCGCCACGTGATCTATGTGAAGGTGGGAGAAGAAAAGATAATCTATGGATTTTACATCTGACTGTTTAAGCTCATGCAGGAGGTTTTCCCCGCAGTCAAAAAGCAGGCGGTACATCTGCGTTCCGCCATTGACCCAGACCATGAGAGCATTGTCCCGGCCCGGTTTTCCTAGTATCTGGTATTGTATGCTCATAGAGAAAGTAAAAAGTAAAAAGTAAAAAGTAAAAAGTTAAAAGTAAAAAGTATAAAGAGATAATTATAAATATTAACAAAAAATAGTATTTTGGGTCATTGAATTTAATTCCGATTATGATAAAATAAACAAAAATTCCGGAGATCAGAATGAGGTTTGGATATTTATTTGCCTTTTTGACAATCTTGTCTGCCAGTCTCTTTGCATCGGAGGATTCCCTTTATGTGGCCTCTCATTATACAAAGTATGAATACCAGGTTCCGATGAGGGACGGGATAAGGCTTTTTACTACTGTCTACGTGCCAAGGGATACCACATATGACTATCCTTTTATATTGAACAGGACCCCTTACAGCGTAAGTCCGTACGGACCGGATAAATATATCTATCCACTGGGGCCTTCAATGGATTTTACCCGGGAGGGATATATTTTTGTTTATCAGGATGTGCGCGGCCGCTTCATGTCGGAAGGTGAGTTCATGGATGTCAGGCCCAACAGGAACGACCCCGATTCTCTGGATGAAAGCCGCGATACGTATGATACTATAGAATGGCTGCTTAAACACGTGCGCCATAATAACGGCAAGGCAGGCATCTGGGGAATATCATACCCCGGTTTTTATGCCGCGATGGCTGCGATCAATGCCCACCCGGCTCTGAAGGCTTCCTCACCTCAGGCTCCCATTGCCGACTGGTTTATTGACGATGACTTCCACCGCCATGGCACCGTGTGGCTGCCTCATATATTCCATTTTATGGGAGTATTCGGAAAACCGCGCACGGGCCTTACACAAAAGTGGGAACCGGCAGATTTTAAGGTTGAAACCAAAGACGGTTACAAATTTTTCCTGGAAATGGGACCCATATCAAACATAAACAATAAATACTATAAAAATAAAATCGCCTTCTGGAATGAAGTAGTAAAACATCCGGACTATGACCATTTCTGGCAGGAGCGGAATATACTGCCTCAGCTGAAGAATATTAAGCCCGCAATGCTGGTTGTAGGAGGCTGGTTCGATGCAGAGGACCTATACGGCGCACTGAAGGTTTATGAGGCTATTGAAAAGAACAACCCTGGCATTGATAATAAGCTAGTAATGGGACCCTGGTTCCACGGCGGATGGGAACGTTCTGAAGGAGACGCCCTGGGCGACATCCGCTTTAATGAAAAGACAGGACCCTGGTTCCTAAGGAATATTGAGCTGCCGTTCTTTAACCATTACCTGAAAGGCAAAGGCGAATACAAGACGGCCGAAGCAACCGTCTTCGAAACCGGATCGAATAAATGGCGCAACTATGAAAAATGGCCCGCAGAGAAAACCGGGCCTGGTGCACTTTACATCCAGCCCGGCGGCAGGCTGTCTTTCAGCACCCCTTCAAACAGCGGAGCCTCATTTGATGAATATGTGAGCGATCCCTCCAGACCTGTTCCTTTTACTCAGGATATAGTAAACCGCATGACAAAAGAATACATGGTGGAAGACCAGAGGTTTGCTGAAAGAAGAACGGATGTGCTTACGTATCAGACTGACGTGTTAACCGGTGACGTGACAATTGCGGGACCCATGAGCGCAGAATTGTACGTCTCAACCACCGGTACCGACGCCGACTATATTGTAAAGGTGATAGACGTTTATCCCGATGACGCCCCGGATAATATACCAAATCCATGTAATGTGAGGATGGGCGGTTATGAAATGATGGTGCGCGGAGAGATCATGCGTGCAAGGTATAGAAACAGCTTCTCAAAACCGGAACCGCTTAAACCGGGGAAAGTAACCAGAGTGCCGTTTGAGCTGCAGGACATAAATCACACTTTCCTGAAAGGGCACAGGATCATGGTACAGATACAAAGCACCTGGTTCCCGCTCGCGGACAGGAATCCGCAGAAATTTGTGGATATATATAATGCCGGGGAAAGCGATTTCCGGAAGGCGGTGCAGAGGATCTATCATTCACGCGAATATCCTACAAAAATAGTTGTAAATGTAAAGGAAAAGTAAACTTACAGGATTGTATTTTGGATCACATTGCCTTGACAATGCAGATTATATTTAATATGTTCGGTTTAAAATTAAAAAAGTCGGTGTATCTTATTTTTCTGAAGGAAGTATCTGATGAATCTTGAAATAATATTGATCGTTGCTTTTGTAATATTGACTTTTATTGTAATCCAGGTAGTTAAGCTCCGTAAACCTGATTCCTTAGAATCAGGCAATGATACTTCCGGTGATAACCAGGGAGAGGATATGATCGATGAGGGATTCAAGGTAGTTAATGGCTATCATGAGCCCGTTTCAATGAAAGAAACCGAGAGTCTCTGATATTTTCCCATATCAGAAGAATATAAACAGGCAGATATTCAATCAGCATAATAAAGCCAGGCATCTGCCAGATGCCTTTCAGTTTATAATCAATCACCACGTAATTTGCAAGGCTGGCTGAGGCTATAAATGCGAGTCCGCTCCACCTGAAATTCATCGGCAGCAGTACTGCAAGCCAGGCCAGATACCATGGATGCACGGTCGGTGAGAGCAGGAAGAATGCCAGAAAGATGGAGTATATTTTTACTGTTATCTCCTTCCTGCTGAAGAACAGGTAACTTCCATATGCCAGGAACAGAAGTGCTGATAATAGCCGGGCTTTCTGGTTATCCCCGATAATATTATAAAATGCCGTGAATGCTGAACCGTTGAACGTCCAGTTTGCGGTAAAGGTCATGAGCGATTCAAAAGGGAATACCCCCTTAGTGAAAAATGGGACGTAGGTCACTGCAAAAACCACGAGCGGTATCATTCCTGCCAGTATCTTCCTAAGGTTTTTCTTTTCAAGCTCATTTGCCGTAAAGGGAAGTATCATCCCCGAGATCAGTTTTGTTGATATTGATAATCCCAGGGCAACATAAAACGGTATTTTTTTGCGCTGGAAGAACAGCAGCAGTGTAAGAACCAGTATAGGAATCCCCAGCCCGTCAACGTGTCCGTCTATTAAGAATTGCATTATGGGCAGGGGGCATAATGCATATATGCCGCAGTAGGTCTCCGGCAGTTTCAGGCGCCTCAGCAGCATGAGGAGCAGTATCATAGTTAATATTTCAAATACCAGAAGAAAGATCTTAAATCCAGTGTAGCTTTCTCCGAAAAGGTTGTATGAAGTAAAAAATATAAGCTGCGCATAGGGCGGATAAATAGACTTCATCTCAGGGAAGTTCACACTCCCGGGCAGCAGTTGGGAATGCAGGCCCGCCAGGGCTGAATCATTGGGTGCGTACCTGTAGGGGTTAATTCCGGCGGATTGCACCTTCCCATCCCAGATATACCTGTTGATATCGTCTGAGGCAGTGGGCGGGAAAAACAGTACTGTTATGCGGAATAATATTCCAACGGCAATCAGCGTATAGGCCAGCTTTGAGGTGGCGGCAGTCCCTCTGATCAAAAATACCATTAAAATGAACAGCAGTGAGTTTACCACAGCAACCGAAGTATAGCGTATAATTGGATAACCTATAGCCGGGAAGAGCAGAAGGTAAAAAATTTCAGATAACACCAGCAGGGCAATAAGTAAACGGACTTTAACATTACCTGACATCTAAACTTCCTTCTTAGTCTTTTCCTGAATAGATCTTGTAGCCGATGTAACCAGATTTCTGGGGAAGAAACGGACCACATTTGCAACAAAAGAATTTAATATTCCGTGTATGGCCACAGTTTTCCCCTTCATCATTGCGTTGTAGCCGAATTCAGCCACCTCTTTCGAGTCCGGAAGCTTTCTTTCTTTGAACAGCCGTGTTCCCTCCAGATGAGCTGCCTTCTGAAAACCGGAAACCGTGGGACCCGGGCAAAGCGCCGTAACCGTAACATTTTTATCTTTCAGCTCATTAGCAATTGCTTCTGAAAATGACAGCACAAAGGCCTTTGAAGCGTAGTAAACTGCCATCAGGGGTCCCGGCTGAAAAGCCGCGGTAGAAGCGACGTTAAGTATCCTGCCATGCCTGCGCTTTGCCATGTCTTCAGCAAACAGGCGCGTCAGAAGCACAAGCGTAGTAACATTCAGTCCGATCATCCTGAGATCCGTATCCGGGTCCGATTTTATAAATGGTCCGTAATCACCGAATCCGGCATTGTTTACGAGTACGTCGATTATTATACCTTCTGATTTCAGGGCATTGAAAATCTCATAGACCGGGTCAATAACAGAAAGGTCTTTTGCAAAAATTCTGACACTCACGCCGTACCTGCTTTCAAGCTCATTCTTCAGGCGCATGAGCTCTTTTTCATTTCTTGCGGCGAGCACGAGGTTGTATCCCTCCCTGGCCATGACCCCGGCAAGTTCAAATCCTATTCCGCCCGAGGCACCGGTGATTAATGCAGTATCCATCTGGTTATTACCCTGAAATAATTGGAGTATCAAAAGTATAACTAAAAATTATAAATTAAAAAACAAAAAGTGTGAAAATGAATTTTATAAAGTTTATGAGTGCTTTAATCAATTATTTGACGATTGGCTCCCTTGTAAAAAGCGTTTTGCACATCAGATCAACGTGTAACCTGTTGCATAACCAGAACAAATTACATAATTTTTCCGGACGTAAAAAAATAAAGCTTATAATCTCAGGTATGTGTATGAGAATTCTGGTTATTGAAGATGACATTAAAATATCTTCAGCTCTTTCAAAGGGACTCAGGCAGGAGAGTTTTGCCGTGGATCAGGCCTGCGATGGCATTCAGGGAGAGGAAATGGCAAAAATTAATGAATATGATGCGATAATACTTGATGTAAGACTGCCGGGACAGGATGGGTTCATAACCTGCCAGAATCTCAGGAAAGATAAAATCATTACTCCTATTTTAATGCTGACTGCCCTCGATGACGTTTCGGATAAAATCAGAGGTCTGGATAATGGAGCCGATGATTATCTATCAAAACCCTTTCATTTCGGGGAGCTGCTGGCCAGAATACGTTCTCTTATAAGAAGAAACAGCAAGGTCAGAAGCACAATAATTGAAAAGTATGGAATTACTTTAGATCAGAATACTCACAGAGCTGCACGCGAAGGCAAAGAAATAACCCTTACAGCAAAGGAATATTCTCTGCTCGAGCTATTTCTGCTAAACTCGGACCGGATACTTTCAAGAGAAATGATTTCGGAACACCTATGGGACATGAATTTCGATCCTAAAAGCAATATAATCGAGTCATATGTTAAATTCCTGCGGCAAAAGATTGATAACGGTTTTGCATCCCAGCTAATTCATACAATCAGGGGTGCAGGATATATATTTTCGGAGAAATCAAAATGACACTGACTATAAAACAAAAGCTCATATTTGCCTATACGCTGGTTTTTGGGATTGTGCTCATTATTTTTGCTTCCATAATATATCATAGTATTAAACAAAAAGAGATTGAAAGAATTGACAGCAGCTTAAAAAGTTATTCAGCCGTGCTTCAGTCTGAGATAGAAGAACAGGTATCAGATGAAAAATCCATTAAAACAGACGAAATAAGAGCAGTAAAAGCTGATGGACTGCAGGATGTAAGGCTGGCCTTGTATGCTCGGAATGGTGAAAAAATAATTTCGGATTCTCTCACAGGCGATAATGCTAAATGGATGAGCGCAATAAAAAATATTGATGTAACAGAAACGATGAAAACGCCGGATGGGGTTAACTACCGTTCATATTGGAGCGGTGTGGAATGCAACGGCAGGATATCATTTGCCCTGCAGATTATGTCCTCAATGAAAGATACGGACAATTCATTAAGATGGCTTTTAATAATAATGGCGATTATTATACCTCTTGCCTTGCTGTTTACCGGGTTTACAGCCTATTTAATTTCGAAGGCGGCATTTAAACCTGTAATGATAATGTCGCAGACTGCAATGGAGATATCTGCTAACAGCCTGGATAAAAGGTTGGAATTGCCACGGGCAAGGGATGAAATTTATTATCTTGGAAGCACTTTGAATGAAATGATAAGCAGGTTAGATAACTCCTTCAGGAGCCAGCGGCAATTTATTGCAGATGCTTCGCATGAAATCAGGACTCCGCTTACTATTATTCAAACTGAACTGGAGCTGCTGGAAAAGGAGCTCAAAGACAATTCAAATAAAGAGAGCATTAAAACGGCTCTTTCCGAAATTGAAAGCCTTTCGAAATTAACTACATCACTTCTGACGCTGGCAAAACTCGACTCATCCCAGCTTACCTTAATCGCTGAGCGGGTCCGTGTTGAGGAGATTTTAATTGAAAGTGCAAAGTTTATGAAAAAAGCTGCAGATGAAAAGGATATATCTCTGGAGCTTCATATAAGTGATCCTGTGCAGATAAATGCAGATAAGGATAAATTAAAGAGCGTTTTTATAAACCTGATTGATAATGCGATTAAATATTCATCCCGGGATTCAGTAATAAGACTGGAAATGAAGCAGGTTAATGATAAAATAAATATTATTGTGCATAATTTCGGGGTTATTATCCGGCCTTCAGAGTTAAATATTATTTTTGACAGGTTCTACCGTTCAAATGATGTCCAGTCAAAAATCAAAGGCAATGGTCTGGGACTTACCATAGCAAAAGAGTTTATAGAAATGCATAAAGGTTCAGTTTCGGTTGAAAGCGATGAGAAAATGGGGACAAGATTTACTGTACAATTGCCGGTATAAATCCGGGTTCCTGAGCCAAATATTCATCAGACTTTTCTATTTTCATCTTATTTTCATTTTTGCTTTTTATGTTGGGTTGTCAAAGTTAACATAATTTTATCAACTAATATTCAGGTGAAAAATGAAAAACCTCAATTTCGCTCCTAAAATAGCTCTAATTGCAGTTGTACTGGCTGTAATTTTATCACTAAGCACCTATGCCCAGACAAAGAAAAAAGATGTTACCAAAAACGTTCCTTCTGTTGTTCTGGATGCATTTAAAAAAGCATATCCAAACGCGGTCATTAAGGGTACAGGCAAAGAAAATGAAGAAGGAAAAACTTTCTATGAGATAGAAAGTATTGATGGTAAGGTTAAAAGGGACCTGCTTTATCTCCCCGATGGCAAAGTCGCTGAAATAGAAGAAAAGATTCCAAACAGTGATCTGCCGGATGCTGTAAAGCAGTCGGTAAAGAAAGAATTTCCAAATGGAAAAATCATAACTGCTGAAAGAGTTACCAGGGATGGAAAAGAGAATTATGAACTGATAGTTAAAGTCAATAAAAAATCAACTGAAGTTGTGTTTGATAAGGATGGCAGTTTAATTAAAAAAGAAAATAAGGGAACCGGTAAGGAAAAAGAGGAAGAAGACGATAAGGATTAATTGTAAAGTGAAATTCCTGGAATCCTCTTCTGACGGGGAGGATTTCAGGAATAATTATTAGAATACCGGCAAATAACTCCGGGTAAGCAGATAGAAATTTTTTGTATTATATTAACTGAATATATGACGGGCTGTAAAACGACCGGGAATACACAGGATGATAATAAAACCACATCAGGGAAAACAATTCATCAGGTTACTTACCATAATTTTAATGCTGCTGATAAATAACCGGTTACCGGCTCAGAACGGCCTGAAGTACTATATGGCAGAAGCTCTCCGGAAAAACCCCGCATTGATGGAAAGCATGAATAACATTCACAGCAGAAACCTGGACAGGTCACTGACTAATGCTCAGTTCAGCCTGCCGCAGATTTCGCTTACTGCAAATTATCTTTTTGCACCATATTTCAATAACAGGCAATTAGTTACAACAAGTCCTGATTCACTGGCTATAGGTTATGATCCATCAATTACAAACGGGGGACTTTATTCAGCCCAGATAAATATTTCCAAAAATATATTTAACAGCGGGGTTATCAACGCGTATGATACACAGACCGGCCTTCAGATCAGGAATAGTGAAAACTCCATTGAGACCGCAAAACATACGCTGGAAAGAGATATAACGGATCAGTATCTGCTAACTTTTCAGGCTCAGGAGCTTTATAAATTATCAAAGGCACTGGTGGATACACTTTCCCTGCAGTTGAATCTGACACAGCAGCTGATGCTTAAAGGGTTGTCCAGGCAAACGGATTACCTGCTATTGAAAGTGGAACTGGCAAGCCAGCAGATATCCTCTGAGCAGGCATTAAGTGTATATAAAACTGGGCTTTATGAACTGAATTCTGCCTGCGGAATTTTCGATACTGCTTCAGTAAATCTCGTGCCGGTTGAACTGACCAGGTCCGCAGAAGTAAATGAATCAAATTTCCTGAGGCAGTATTCACTAGACAGCCTGCTGGTTATAACCCAGCAGAATCTTATGGAAACGAAATACCTGCCGCAGTTCAGCATATTTGCCAACGCCGGTCTGAATGCTGTTGAGCTTAATGGCATAGGGAGGAAATTCGGTATGAGCGCAGGCATTAATTTTACACTCCCTGTTTTTGATGGCAACCAAAAGAGCATAACCCGCCAGCAGTCTGAAATTTCATCCAGAACAATAGGAGTTCAAAAAGAAAATCAGAGGATCACAATTCGGAACAAGAAAATAGAAACAGCTTCACAGATTGATGTATACCTTAGAAATATGAAAGCCATAAGCCAGCAGCTGAAGGACTATGAACAGATACTAAGGATCTCTCGCTCGGAATTGATAAACGGGCAGCTGACTATGATTGAATTTATAACAATCCTCAGAAATTACCTGGACCTGAAGAAAACCGAAATACAAACTAATGCCGGCTATCAGCAAATGATCAATCAATTTAATTATTGGAACTGGTAAAATGAAACATGCCCGGAGAAATATAACTGTTCTTTTTCTGCTATCCGCCGTTATTTTTAATTCATGCGCAAAGAAAGACCCTGAGGGGGAAGTCCCGTCAGCATCAAAGGGAATAGAGGTAAGGCTTACCAGTCCTGTAAGAACGAAAATGACTGAAACCATAAATCTGAATGCAACAACGAGTTTCCAAAATCAGGAGATCGTCCGCGCGACATTTGCGGGTTTCATTGTAAAGGGCTATAAGAATCCCGGCGATCATATCAGTAAGGGGGACCTTCTTTTTCTCATGAGGACAAAGGAATCCAGCGCCGGCGATACCGTAAATATAAATTTCGGTAACGGTGAGTTCTCCGGACTCGTAAAAGTTTATTCGCGCACTGACGGAATTCTGACAGAACTTGATTTTCAGGCAGGCAATTATGTGTCCGAAGGTGATAAACTTGCCGTTATAGTTGAACCCAGGTCACTGAAGATAATGCTGAATGTACCTTTCCGGTATGCTGCATTAATAAGTAATTCAGCATTGTACGATTTCCAGCTGCCTGATGGAAGGATTTACCATGCCAGGGTAATAAAAAAGATTCCATCAATCGATCCTGTTAACCAGACGCAGACATTCATACTTGAACCCGTTCCACTTGTAGATGTTCCGGCAAACCTGAACCTGATAGTAAAAATGCCCATAAAGAATTCTGACAATGCATTTGCACTGCCCAGGTCTTCAATTGTATCAGATGAGACACAGACGGAATTCTGGACTATGAAAGTCCTGAATGATACACTGGCCGTCAGGGTCGTTGTGAAAAAAGGAATCGAAACAGACAGTCTCGTGCAGATAATTCAGCCGGCATTTAACCTTAGCGACCGGTTCATTGCCGACGGAGTATACGGTTTACCTGATACGACAAAAATAATAATCGCTGGAAAACACTAAAAGAATTCAACAATATGTCTTATCCTTAATTCTGGTAGCATCTTTTAAGATTTGAGAAAGGCTATGAGACGGAATAACGGAATAATATGAAACAGTTTTATGTAGAGTATAAAGGTCCCATTGCAGCAATACTGCTTTTTATTTTACTTGGCGGTGTTTTTTCACTCATAAATATCCAGACCAGCTTATTCCCTGATATAACATTCCCCAAAATAAAAATAATTGTTGATGCAGGGCAGGTTCCCGTTGATAAAATGATGGTAACTGTTACCGTTCCCCTGGAAAATTCGATTAAAAAAGTTCAGAATCTCAAGCTGCTAAGAAGTACAACCAGCCGCGGCAGCTGTGAGATATCGGCGTTCCTGGAATGGAATTCTGATATTGATCTGGGCAAGCAGAGAATTGAGGCCCGGATAAATTCAATCAGGCAGGCTCTGCCGCAGGGAATCAGTATTACGGTTGAAAAGATGAACCCTTCAATTCTTCCTGTAATGGGATACTCGCTCGAGGGTGCCGGCAAATCACAGATCGAACTCAGGCAAATAGCTGAATATACTATAAAGCCGTTCCTGTCCAGAATTGATGGGGTCTCAGAAATAGCCGTGATCGGCGGAAGGACAAAAGAATATCACGTCATGCTTGATCCGGTTAAGATGGGCAACCTGGGGATTACACCACAAGCCATTGCATCTGCCCTTCAGCAGAGCAACTTTATTACATCCAACGGGTATATATCTGATTACAACAGGCTGTATCTCAGCGTTACAAATACAGCCATTAAAACAAAGGATGACCTGGAGAATCTTATTATAAAAAATTCTGCCCTGCGTGCCATTCAGATAAAAGATATTGCTGACGTTGAGATTGGGGAAAAAAAGGAATACGTAAAGATAAATGCCAATGGAAATGACGTCCCGCTCATTGCAGTCCTAAAGCAGCCGGAGGCAAATCTGATTAACCTGGCAGCTGAAGTTCAAAACAAAGTGAAAGTTTTGAACAAGCTTTTGCCGAAGGGGGTGGAACTGAAGCCATATTACAACCAGGCAGATTTTGTAAATGATTCAATCCGAAGCCTCAGGGATGTCCTCTGGATTGGACTGTTTCTTGCAATCATCGTCACGGTTTTCTTCCTTCGTTCACTTAAAGCAAGCACAGTGGTGCTTATTACAATCCCAATTACTCTTTCACTTACGGTGATTGTATTATATACTGCTGGCTATACGTTTAATATTATGACAATTGGTGCAATTGCTGCAGCAATTGGACTGATAATTGACGATGCCATTGTGGTAGTTGAGCAGATTCACCGCACTCATGAGGAATATCCATCTGAGAGCAGTTTTAAGCTGGTTAACACGGCAATCCACTATCTGCTGCCGGCTATGGTTGGTTCGTCGCTATCGACAATAGTAATTTTCCTCCCATTTGTCCTAATGAGCGGGGTAGCCGGAGCTTATTTCAGGGTAATGACAGATACAATGATAATTACACTTGTATGTTCTTTTTTCGTCACATGGATAGGGCTGCCGGTAATATATATATTGTTTTCGAAGGATAGGCATAATGTAATAGTAAGGAGTAAGGAGGTAAAACAGAGGCGCTGGGTGGATTTCTTCATAAAGAAGCCCTGGATTGCGGGCTCCTTTGTAATTCTATTGGTCGTAATAACCCTTATTATTTTGCCCAGACTTCCCAGCGGATTTCTGCCTGATATGGATGAAGGATCCCTCGTGCTGGATTTCGACAGTCCTCCCGGAACATCATTGGAGGAATCCGATAAAATGCTCCGGAAAGTAGATGCAATTCTGAAAGAGGAGCCCGATATAGAGAGCTATTCCAGAAGGCTGGGGACGCAGATGGGTTTTTTCATTACTGAGCCCAGCCGAGGAGATTATCTTATTCAGCTGAAAAAGGACCGGAAGAAGACCACGATGGAAGTAGCTGATGATATAAGAGTAAAGATTGAATCCACACTGCCTTCGCTGAAAGTGGATTTTGGACAGGTAATAGGCGACATGCTGGGCGATTTAATGGCATCAACCCAGCCCATTGAAGTGAAAATATTCGGTGATAATCCGTATGAGCTCAGGAAAATAGCACCAGGCGTGGCAAAGACTGTAGAAAGTGTAAGCGGAACAGCAGACGTTTTTAACGGCATCGTAATAGCCGGTCCTGAAATGATAGTTGAGCCGAATACCACAAAGCTTGCACAGTTCAATATGTCGCCCACGGATCTGCAGTTTGAAATTCAGAACAAAATTGAAGGCAATATTGCGGGTAATATTCTGGAAAATAATAAACTCACAGATATCAGAATAATGGAATCAGGTGGAATACCCTTATCAATAAATGATATGAACAGGAGTCCGGTATTTTTGCCCAATGGAGAATCCAAACCTCTGAGTGAATTTGCAAAAGTAACATTGCTTAAAGGTGTTGCTGAAATTGAACGTGAAAACCTTAAGCCCCTGATTGCAGTTACTGGCAGATTAAATAACCGTGACCTTGGCAGCACATTAAAAGAAATACAAAAGAAATTGTCTTCTTTTGCTGTTCTTCCGGCAGGGTATAACATTGAATATGGCGGAGCATATTCCGAGCAGCAGAAGGCATTTAATGAACTGTTGATGATACTCATTACATCATGTTTTCTTGTATTTGTAGTCATTTTGTTTTTGTTCAGGAATATCAGGGTTTCAATCCTCATTATAGTATTAGCTGTACTCGGAACAGCTGGAAGTATGCTGGCATTATTCCTTACAGGTACTCCGCTGAATGTTGGCAGCTATACCGGTATGATTATGATAGTAGGAATAATTGGAGAAAATTCAGTTTTTACTTACCTGCAATACAAAGCTGAAAGGGAGAAAAACGGACGGGATGAATCAATTATGTATGCTATTTCAACAAGATTGAGGCCTAAGCTAATGACTGCGCTTGGTGCTATCGTTGCATTATTCCCACTTGCTCTGGGTATTGGAACTGGAGCCCAGATGCATCAGCCGCTGGCTATTGCTATTATCGGGGGATTGGTTATAGCACTGCCCCTGCTTTTGATAGTACTGCCGGCATTCTTGAGAATAATTGAGAAATAGATGACTTTTGAGTGCTTGAATGAGCCCGCAGCACGGAGTCATACACCTTTGACCGGGGAAATTTGAAGAGGGGCTCTGTGCTGCGGGCTATTGTTAAAGGTTGGTCACGAGTTGACAATATCCCCTCCGTTCGGGTGGATTATTTGTCCCGTTATATACGACGCATCCTCACAGGCCAGGAATACATAAGCCGGAGCGACCTCGCTGGGCTGGCCGGGCCTGCCTATGGGTGTATTTTTCCCGAAGTTCTTTACGTGTTCCGGATCGAAGGTTGAAGGAATCAGCGGGGTCCATATGGGTCCCGGAGCTACCGCATTTACCCTGATGCCTTTGGGTGCGAGATTCTGACTGAGTGAACGCGTAAAGGAGGTGATTGCTCCTTTTGTTGAAGAGTAATCCAGCAGCTGTTTGTTGCCCTTGTATGCCGTTACGCTTGTGGTATTTATGATGCAATCCCCGGAATTCATGTGTTTCAAGGCCTGTTTTGTGAGATAAAACATTGAGAATATATTCGTCCTGAATGTCTTCTCCAGCTGTTCTGAATCTATATCCTGCAGGTCCTGCTGCGGATGCTGTTCGGCGGCATTATTGACAAGAACGTTTACCTTGCCAAATTCCTCAATAACCTTTTTGACCACATCCCTGCAGAAGTTTTCATCACCCAGGTCTCCCGCTATAAGCAGGCATTCCTTGCCTTCCTTTTCCACGAGCTTTCTGGTTTCCTGTGCATCCTTGTGCTCACTTAAATAAACAATCGCAACTTCAGCGCCCTCGCGCGCAAAATGCACAGCTATCGCCCTGCCTATTCCGGAATCCCCGCCGGTTATTATGGCTACTTTATCCTTCAGTTTGTCGCTGCCTTTGTAACCCTTGCGGATCACTTCGGGTTCGGGGGTCATTTTATGTTCATGGCCCGGTTCAGTGTGCTGCTTCTGTGCAGGAACTCCCTGCGGCTTGTCTGTCGTTTTTCCCATATCCGATCTCCTCCTTGTTATTGCTTTTCAGAGCCTTATTAAAGTTATCAGAATTAAATATAGAATATGAAGCAAAAATATCAATGGATAAAAAACCGGGAAGAGGAAGAGGTAAAGGCAGAGATAAAGGTGAAGAGAAGACAGAGGGCAGGAGATTTTATCGTTTTGCCGGGGTGACGGGTGGGTAACACAAATTAACGTGTATACACCCCAAATCCCATGAATATGTACCGGTTACCAATCAAAAATACCTTAACCAATTTAATTAAATTGTTCACGTTCATGTGTGTGCCCGTCCGCCGCGGCGGACGACGGGCGTGCGCCGCGCGCCCCTACAAAACAATTTAATTTATCGAACAATGGTTATGGGTACACATGTCCAATATTCCACGAAATATGTCCGGTCATGAATAAAAATATTAAATAACCCAATCAAATAGATACCATAATTGATCAACACACCACAATCGATTAAAACGCCACGATCAATACGGGTACTACAATCGATAAATAATCGCAATTGAACAAATTGACATAATCTATAAATAATCATAGCTGTTTTGTAGGCATTATGTTTAAATAGATGAAAACCTCAGCTT
>JBLMZM010000016.1:0-4179 GCA_050258815.1 Ignavibacteriales bacterium
CCCTGCTGGCCTATGAGGTTAAACTCCCCTCCGGGGCTTACCCGAATATGACTCTGATTGTAGATGCCTCCACCGGCAAAGTGCTCAAAACAGATGACGGGATCAGGTACGACGGTCCCGCCCACGGTACGGGCATAGGTCTCCATGGCGAAGTCAGAAATGTTGAAACATTTATATGGAACAATAAAAATTACCTGCTCGATGCAACTCTCCCGATGTACCTGTCGCCCATCTCCGGTCTGAAAGGCGTAATATCCACATACGACGCCCTGAATGACACAACAGAGGATGGCTACCTGAAGATTGAATTGGTGTCGGATCCCAACGGGGACGGGAATTTTAATGATAATGAGAGATTAAGGGCAGCAGTGGATGCGCAGGTGTTTTCAAAGATGGTATATGAATTTTACAGCACACACTTCGGCAGAAACAGCTTCGATAATAACGGCAACACCATCAAAAACGTACTCCACTATAAAATGAATTATAACAACGCCTTCTGGAACGGTGAGTTTATGTCCTATGGCGACGGCGACGGAGTGCTGTTCTCTAACCTGGCGGGAGGACTCGATGTAATTGCCCACGAAATTACTCACGGGGTTACGGAACGTACGGCGGGACTCGTGTACGAGCTCCAGCCGGGAGCAATAAATGAGTCCATTTCTGACGTTTTTGCCTCCCTGCTCGACAGTACAAACTGGCAGATCGGTGAGGACATCTACACACCGGCAACCCCGGGCGACGCGCTTAGAAATATGCAGGATCCGCACAATGGGGGTATAGCCGATGATTTGTCCAGCGGCTGGCAGCCTGCCCATATGAGCGAGTACCGGGTGATGGAAAATAATGAAAAGCACGACCACGGCGGCGTTCATATGAACAGCGGCATACCTAATAAGGCCTTCTATAACGTGGCTTCCGTTATCGGACACTGGAAAGCCGGACGCATATGGTACCGGTCACTTACCACTTACCTTACTAAAAATGCACAGTTTACTGACTTAAGAGAAGCCTGCCTGAATTCAGCAAACGACCTGTACGGCAAGGAGTCGGAAGAATATAAGACTGTGGTAAATGCTTTCGACGCAGTGGGCGTGAACCCCTCCGAACCTGGCAATATAACCGAACTTCTTTATGACGATGGGGATGCATCCACCGGATTGTACGAAAAGGACGCGAACTTCCAGCTTGCCGTGAAATTTACCCCGCCCACCTCAGACAGCGAAATACAGAGCATCAGGATACTGCTGCACGGCGACGCAAATAAAAACGGCAACGGGCACTTTTCGCTGGTCATGTATGACGACAACGGAACGGGCGGCCTGCCCGGCTCAAAGCTGATCAATCCCTATTCATATACTCCTGCGGGCGTTGGATGGCAGAGCTTTACTATAAGCGGAGTAACTGTAAAAAATAACTTTTACGTGGGAATGCTGTACGACGGAACTAACCAGCCTCTGGTAGGAGCAGATAATCCTCCGGGCAACGAAAGGACATATGAGTATAACCCGGCTTCGGGAACGTGGTATAACCTGACGGGCAGCGATAATTATACAGTATTTATCCGCGCAACGATCAAATCCACGACGACTGATGTGGAAATAGATCCGAAGGTGCCGGATAAATTCGCCCTGATGCAGAACTATCCCAATCCCTTTAACCCGTCAACCACAATCAAATACTCCCTGCCGGCATCCACGGATGTGGAGATAATTGTATATGATGCAGCCGGCCGCCAGGTGGCGGAACTGGTGAATAATGCACAGAATCCGGGCACGTATACTGTGACCTGGAATGGTAAAAACGATAAGGGAGCCCCGGTTTCCAGCGGCATATACTTCTACCGCTTCAAAGCCGGCAGCTTCGTGCAGACAAATAAGATGATTTTGCTTAAATAATAAGTGGTTCAGGCAGGGTATAATCATGTGCTGTACCTGCCTTTTTTGGAGTGAATGCCATACAATTACGTGATATGGTCCTCCCGGGAGGACCATATCTTAACCTGCTCCTACATCTCCCGGTCCCGGCCGCGGGCCTTGCATACCCTGAAAAGATACTCAAATTCGTCCTTTTTCACCGTGTGCCCGGTAAAACTGTGATTCTGCGGCTTTAATGTTATCTCCCCGTTGGCATTTTCAATGTATAATCTTATGAATTTCCTCCCGTTTTTCATTACTGCAAAAACTATATCCCCGCTCATAACCTGCAGGTTCATGTCAATCAGCAGCATATCCCCCTCGGAAATACTCCTTTTCCCCTCATATTCCATGGAATTGCCGTGCATAGTAACCGCAAAACAGTTTTCGTTCCTGTGATACTGGAAAAACTGCGGCTTGTTTCCGCTGTGCATAAGCTCCTCAAGGTTCCCCGGTTTAATCCTTAAGGCATCTATCAAAGGGAAAAAATACCCGTCAGCCAGCATTGCATTTTCCTCGTCTCCCCAGCCGCCATTGCTGCCGGCCAGTTCCATTATCTTTTTGACTATGAACTCCTTCACCTCCCCATCCCCGTTAAGATGGTACTCCAGCCCCTGCCTGGTCATCTGAAGCTGCTCTGCCAGAAATACCTTCGTGATACCCTTCCTGCGCAATACCATGGGAACGTCTTTCTTCTTCATTAATTTTTCTCCATTAAACATTTTATTTTACGGATGCTTGACATTGCGTTAAGTAATCATTAATTTATGACGGAGTACAAGTAGGACTCATGTAAAATACAGTTTTGCTTTACTTTTGTCAATTCTTTGGGAGACTGAAAAAATGACGATCTCAATAACGGCCCCGGAACTTTATCCCGCAAACAGTACTATAATCCCCAAACATTTAAGGATACCAGCATAACAAATGCCTTACAGCGGTTATTCCGTTCTCTATAATTAACTTTATGTAGAACTATTTAAGGCATTATAATTATGGGATTTACGGCCATTCCGAACGACCTGTTTGAAGCCGTCCTCAGGTATAAATGCCCCGGCGGCCAGAAGGAAGTAATTTTCGCCATAATGCGGCTGACACTAGGATATCAGAGACCGGCGGTTTCGGTTTCAATCTCCAGCCTGGCTAAGTTTCTCGGAGCTAATAAATCACACACCGGAGAATACGTAAGGCGCCTGATCGAAAAGAACGTTCTAAGAGTCACCACCCCGCCCACCTTTCACACTGCTAGAGCACTGGGTATCAATAAGAATTTCAGTGCCTGGCTGCAGGAGCCTGATGGAATTAAAGAACCGCCTGCTGAAAAAAGCGTGTCCCCTGAGCATAAAAACCACCAGGGTTCCCCAACAGATACTGTCCCGGTTGAGGGCACTCAGTGTGTGCCGGATAACGGCACCATTCATAGAAATACTCCTTATTTAAAGAATACCCGTCCGGAAATAATTGAGGAAGAAGAGGTTTTAAAGAAAGAGAGCCCGGTAAAAGACACGGATACTCCCCCGCTTCCGCCCGGCAATGCATCTCCGGTGGAACTTGAGATTTTCATCAAGAGCCTGTTTAAAACGTGCCTGGGATACAAATCCAACAGATTTGAGCGCAGGGCAATCAGAAAACAGGTCTGCCAGGATGAACGTTTTACCAGGGACGAAAACCTTAAAATAGTGCAGGATGCATTTTATAAGGCGGCCATAGTTGAGCTTCCCAAGCGCAATACACCCTACGTGCTGGGTATAATAAGGTCCATGAAAATGGAACTCCTGCGCCAGCGCGAGAAGCAGAAGGCGGCCGGGCAGCTGTACATGCAGTGTCAGAAAGAATTCATACCGTGGAGCGAAACCGGCTTTTCCCTCAGGGAGGATATTGAAAAACTACGCCAGGGAATTACTTTAAATGATTCCCCTAATTAGTTTATTTGTATGATTTTATATAAATCCCGGCAGGGATTTAATTGGGGATATTTATCCTTGGAAGTGCGGTCAGGGAATGGTTCCTGGCCGCCCCCATATCCGGAAAATCGTAATCACCCCAGCATAAAATTCCAACAAATATTAAGGCAAAGCGCCATGAAAAATCCCATCCCCGAAATCCTCGACGACGCCACATTCATTAAGCTGGCGGAGAATTGCATGATAGACCAGCTGGCCGTCAGAAACTACAGAATCAGGCAGCTGTACAATACTTACCGCAGGCAGGGGCTGTGCATGTACGACTCCCTCGAAATGATCTCACTGCAGTTTCCCCTGTC
>JBLMZM010000017.1:0-3146 GCA_050258815.1 Ignavibacteriales bacterium
ACCTCCAAAAAATAAGAAAAATCAGGAGTGCCTGATTTGCCATATATTTTTTCATAAACTTTTTTGTGATTCCCGGTGATTTCACTTCCATCATTGGATAGACTCGAACCAGCCTCAATTACGTATGGAATAATTATGTTGTCCAGTTTAGAAGAAGAGGCTTCTATCCTTCCAGGGCCGAATTCTGGTTTCTGCTGGCAGGCAAGAAAACCAACATTACATGAAGAGATTTTTGCATCATCTATTTTTACTGTGGACAGGTCTTTGCTGACTGTAGCTATACTGCAATTCTTGAACTCTGCTTCTTTAACGCTTATGAAGCTGGATTCCCCTGCGCTTAAACCTGCATTTCCTGCGCCATTAACAAGGCATTCTGAGATATCGATTACGGCATCTGAGAAATCCAGGGCGGAATTCCCTGAATTAACAAAGGATGAACTGGAGATGGTCCCTTTTCCAAAAAGCCCTCTTAAAGAACTCGAACTAGTGTCCTGGAATAATGAGTTCGTGATCGAAAATTTTGACCTGATAATATCAAGTATATAGTTCCCTGCTGTATTGTTGAGGAAGTAGCAGTTTTCAATTGTTACAGGAGATTCGTAAAATGTAAGAGCCCCATGCAGCTGCCATCCTGATCTTGAAGGTGAGGAGAGATTACTGAAAATGACCCTGTTTAAGTAGGATTCCTCACCCACATTCAGGACAGCGATTCCCTGGCCTGTTGAATCCGAAGATGTTATTACAAGCGGAGAATCTTCATTTCCAGATAGTTTAAGTGGAGAATATGAAAGTATCATAGAATTGTTTAATAGATCTATCGTTGTGGCATTATCATCTGAACAGGTGACCATATACCCTTTTGGGATGATCAGGTCTTCCTTTATTTCCCAAGTGCCAGGAATTATATAAATATTTTTACTTTTGTTATCAAACAAAAGGAAATCAAAATTATTTGCGGTTGAATTTTTCCTTATGATATCACTAGAAGGAAAACCGTTAGACATATGAGGCCACATATATACAGATTCGTTGCGCAGAAGGCTATATCCTATGAATCTGTAATTCAGTTTCAGATCTGGAATACATTGGAAAGACCAGTTAAAGTTTTCAGGCAGCATAAATTCGATTTTTTCATATTTTATCGGATCAGATGGAATTTTTCCCAGAATGATCTTCCCCTTTTCTACAGGCTCAAGGATCGCTGACTCCTGGAAGCTTAGATTGGATATTTCGATTGGTATTGGCTGCATGTTTCCAATCTCAAGCGTGATACTCCTGTTTCCCGTAGAATTGTAGAAATAAACCTGTGCGCCTTTAGAAGGATTAAGCAAAGTTCGAATATATCTTTGGTTATCATAAAATACAGCTTTTGAAAAAGAATAATATGGACGGTCTTTATGCAAGATATCAAGATTGTCTTGAAGTTCGTCACCTACGTCGTAGAACAGGGAGTCTAAATAGGATTCTTGGGAATATTTCTCAAGTTCTTGAATATATTTCCCAAAGAAGACAGGATCCTCAAATAATGCAACTACGAATGCTTTATCAGAGACATATGTGAGTTCATTAATTCTAAATCCAGAATTGCTGTCAAATGCGATAGGCTCTAATTTTGAGGTTACTGGATTGTAATAAAACCTGAAGTTGTGCCAGAAAGTAGCATGCTGGCCTCCAAAAACATCTGTAAGAGCAACATATGTAGCAAGTTTATCAATATCAAATGTTTCCTCAACGGTCAAATCTCCGGCTCTGAAAGCTTCAAGCAGATCTTTTGCCTTTATATATTGTTCAAATGATTCAGGATTGCTCAGTATTTTTCCACTTCGATATGCACTAATCTCAGTGGAATTATAATAGTCAGGATCTAGCCCTTTCGAGAATCCAGCCTGCCGAAATAGTAATCTGTCCGAGAAGAGATAGCCTTCGTTAAACCGAACTATAGGCCCTTCTGGATAATTATTGTTCTCAATAAGCAGGCTATCAAAATGTTCCTCCAGTGCATAGATACCTTTATGTTTTCCGTTTATGGAAACGTCAACGAAATAACAGCGCAAACCTAGAGTTCCTTCTCTCTGGAGAGCCTTCTGGAACAGCCACTCATTAAGGTAATTTCTTGTTTTTGGATCCTGAAGAACAAATTGTCTCATTCCTAAAAGTGTGTCATTTCCTTTAGCTTTAACACGGAATGACCACCTATCACCACCCCAATGATCTGGCCAATCGCCTTTAAGCCTTAATTTTACGTCGACAGTCTGATTATTGTATTGGATTTTTGCAGGAACGAAATCCTCATCCGAAGAAACAAGAATACCGTTTGCAATTGCAACCTCTCTTTTGTATGCTAGTTTCTGGAAATCATTGTTTTTTATGTCAATAGTTATTTTCTCGGGATTGGATGTGAGCCCATTCATATAGTTTATTGGTATTCTGTAATTCTCATGTAAAGCACTCAGCAGTGCAACCTGTGTTTCTTTAGGCTCTAAACCGATCTTTGCCAATACATTTTCAGCTACATCCCCCACAAAGGGCGATGGTTTATCAGCTGTTCCAAAAAAACCTGAAATGACCATCCCACCAAGGCAACCAACAAGGAAAACCAATAAAATAACTGAAAGGTGAACTTTTTTACTGGATAAAAACTTCTGCACACTGGAAGTTATCCGAATCTTCTGACCATCCTCCTTCTTAATCTGCATCTTAAGTCCCCTACCTTTTGAATCCCATTTATATCTGTTTTCTTTGGACCCCATTCAGATCTATTTAATATATACCCTGTTGATCAAGGAAAGTAATTTTAATTGATTTGGAAATTGAACTCAGTTCATTTTTGAGAGACTCTATATGCTCAAAATCATCAAAGTTTACCAGAAAAGTAGATTCAAGAGTCTCGCTTGTCTCATCAAAACGCTTTAAATTCACTGCTGAACAATGTTTATTCAAAATCGATACAATCTTGTTCAATTGTATTTTATCTGGATTCTGGCTTGATATCGTCAGGTGTAAGTTTTGATCAAGTTTAGGACTGCGTATGAATTTTTTCCTTAGTACAATAATTGAAAGAACTATGAAGGTACCAAGAATTGTAATAGTTCGCTGATCTGCTCCCAGACCGAGGCCAATAGCGATATTAAGGAAGAGAAAAGCCA
>JBLMZM010000018.1:0-3665 GCA_050258815.1 Ignavibacteriales bacterium
CCCGGTGTTTTAATTGCCTGAAGCTGATAAGTTTTTTCTGCTCCTCATCCCAGAGGTGAAGCATCATACTCCTGAAGCTTTTGCGGATTGTTAATACCGGAGCTTTCTGCAGCGCGGGAGTCTTCCTGTAGCACTTCTCCAGCAGGTAATTCGGTATCCCGGGGTTTAAGTGATGGATATGATGGAATCCGATATTTCCGGAAAACCATTGCAGGACTTTGGGCAATTTGTAATATGAACTGCCCTGAATGGCTGCTTTTGAATAATTCCATTCCTCTTTGTTTGCCCAATATGTTTCTTCGAACTGATGCTGGACATAAAACAGCCAGTTGCCAATGGATGTTGAGATGAAAATTATGGGAAGCTGAATAAGAAGAAACATTTTCAGGCTGACCGCCCATATCATTGTTCCTACAAGCAGTATAAGTACCAGATCCGTCCAGTATACATTCGGTTCAACTTTTTTTAAGGCTTTATTTTTCGAAGTCGGAAACCTGTACCATATAATAAAAACAATTGCCGGAATAAAAAGAAATAAAAATAAAGGATGGCGGTAAAGCCTGTACTTGATCCTTTCCCATTTGGACTTCTGCAGATATTCTTTGACTGTTATGGTATAAACGTCCCCAATGCCTCTGCCCTCAAGATTGCCGGCATTGGCATGATGGATGCCATGGCCTTTCCGCCAGTAAAAGTAGGGTGTCCAGGTAAAAAAACTGCAGAAGAGGCCTACAATATTATTTGCCTTCTTTGATTTGAAAAAAGATCCGTGGCCGCAATCGTGCTGAATTATAAAAATACGCACCAGAAAGCCGGCCTCAGGTATTGCCAAAAGCAGTGTCAGCCAATAGCTGTATTCAACAGAGAGAAACATAAAATACCAGGTAATGAAAAAGGGGAGAAAGGAATTCAGAAGCTGCCAGACACTTTTGAGTGTATGAGATGTCTGATAATTCGCGAGCATATTTTTCCAACTCCTGGAGTCGGTATTATCCATATATGGAAGACCTTATAAAATTAATAGGGTAAAACGAAAAAATATCGTCTTGTTGGTATATTAAACTATTTTAATTCGTTTATATCGGTATAGTATAAGGACTTGAGCCAGGAACAGCAAGCCACTTATCTATGACCATGAAGCAAATGGACTTACAAAGGGCTTTGTATTTTGAAAATGGCAGAAAATCCGGCTATGATCCCGGAAGCTCTCGGTGTCAGGCTTTATTCCGCAGAGCAGGCAAGTTAACTTATTGAATAATTATCTTTTGTGTTAATGGCTTTGACTGATTAATGACAGCTTTCAGGAAGTAGACTCCCTTTGACAGGTTATTTAACTGCAATGTCGTAGTGCCGCCATTCAGCTTATCCCTTTTTACCAATTCTCCTAAAATGTTATAAAGTTCAACTGTCCCATCATTAACCGTGGAATTAAACCTGATATTTAAATGATTCCCTGCCGGATTAGGATAAACGCTAAACATAGGGACCTGGGCCTGCTCTTCATTTACTGAAGCATCCGTATCCGAAGTTATAACAAACCGGTCGATATTAAAAGAGGGCACTGCAACTAAGCTTAAACGCATTATCTGCAGCCCTTTGCTTAAATTGGCCTTAATACTCACTGGCACAAGGGTTGTCCAGCTGCCTGTTTTGGGTACGGCCAGAGCCTGTGTGGCAGTACCCCCGAATTCAAACCGGAATTTCCCGCCTCCATCCATGGACGCGGTATAAGCCGTAATTGTATAAACACCAGCCTGTTTGACATTCAGTGTATATTCAAGCCATTCTCCGGCAGCAACGTAAGCAAGCTGATATCCGCCCGGGCGCGCTTCTATATCCACACCTTCCGATGGCCTGTAGGCGCCTGGAACATTGGCGGGATCAGTGTCGTGATAGGTTAAGCCCTCGCCGCCGATATCGTAATCTTCTGCTTCAATTGTGCCGGGTGCATCAAAGGGGATTCCTTTATAGGAGCTTCTGATTTTGGGAATTATAGTGACTTTAACAGGATAGGAATACATATCCGCAGGGCTGTTCGAGATGGTAACTACCCGGTAGTAATATGTTTTCCCGGGTTCTAATCCAGTGTCATTAAATGAAGCGGCATCAGGACTTAATGCTGCAATTCCGGCAAACTGGCCGGCATCAGTCTTTCTCTCGATTCTTATTCCGCTGCCGGAGCTCGTCCGGTTTGTCCACTTCAGTGTTACATTTGTATCGTTTACAACTGATGCAGTCAATGCCGTGGGACCCTGTGGATAAGTTTTTGTAAGAATATCTTTTATTTCATCCCACGAGCGGCCGCTTCTGTTATAGAGCCCGAAATCCCCGCCGTCATCCCAGACCTGAAAAGCTATTCCGTTATTCAGGGCTTCCGAGACATAAGTTGAGTAATGATACATGCGGCTGTTGTAATCGCAGGATTTTACGGCGCCAAACTCACTGATCATTACAGGAACGTTATTTCTAGCTGACCATTGAGCAACGGTTTGAAACATAGCCTTAATGCTGTTTACGTCTGAGGCAGTGCCCCAGGTGCCCTGTCCCAGCCCTGCAAAGTTCCATGGATCATAGGAGTGAAAGTAGCCCATGATGTAATTATCCTTTGGAATGGCTGCAGCCATTAATGCACCGGAAGGGGTATAATCATTTCCTGAATAAATGATAATACGTGTGGGATTTGTATTACGGATTATCGGAATAATTCTCTGATTAAGATCATTGACCTGCTGGACAGACATCCCGAAGGGTTCGTTAAGAATTTCAAATAACAATTTATCGGATTTGTCCTTAAACCTGAATGCTACCTGAGCCCAAATGCTGTCGAAGCGGTCCCTGTAGCTTTTAATAGAGTAGTTTTGCTTGAGCCAGTCCTCATGATGTGCGTTTATAATTATATAAAGTCCGCGCTGCAGCCCCCAGTCTACAACCTGTTCAACTCTTGCCAGCCACGCCTGGTCCACTGTGTAAGGAGCGTTTTCCATTGTATGCTTTTCCCACCTGACGGGAATACGTATGCAGGTAAAACCAGCACTTTTATAATCATCAAAGTAATACTCCTTTACGGCACTGTTATTCCACCCGCCTTCAGTGGGAGGTTCCATTGTGTTCCCGATATTGATGCCGCGTTTAATCTGTTTTGCAGCTTCCTGCGGAGTAATTTGCGCCTTTGCTGTAAAATTAATAACAAAGAGAGATAATAAAAGCAAGTGCGTCAGGTTTAATCTGGCAATGTTCATGGTTATAATATTATTAATGTGTTAAAAAAGAATTTTCTTATTTGATCCCATGCCCCACATTTAGTGCCAGAATGACAAGCGTAAATCTCAGATTCAATTTATTGCGGCTTTACAATTCCCATCCGCAAAATTCCGCATTAAGGAATAAAATGGCGTTATAAAGCCGGGAAACGCCATCAAAATCAGTTTTTTTCTTTTAAAACCCCTTTTTTTGAGCGGCTTTAATTTTTATCTTCTCAGATCTGCATATTCCAGGATGGTTTCATTTTTATTAAATCAATAATTTCTTTTATTAAATTAATAATAATATGGGGCAGCAGAAGGACCTGCTGTCCGTTTAGCCTTCATGAAAATATGGGATAAAATAGCTATTTTAGATTACGAAAATTAATATCTGCTATTTTATGGAAACAGAATTTGAAAGCG
>JBLMZM010000019.1:0-6027 GCA_050258815.1 Ignavibacteriales bacterium
GATATCCCGGTCTACACTGACTCGACTCATAACGATGCGAAGCAAACTATCTCCAGTGATTTTTTGTTTTTGCTTGTTAAAGATGCCAATTGCATACCAGAAGATAAAACCATAACTGGCGATAGTGGAGGCAAATCTAAACCGCGAACTTCCCGCCTTCCCAATCAGGAAGACCTTATCAATTCCGATGAATTTTCACAGGATTTAGCCGCAGGCACTTGTGTCAATCTTACAACTCCGAACCGTACTCTGAGCGAAACGACGTACTCAGCCATAGTCCGTACTTCCGAGCCTGATGTCGCCAATTATGTCCTTGAAAAGAATGTTTCTTTTGACGCTGCTGATCCACTCAATTATGATAAAAATAAGGTGACTTTCACCTTAACCGATGGGCAAAGAGTAGAACGACAACCCGTTGATCTGGATAATCCGATTCGTTGGCAGGACGCTCCCGATGCCAATAGTAATCTCTCTTTCTGCCAGGCAGTACAGGTAGCGCATGGTCATCTGCTGCGTTACAAAACCGTTTGGAAAGCGGACGGTTATTCACTGGGTGATTTATTGTACTCCCTGCCACTTGCACCAGGGCAGAAAAAGCAAATTGTAATAAATGAATTGAAGCGGACTTTACAAGGAACCCAGCAACAACAACTCATACAACGCGAAGGATTAAATGCTTCGATTATTAATGATAGAAGTATTATTGATAGTTTAAGCGGCAGTATCAATGAGTCGCTGAGGGGACGAAGCTCCGCCAGCACAGGCGGGGTTTCTGCAGGGTTAGGTATTGGTTTTATAGCAGGAGCCGTTGGAGGCGTTTTAGGCGTTTCGGGTGGATTTGCCAATGCCAGCTCTACCGCCAGCCAGGACAGTGCCAGAACTACAACCCAGTCGTTCAGTGAAGTATTGCGTAACTCTATTTCGCAAAGCGCTAATGCTTATCGGGAATTGAATGGGACTATTATCGAAACGGTTACAGAAGGTCAGCAATATTCTACCACTTCAGAAGTAATAGCGAACCACAACCATTGCCATTCCCTGACCATGCTGTATTTTGAGGTCTTACGGCACTATGCCGTTTATCAGGAATTAGTACAGGTAGAGGAATGTTTATTTGTACCATTGCTGATGACTTATTTTTCCACCGAGAATATTTATAAATGGCGCGATGTGCTGGCGGCTAATCTATTGACCCTGCCCTCTGCAACTTATTTACAGCCTTCCATTACTCTCGGAACTGGTCTCCAGCACCCACTTATTAAAGCATTTGATGCCATTGAACGAATAATAACAAAGTACTCAAATGTAGATTATCCAGAAGGGGCGTTTGATGATGAACCCATACGAGAAGTAATCGGGGAAATGAATGTAAGAATCAATTTCGGACGACCAAAAACACGCTATGACAGAATAAAATCCTGGCCACTAGTAAAAGAAGATGATACACATCATCTTTGGGCATTAGTAGGTGGTCTTCTCGCTGGTCCACTGGGACTGGGAGTGGGCGAGATCTTTGATTCAGATGGAAATATAAAAATTGGTGTCCAAAAAGTTATTGATGAGTATATTGAAGTTAATGCTAATTATGCCAGAGTTCCTCCTGCACAAAGTATTAGAGTTATTAATATCGATGAATTCTTTTTTGACAATGACGAAACTTCATTAAAGGCATGGACTTCATATGCCAATTTACTCGGATACGGTACTGTTTACGACCTGCTTAATGAATTTTTTAAAAATCAGCTAGTTTCAGACTGGGACAGTATCTTTTACGATACTATAGCTCCAATGCTAGTAAAAAAATTGGCCGACGATATGCGTTTATCCCCATTTAATACTGATTTTACTGCACTGGGTAAATATAGAGGTGGTGAGCAAGTTATTAGATTTAATTTTAGAGGTACTACTAATTTAACTAGAAGGCTCATTACCCAGGTGGATCTTGTAATGAATAGTTCGCAAACTATTGCTTCTGATCTTACTACGATAATTGCAGAAAATATATCAATTAGATATGCTACAAATCATTACAACGGCACCATATTTAGTGGCTATTTGGGAAATGATTTAAGTTCCAATGATACTGTAACAAAAGATACCCCTGAAAGTGCTGATGAAAAACGAAATCCCCGCAAAGAAGATATTTTCATAGTAAATGCGCTAATTTCTCACCTCAACAGCAACCTCGAATATTACAACAAAGTACTGTGGTATACCCTCGATCCCAACCGTCGGTATTTATTGTTAGATGGATTTAATATTGAGGTCTTTAATGACCTCATCGGTGGAATCGTTAATAAAAGCCTTGCGTCTGTAGTTAAAAATGAGCTTATTGGCATTGCGGGTAACTCGTTGATATTCCCTGTGGCTGCTGGCGTAAAATTGGACAGGCAGAATATCATCATTCGCCCTCCTGACGTTGAAGGAGATACGACCCCTTCTCAATCAGAACTAAACCTCTTCGAACATTACAAACCACTTACTCCTACACCACCCTATCGTATCAGTGTGCCTACTCGTGGCGTCTATGCCGAAGCAATACAGGGCGCTTGTGATGCCTGTGAAAAAGTAAAAGTGGATACTTCTCAGGATTGGGATAAATTCAAACCCGATGAGCCAACGGCAATTAATCCTGTTACTGTGGGAGTGCCAACGGCGACCGAATTCAAACCCCAGTTCAAAGATTTCGCGACGCCTATAGTTAATATACAAAATGCTCCTGCCGCACCTGCTCCGGGTGCTGGCCTAGCCGGGCTTTCAGATTTGCTGGGAAAAGCGGGAATTTTTAAAGATATCACCGGCCTGGATGCTAACCAGCAGAATGCCCTAAAAACCTATCTTTCAAATCAGGAGAATGCCAAGGCTTTTGCAGAAATGGCAAAAGAAATGAGCATGCAAGGGCATAATACTGAGCATGCAGATAAAATTGCTGATGCTGTCAGGAATTCTCCCGAATTAAGTAAAGAAGAAAAAGCGCAATTATTGAAAGACCATTTCGGGCAAATGATTGACGGGGGGCAAAGCAAAAAGGCAGAACAGCAGAATACACAGAATTCTAAACCTTCTCTTACTGATGCTGCTGTTAAAGCCGCTGCCCAGGGCAAGTCCGTAGAAGCTGAAAATGCCGATATAAATACTGGCAAATCTGAAAAGCTAAAAATCGAGAACAAACCAAATCCTTTTGGGTTTAAGATAGAAAACGTTCCATTTGTAGCGCAAGAAAAAGTAAATGATTGTTGGGCTGCCGTAGCAACGATGATGGTAAGCTGGCAGGATAATAGAACTACTCCTTATGCAATTCCTGAAGTGCTTGCAAAGGCGGGACAAGAGTATGTTGATAAATTCCAAAATGGTGATCAGCCACTCTTTGGGTCTGAAAAAGAAGATTTTATTACAGCTTTAAAAATGGTCGGAGTGCCCCCGGCAGAAAGCGAGAAATTTACTTTGGAGTCATACATGCAATTGCTGAAGAAATATGGACCTCTTTGGATTACTACTGACAGTGATCCAAGTAAGTCTTTTTCTCCACATGCAAGAATATTGATTGGCTATGAAGAAGAAAAAGGGGATAATACCCAACTTATCTTTCTTGACCCCGCTTCTAAAGAAGGGAAACCATTGAGAGAAGTTTACAGGACATTTTTTGAGTCTGTCAAAGCAATGAATACCGATAGCCCCCCTGGGACTAATTTTATACAGGTTGTACGCTTTGCGGGCAAGGATGATGTAGGGGAAGGAGCTGCACCGATGTCCCCGTTTCCCTCTCCTTCATTTACTGGGTTTAATGATCCGCTGACAGCAGACCCAAGACTTTGGGATGCGTTCAACGCCGCGATAAATACCGTAGCCTCTGATGCAAGGTATGATCATTTGCCCGATGTGCATGACATTCCGCTGGCCATCGTCTCCCTTAACGCTGACGGTACCTGTCCGCTCGTCGGGCAGCATCATAGCGACGAAATGTTCTTCTCTGGCAGTCTGCTCAAAGTCGCCGCAATGTATGCGGCCTTTCAACTGCGCGCAGCCGTTAACGATCTCGCCGCTAGGCTTGACCCTGCCAAAATCGACACGCCGGAAAAACTCTTCAACACGATCAAAGAAACATTTGATCGGCAGATTAAAGATGTAGTCCCCCTCATCAACAAAGAAAAACTCAGAGACGAGATGCGGATTCCAAAATACAAGCGCATCTTCACTGCGACGCGAAAGGTTGACGACCTCGGCCACTTCACGGGCTTCACGCTTGATTTCAAGGCAAAGGGAGGCGATCTGAAGACCGATTTTGCAGGCCACTTAAGAAAGATGATCGTGGACAGCGTAGACAATTCCGCCGGTTTCTGCATCCAGGCTCTCGGCTATAGCTGGATCAACGGTTTGATGCAGAAGGCCGGGTTCTTCGATCCGTCGACCAACACTGGCATCTGGCTGGCAGGAGATTACGTTCTACTTGATGGTCAGGAATCGGCAGGTGAAGATCCCGCATCAGCGCTCGGGCTCTCACAATGGCCGGTGGTTAGAATTCCAAGCGAGAATGACAAAGAAGTGATGCAGGTCACAACGTGCATCGATATGGCAAGGTTGTTCGTCCTACTGCACGATGGGAGGCTCGTGAAGGATACTCCCCCATTTGATCACCCCGATACGGGTAACGAAAAGATGCTGGAGCTGTTGCGCCTTGGCGTGAGCGGGGACGCTCCTTCTCTGATTGGGAGAGCACACCCTACATTCACCATTAGGCAGAGCAAGATCGGCGTTGGACCTCTGAAGAGAGATCCACATCCACCTCACTTGGCAGGAAATTGTATAACTAATAAAGGATGCGTCTGCTCCGAAGCCTTGATCGTAGAAGAGCATTCGGCGAAAATGCGTCAGTTCGTAGCCATCTTTCAGCATTTGCTAGACGCTACGGAGCTCGACTTCCAGCGGATCGCAGATATCATTCAGAAGACCATGGACAACTACCCCTGACGTCCAGTTCAAGATGTCACGTTAAAATTCCCATCACCGAACACACCAATTATAATTACCAACCGTTAAACCCATCTTTCAAAGAAATGCGAAAATTCGTTATCTATCGACCACGTATATGTAAGACCTAACAGATAATTAGTTCAATGCTTATCGTTTTATTATTCTTGGATGTATTTCCCCAGATTCAAGAATGAAAATAACGAAGCTTGAGTAGAACTCATCTCTTCCACAATAATATCCGCTTTTTGTGACTTCTTATTCTGGACCAACCCGCGGGGGGCGGCAAATGTATTTTCTTGTCTTTTCGCCACGGCTTATGGAAGTTCCATTTTCGACAACATTTCCTTGATCGGTAAGACCGTAAAGTTCACAATCCTTATTAGGACAAGCTACATCAATGAATTGTGGTTTAGGACCCCGTTTCCCCATAAACCATAGTATTTAATTAATATTATATAATATCAACTGAATGAAAAGGACGACCAATGGTTTAAATCCTGGTAAAATTGCAAAAAATTTTTCAGTTAACCGTTCAACAGCCCATCGTTGGATAAAACGAGCTGAAAAAGAAGGTTTGTCTAGCCTTAAATGTAAACCTGGTCGAGGGGTAAAGTCTTTTTTAACAACAGAACAACTTTCTGTATTAAAGAAAGCAATATCAAAGACGATACCTACTAAAGATGGATATCCTCGTGCATGGCAAACAAAAGATGCAATTCAATTTGTCAAAAAGAGATTTAAAATATCTTATTCCAAAACGGGAATGAGACAAATTATTAAAAATTTAGAAGTAAGAACTGGATGAATTTTAGGAAATATGCAGTTACGCATAAATTGTCGCATTATTTAAAATGGTGACTATAGTAATATTTATACATTTAAGGAAGAAAATTTGTTAGATTCTTTCCAGCTATTTTCAAACTAAAATTATGTAAAAACCATAGAAACTTTTTCTATGTAAAGGACGTGGAAAAGATAAATTCAAAGGTATATAAATTTCAAGGATCTGGAAGAATAATTAATCTGCAGAAACATTACTTTCGCCTGGTTTTATTA
>JBLMZM010000020.1:0-4742 GCA_050258815.1 Ignavibacteriales bacterium
AAGAATAAAGAAAGATATCAACCAATCAGCTTGACGTTAATAATGGGTAAAAGGATAAGTTTTGATCCGGAGATTTCTTCTATTTCCAGCGCATTTATTGATAATTTATTCGGATCTATATTTATATTTTGCAGGCAGGCCAGTTCAGGGATGCCAAAAAACTGATACTCCTGAAGTAATTGGTAGTATACTTGCTAAAGTGATTTAATTACAAGCCTCAAAATGACGGGCTTCCGCCGTTTTGAGGCTATTCTTTTATGTAGCCATGCTCAGAAACAGAAAACCAGGGATTATACTCTTTATTTATTTTGGGAAATGCCTTTCAGCTTATTCATTAAGTCCTGACCCCGCAGGTTTTTGGCAATTATCTTCCCTTCCGGATCGATAAGGTAGGTTGTCGGAAAGCCGACTACATTGTAAAGCTTTAATATGCTCTTGTCTTTGTCCTGAGCTATCTGGGGCCAGTTTAGATTTTGTTTTTCCACGAAGGCTTTTAATGTTTGAGCCTCGTCACTGGCTATTCCGAGCATAATGAGGTTTTTGTTTTGGTATGTTTCATAAATTGCTTTTAAATTCTTTATTTCCTCCCTGCACGGCTTGCACCATGTTCCCCAGAAATCAATCAAAACATATTTCCCCTTCAACTCACTTAAGCTTATATTTTGTCCATCGATGGTTTGCCCTGAAAAGTTCAGGGCTTTTAATCCCACCTGGTTGCCTTCTGAGCTGTCAATAACATTTTCTCTTGCCAGAGTCACCTTACTACCATCAAGGCTTGCCCTGAGGAATCTGTAATAGTAATCACTTATCCTTATTAGCCCACCTTTTTCTGTGCCGCGTTCGTCAACAGGGTTTCCTTCTTTGAAACCCTTTCCTTTTTCCCCAATCAGAATGGTGTAGTATTCTCTGACTACAGGCCTTCCGCCTGACATAAGAGCAATGGAGTAACTTTTATTTCCAAGGGCGAACTCGCCCAGGTAATGTTCAGCATGGTTAATTAAAAGGTTAACTGATGAATTCTTCAGGTCTGAGATATACATCTCCGGTCCGTAATCGAAGTACATCCATGCCTTATTTTTCCTTACATCACGCCCGTCATAATACTCGTAGGCTGCTTCTACAAGCAATGAATCGTTATATCTGCCAAATAATTTTTGATCTTTTTTAATTTCCGGAATAATAAAGAATTCATCGTCACTTAAGTCATAGTTATTATTTCTGTCAACCAGTACCTTGAGTCTGTTATTCTCATCGTATCCGGCTGCAACGGCTATTGATCCTTTGATTTCCTTTTTAGTGAACTCTGATGAATCGGGTTCCCAATGCCAGGAGTTTTTGCATGAATTAAACTGGTTTTCAGTAATTTTTCCGGCGTAATAATTCTGGTATGTGTACTGCAGGAAGTCAGCTTCAAATGTGCCAAACATTAAGCTTCGCAGGTTCTCCGGGATTCCCTTTATAACCGGTTTACTTTTTATCCAGGGACTTGAAGGATCCATAGTCTGCAGCATCCCAAAGCCTAACGGAAAAGGACCAAACCCCTTCACTTTTGTCATACTGATTGTAAGAGTATCAGGTATTTGATCTGAAAGATTCGCCCGGGAATTAAGCTGTGCATAGGATGGCAGGCAAAGGAAAGTAAATAAAAAAAGAAGAAAATAAGCGGCGGAATTTGAATACTTTTCAAAAACAGGACTAAAGAAAGACAAGGAGACGGTAGTTTTCATCTTATACTCCCGATTTTTCAGAAATAATATTGATTAAGAGAGTAAAACTATTTCATGAATCTCCTTCAAAAGGTTTTAGATAGTGAGGCCAATAAGAAAATACAGAACCAGGATCCGGCTTATTTCCTGATCTCCATAGCCCTGACGTCAGGATCATTTAATGGAATAGGTATAATTTTTTCTTTCCCCTGGTATGGCGGAATCGGGATTGCACGGTAGGGTGTTTGTCCGGGCCTGTTAGGAACAATTTTAGGGTTCGTATCTGTCGTGTTAAGTTCAAACTGCAGCAGTGAATCCAAAGTGCTTTTGGGTAATGACGAGTAAAATTTTTCCATATCTTTCTGCCCGGCATCCGGCGGGATATTTTTCCGCAGCTTTTGGACCCATTCCTGTCTGGCCTTTTTCTCTTCCTGAGTTATTTTGTTTTGAGCAAAGGCATTAACCGTCAGAACCAGAAGAATACCTAAAAGACATAAAGCTTTCATTTTACAGCTCCCGTGGGATGTTCAGTCAATTAGAATTGAAAAGGAAAGATTCCATAAGGAAAGTAGATAATCTTATTAATTTTGTCAATATAGTTTTGAAGAATTATAATATGACTTGTCAAGGCTTAGGAGACTTTAAAATAATAAAAGGGACCAGAATGCTTTCAACAATATTCTTGTCGCATCTGGTCCCTATGAATTGATTACATCAGAAATACTATAATTCGAACCTGAGTATACCTTCGTTATTTGAAGAGTAAGAGTTTTTTTGTTTCTACAAATTTTTCAGCCTGAAGGCGGTACATATAGACACCGCTTGCAAGTCCGCTGCCGTCAAACTTTACTGAATGGGTTCCTTTCGATTGCATGCCGTTTACAAGTGTTGATACTTCGTGCCCCAGTATGTCGTAAACCTTCAGGGATACAAAGCCCGGGTTTGCGATTGAATAATTTATTGTTGTAGTAGGGTTAAAAGGATTCGGATAATTCTGTGCAAGTGAATATTCAGCAGGCATTGAACCCGCCTTACCTTCAACAGCCGAATACAATGAATCAACTCCTCTGTATACTCCTCTGCCTGTTCCATAAAATGCTTCGCCATTCGGATAGAAAATAATGGAGTATATATACAAATTCATTTCCGGCTCAAAGATTTCTTTCCAGTTATCGCCATTGTCAATTGAGCGGTAAACATGCTGGGAGCTGGCAGCTATTAACTGGTCTTTGCCGTCTGAGGCCATTGCGTCAAATGATGTATTGGGGGGACCACTCATAGAACGCGTCCAGGTCTCACCGTCATCAGTCGAGCGGTAGATGCCCTGGTCACCTGTAAAAGCTGCGAATAACTGTCCTTTTGAATCGATTGTAAATGCTCCAAAGGCCTCAGGATCAGTCATCCCGTTTAGTCCTTTATGTTTCTGTTCCCAGGTAACTCCTAAGTCAGTTGACCTGAAAAGTCCTTTGGGCAATGATACTGCGAGAAAAATATGTCCATTAGGAGCTATGAGTAAATTATTCAAATAAGTTGAATTAAAGTCCTTACTTACCAATGTCCAGTGGGTCCCGTTGTCAGTTGACTTAATTAAATCATTAGACTGGGTAACGCCGAATATTTCTCCATTGGTATGGGCCTGCAGATAATTCATCGGGCTGTAATCTTTGGCATTATACATGCAGACCCAGTTCTCACCATGATCAGTGGACATATAGAAGCCGTTACCGCCCGAAAGGAAAAGCTCACCCTTTTTATTTATTGCCGCTGAATAATAGCCTGGGCGATAGAATCCCCTAACGCACTCATACCAGCTTGCCCCTTTATCTGAAGTACGGAATACGCCGCTATTTTTAGAAAATGCAAATATATTTCCGCTTGAGTCCGTCATGAGAGTATGGATCGGGGTATTGGCAGTGCCTAATTGTATTTGTTTCCATGTATGGATCGGGGTATTGGCAGTGCCTAATTGTATTTGTTTCCATGTATTTCCTTTATCTGTTGAATGATAAAGGCAACCGTTTCTTGAGCCCGCATAAAGACCTCCGTCCGGAGCAACTGATAAGGTCTGAATTTCAGGGTTCGTCAGTCCATTATTTATAAACTGCCAGCTTGCTCCATTATCAGTGGAGCGAACGATTCCTCTGTCCAATGATCCTATATAGACTGTTCCTTCTGAATTCACGGCAATAGTCGGGACATATGTAATACTCATTTCATTTGAGAGTGGCAGAAAGCTATTAGCCTGGTCGGATGATTTATATAATCCTCCCTGGACATCCCCAAAATAAAGGATTCCCTTTTCACTTACTGCCATAGCTGAAACGGAAAGGTGGTCTGTCCACTTATTCATTGCAAGCCAGCTGTCGCCATGGTTAAAAGACACGTAAACGCCATTTCCCCCAGCGTAGACACGCCCGCTGGTATCGACTGCCAGAGAAAATGTGCCGGTCGGATCGTTGTGAACTTTTTGAAAACTCAGGCCCCGGTCTTTAGATCTATAGGCGCCGTCATTACCGCCGGTATAAATATAGCCTGTCTTCTGATCAACAGCCATGCAATTTGCGCCAACCCCTGAAATGAGGGTCCAGGTATTCCCGTTATCTGTTGATCGGAAAAATCCGAATTCGACTCCGGCATATACATTGCCCTCCGGTCCCACGGCCATTGACCTGGGCCCATTAATTCCGAAGTCTCCTATTGCTTTCCAGGTGCTGCCGTTATCGTCGGATCGGAAGACACCGTTATCCATTGTTGATATAAAGACATAGCCGCCGGGCTTGCAAGCAACATGAGTTATATCCATTGAGTATGGTCCCCGGGATGGTTTCCATGAATCTTGTGAGTAAATATTAAAAGTCATCAGGAGGCAAAGAGTGGAATAAAGTAAGAACAGTTTTCTCATGACAGATACTCCTAAACAGTATTGAACTTTATTATTACTTATATTTGGGGGAGGATTTTTATTGGGTCTCAATTTATAACATTTTTGTTTTTATAGCAATATTTATCGGAACATTACCTTAAAGTTCAGCCGGG
>JBLMZM010000021.1:0-31930 GCA_050258815.1 Ignavibacteriales bacterium
GGAATCCGTGGCTACTATATTCCTAAGTACAATAATTATTTAATAATATTTCCATCTACATATAATATATACCCTAATACTGCTCCCATCACGGGGGGACTTAAGTCCCCCATAAGAAAGAAGAGAGGGGTTAGGGGGACTTCCGTTAATCCCTCGGCCTGAAGGCCGGGGCTATTGATAAGGTTTAGATCCATATTCTTCACATATAGAGGTGGTCCGGGCTGAAGCCCGGGGTAGATATAGTTAGTTGATGATGATCAGGGAGCCTTCCTTTTCCCACCGGCTTAAAAGCCGGGGCTATTGATAAGGATTAGATCCATTTTCTGCACACACTAAGGTGGTCCGGGCTGAAGCCCGGGGTTGAAAAAGATAAAGTTGGATGTAAGGGATACTCCCTTGTCCCCGGCGAATGCCGGGCAAACGAACTGGCACAATCAAACAAAAATTGAATAACCCACACATTGAATAACCCACACATTGAATAACCCACACATTGAATAACCCACACGTTACAAAACCAATATTATCATATTAAATATCACACGCAATAAGAACATTCATTATATCATAACGCGCACCAGCGTGGATATTTTAATACGCATTACATGCAAGTATATTTTGCTATAATGGGAAAATATCCGGCACATTAGGAGAAATAAACCTGTCCGCCGCACCCCCACAAAAGAATTTGGTTTTATCGAACGATGGTTATTGGTACACGCGCACAATGCCACCCGTCAATACCCGTTAACAAATAAATTAAAATAACCAATATGACGACAATTGAAAATCAAAATATCAAACCGGGACAGGTTATAATTGAGGAATAAAATAAGGACCTATTACTTCCCATGCCATACGAGTGTCTTGGAAAATCCATCATTAGTAAAACCAATTATAAAAGTCTCATAGCCATTAGTCCATACATTCTTAAAAACAAAATATCTGTCTGCCTGAGGGAACAAATTGAATATATTCTCCCACCTGTGCCCGTTAAAATAGAGTATTGATTCGTAGTCACCTGCAGCAAGCATGTAGTCCGGCCTGAAGGCAAAGACATTGTATACTGTTCCCCTTGCATCATGGCTTTGACTCCAGTTTCCATTGTCATATTCCCATATTCCACCCAGGCCAGAGGTAAACAGCTTTCCCGTGTTCCCGCTGGATAAACCAAAATTGCCCCATTTTAATATGCTCTGAGGTGAATTTATATAGAAGGAATCCTTTATCGTCCAGTTATTCATGTCGCCTTCAATGTAGTAGAATATTTCCCCCTTTAACTTTGAATCAGAAACAGCAGCCACAATGGACATTTTACCCCTGTAGCATTCGATTTCCCTTAACCAGTAAGATGATGCAGGATCTCGGCTGATCTTAATAGTATCAGCTGCCCACTTGCCCTGAATGAGCTTGAATACAACTCCATTCCTGGCACACGCCCAGAGATTGCCATTGTCATCTTTGCACATATCAATGACAGCCCCTTTTACTCCTGTCTTGGGTGCTTTGGTCCACCTGTTGCCATCATAATGGCAGAATGCCGCATAATCATCAAAGGTAAAATCATTTGAAAAGCCTCCTGCCCACAGGTCACTGCTTGAATATCCTGCAAGGTCATTTACAGCTACTCCACCAACATCCTTTACAATGATGCTTTCCTTCCAGCTTTTTCCGTCATAGTGCCAGATGATTCCCCTTGGTACATCACACCATCCAGTGATCCAGAGGTCATTTGCTGAGAATCCGAGAATGTTATCCATCAACAGCTGAATGCTTGTAGAGTCAGGGGAGACCAATGTGTCACAGGTCCAGACCATCTCACGGGGAGTCTTTATTCTTCTGCCGGAGACAGGACTTGTGGAAAATGAATTGCATGAGACTACGATAGAAACAGAAAGTAAAACAAGTGCTTTTATGAGAATTGTCTTCATTATAAAACTGCTCTCCTCAAATTAAAGTAGAATGAGAGAACTTCAGACAGTTATTTCCAGAATCCAGGAAGGAAAGCTAAGTCATACCAAAATTAATTGCAATATGCCCGCTTATTTATTTCCATAAAGAAAAACCCGCAGCCAGACAAGCTTCATTGTTTGACTACGGGCTAACATCATGTACGAATAGCATTAGTTACTATCCGGGGAATTATCCTTATTTAAGCAGCATTAGTTTAAGCGAATGCCTTCCGGCTGGAGTATTAACTACAAAGATGTAAATTCCGCTGGGCATTACTTCGCCTCTGTCGTTAGTACCGCCCCAGGCAAACTTTAATGTTCTGGTTACGCCTGTCTCGCCAATTGCAAAAGTCCTGACCTCCTGTCCGAGCAGGTTGTAGATCCTGCATGAAATATCCTTAGCCAAATATATCTGCGGTAAAGTCACCTGGATATTAACCTGTGAGTTGAAAGGATTCGGGAATCCCTGAACGAGCGTTGTATCCTTTGCCTGCGGAACCGAGGCTACGCTGACCAGTTTGGCTTCGTCCATGCAATCCTTGCAAGCCTTAACAGTATCGCTGGGCTCGAGCGCGAGAAATGCAGAATATAGTGAGAGAATGCGGGAATGCAGACTTTCATATAGTATCTGGCTTACCACGGTGTTTGTCTGGGGCTTTGACTCAAGATTGCGTATATTGTTGCCAGCCCATATTTTTTCAAGAACGCTGTCGCCCCGCGACGCGGAATCAGCAATAAATTCTTTTGAAAATGAATTATTCTGAAACGTACCCGAAACCTGAAGCTTTAGTGGCATTGTGCCTTTGAACCTGCCAACCTGTAAAATGGGGCGCGATAAATATAACCCCTGCTCACTTCCCGTTGAATTAATTCTACCGTAGCAGAACCCGTTCTGAAGTGATGTATAAAGATCGAAATTACTGATATATCCATTGAGTGACAGAAGCGTGCTTTCAATTATCTGTGAGGCAGTCCTACCTGAATTTCTCAACTCCTGGAACTCTGCATAAGTGATCCGGGAAAGATTTGTATAGAGATATTCATTCCCGTAATAATACTTGTTCCCGATATAGTTGTAAACCCAGTTACTATTGAAATCGGCTATAAAAACAGGCGGTAACGGTTTCATAATTCCGCTAAGATAGGCTAACATGGCGTTTGCGGCTGTGCTGCTGCCCAGGTCGTCGGCGTTCGACAGGAGGAAAATGCTTCCATTGTTCCCGTTATTCTTAATGAAATTAAGCCCTGCTGTCAAAAGAGGAGACATACTTGTATAACTAGAAATTTGGTTCTTTTCCATAAGGTCAAATGTGGCATTTATTGTGGCTGAATCACCAGGAAGCCATTTGCCGGAAGCACTTTTAACCTCGAACTGAGACATGATGAAAAGGTTGAATGAATCCTTTTTAGTGAAATTCCTTAGCAGATTTGATTTTAGCGTGTTATATAGTTCAGATACCTTTACAGTGGATTTACTGTCTTCCATGTCAAAAAGGATTGCTGTCTTTCTGTTGAACTTCATATCCAGACCCTCTGAAGGAAGGAATGCAAACTGATATATTCCCTCATCACCCTTCGAATAGTAATTTGCATAAAATCCATTCTTCATGGGTGTATCATAAGATATATTCATTGAAACGGCGGTCCCGGTCAGCGGTACGTCTGTTTTTTTGTAGGATCCGAACTCATTATCGCTGACATCCACAAACTTCGTCTGCTGCTGTTCTAGTATTTGGGGGTTTTTCCATTCCTGGTCAGGCCAGTACAGAAGATGGAATACAGAAGGCAGTGTTTTGGAAGTTTTAAGTAAGTTTACCGGAAGCGGGGAGGTCACCATTGAAGGCGTCCATTGCATAGGAACAAGATAATTAAGTTTAATTCTGCGCTTGCCGTCACCTGGTAAAGGATATATGCGCAACTCATAATTTGTGGCAGTCCGCTTAAAGAGAATTGCGGGGTCTCTTCTTCTGTTCACGATATTCTCGTAAATGGAAGATGCCGTCCAGGAGTCGAGTAAATAAGCTTTCATAATATTATTCCCAACCCATAACCACATATCCTGTACTATCGCCCCTTCGGGCAGGTCGAAGTTGAACTGTACCTCCAGGTTGTCATTGGCTGAGAAATTTGCTCCTCTGGCCGAAATAGTGAGATAAACTCCGTATTCCATGTATAGCCCGCGGGGGCGCATACTGATGGTGGCATCCTCGATATTACCCTGGGCATATCTCCATGAGGCCTGCGGGTCAAGAACTCTAAGATTATCAGATGCAGAGACATATCCGGGGATAAATAAAAGCAGGTAAATGAGAATAGTAAGTAATTTGTTCATATAACCTCCAGATTAATGATCTGTTTGTGTCAGACCAATGAAACGGTTTTTACCGAAATTTTTCTTGCCAAAGATAACATTTTGTTGTGTGATTTGTCAATCAAAGCAGTAATAATTAATGACATAGTCCTTTTTTTTTCAGATTCTTCTCTGTTTTGTAAAGCGGGGTAATGTATTTTATTTGACGTGAATCAATAAACTGCCCATAAAAGTGAATGGACATACAGAAAAGTTCAAAAAAAAACTTGACAAACCGGCTTTCAAGTCTTATTTTGTCCCTTAATTAAAACAATGAAAGACGTAAATAAAAATATCACCCGCGATACAATTGCAAGCCTTGCCTGCGACAATAGTTACGTCTTGTCTGCCAAAACAATCAATAACATTTCTTTAGAAAACATTCTCCTAGGGGTCGGCATTATTATTCTAGTTCTAGTTGCTATTATTATTAGCATTCTAGGCTGAAAATATCGTCAATCCCAAATCAATAATTTCAATATCATAACACATTAAATCAGATTCGGGGTTGACCCAGCCCAGGGATTTTTCTGAAGTTTAATTCAGAGGGAATTGTGAGATCTGATTTAATAAAAACCGGTTTTGATAAAGCACCGCACAGAAGTCTGCTTAAGGCAACAGGTGTTATCAGGAATGATGATGACTTTAAAAAGCCTTTCATCGGAATCTGTAATTCATATATAGACATTGTTCCGGGACACGTCCACTTAAGGGAATTCGCAGCGGTTATCAAGGATGCCGTGCGCGAAGCAGGCGGTGTACCGTTTGAATTCAATACTATTGGTGTTGATGATGGAATTGCAATGGGACACATCGGCATGCGCTACTCGCTGCCTAGCCGTGAACTGATCGCCGACTGCGTGGAGACTGTAGTTGAAGCACACCGCCTGGATGGACTCGTATGCATACCCAATTGCGATAAGATTGTCCCCGGCATGCTCATGGCTGCCGTCAGGATAAACGTGCCTACAATCTTTATTTCGGGCGGACCCATGAAAGCGGGCAGGACCCCATGGGGCGAGAAGAGCGATCTTATCTCCGTTTTCGAGGCCGTCGGAGAATTTCAGTCCGGCAAGATCGACCAGGAGCGCCTGAAAGGATATGAGGATTACAGTTGCCCTACCTGCGGGTCATGCTCCGGGATGTTCACCGCAAACTCCATGAACTGCCTGATGGAAGCAATGGGTCTGGCTTTGCCCGGCAATGGCACCATACTGGCCGTGGATCCCAAAAGACAGGAACTGGCCAGACAGGCAGGCAGCAAGATAATGGAACTGGTTAAGATGGACCTGAAACCGCGCGATATCCTTTCACACACTACACTCCTTAATGCATTTGCTCTCGATATGGCCATGGGCGGCAGTACAAACACAGTGCTCCATACACTGGCAGTAGCCAGCGAGGCCGGGCTGGATTTCGACCTCAGGGAATTGAATGAACTCGCTCAGCGCGTGCCTTATATATGCAAGGTGAGCCCGGCTACAAAACTCGTCCACATGGAGGACGTAGATGCTGCCGGCGGCATACCGGCAATACTGAAGGAATTATCCCTGCTGGAGGATGTGCTGGACCTTAACAGGCCCACTGTTACCGGGCATACGCTCGGTGAGAATATCGCAAATGCTAGAGTTGAGGATCAGAACGTTATACGCACAATTGACGATCCTTATTCAAAGACAGGAGGACTTGCTGTCCTCTTCGGCAACCTGGCCCCCGATGGCGCAGTGGTTAAAACCGCAGCCGTGGATCCGCAGATGCTCGTGCATAAGGGACCCGCAAGGACCTACAATTCACAGGATGAAGCAGTTGAAGCAATCATGGGCGGCAGGATCAACCCGGGTGACGTGGTAGTTATTCGCTATGAGGGTCCCAAAGGCGGACCCGGAATGCCCGAAATGCTCTCACCTACGAGCGCAATAATGGGTATGGGATTGGGTGATAAGGTAGCCCTGATCACCGACGGCAGGTTCTCAGGCGGGACAAGAGGCGCGTGCATCGGACATATATCTCCCGAGGCAGCCGAAAAGGGACCCATTGCAGCGGTGAAAGAGGGTGACATAATAAGCATTAACATCCCCGAAAAAACAATTAACGTGGAATTAACAGACAACGAAATAGATGAACGCCTCAGGGAATTACCTGTATTTACTAATAAGATAAAACACGGATATCTTGGCAGGTACACCAGTATGGTCACTTCCGCAAATACGGGCGCAGTATTAAAATATTCTAACAAATAACAATTGCAAAGGTGATTACATGGAAGACAAAAAGAGCGTTATGAAGGGTTCGGAAATATTATTTGAATGCCTCAGGCAGGAAAAGGTCGAATATATTTTCGGCTATCCCGGCGGCGCAGTATTAAAATTATACGATAGTCTTTATGATATCGACTTCCTCAAACATATATTGGTAAGGCATGAGCAGGGAGCCGTTCATGCGGCTGAAGGCTATGCAAAGACTACCGGCAAGGTAGGCGTGGTGCTGGTGACCTCTGGTCCCGGCGCAACAAACACAGTTACAGGTATTGCGGATGCATACATGGATTCTGTTCCCGTCGTGATATTTACCGGCCAGGTTGCCTCGCACCTGATTGGCAACGACGCTTTCCAGGAAGCGGATATAGTTGGTATCACACGTCCCATCACCAAACATAATTTCCTCGTAAGGGATGTCAGGGAACTTGCCGAAATCGTAAAAAAGGCATTTTATATAGCTTCAACCGGCCGGCCGGGACCCGTACTGGTTGACCTGCCGAAGGACGTAATTAACGCAGCGTGTGAATTTGAATATCCTGAAAATATTGAGCTCAGGGGGTACAAACCCTCATTTTTCGGGCATCAGAGCCAGATAAAAAGAGCCGCTCAAATGCTGAGGAAGGCCAAAAAGCCTGTACTCTATGTAGGCGGCGGAGTAATTATGTCGGGCGGCTGCAGCGAACTGGCAATTCTGGCCAGGGAAAATAACCTGCCGGTCACTATGACACTGCAGGGACTCGGCGCATTCCCGGGTACTGACGAACTTTCGCTCGGAATGCTAGGAATGCACGGCACCTACTGGGCCAACCAGGCGGTCCACAACTGCGACCTGCTCGTTGCTCTCGGTGCCAGATTTGACGACCGCGTTACGGGCGATCCGGAAAAGTTTGCAGCAAACGCGTATAAAATCCACGTGGATATCGATCCGGCTGCAATTGGCAAAAACGTTGCCGCCGATCTGCCAATCGTGGGAGACGTGAAACACGTGCTGGCAGAGCTCGCAGCCGAACTTACTGAAGCCCCTGACTTCAGTAAATGGTGGGACGAGATAAACGCGTGGAAGGATGAATGCCCTATGGAATACGAGGATAACGACGGGCAGCTGAGAACTGAATATGTAATTGAGAAAATTTCGGAAAAGACCAAAGGCAACGCAGTGATAGTAACTGACGTGGGACAGCATCAGATGTGGACCGCCCAGTACTACAAGTTCATAAATCCCAGGTCTCTGATCACCAGCGGCGGACTCGGAACCATGGGCTTCGGTGTGCCAGCTGCTGTCGGGGCCGCATTCGGGGTAAAGGACAGGCCGGTTGTCGCAATCTGCGGCGACGGCGGCTTCCAGATGAACGTGCAGGAGCTCACTACTGCCGTGGCAAATAAACTCCCTATAAAATTTATAATCATGAACAACAGTTTCCTCGGCATGGTAAGGCAATGGCAGGAATTGTTCCACTCCGAAAAGTACAGCTTTACCGACCTTTCGGCCTCAAATCCCGACTTTGTAAAGATAGGGGAGGCATACGGACTCAAATCGTTCAGAGTTGAATCGCCAAAGGAAGTGGAAAGTACCCTGGATCTGGCATTCGATTATAATGACGGACCGGTCTTAATAGAATTCAAGGTAATCCAGGAGGACATTGTTTTCCCGATGATCCCTCCGGGAACATCAGTTGAAAAGATAATTGTAAAAGACTCAATCAGAAATAAGAAATGAGGACTATGAAACATATAATCTCGGTTTTGCTCGAAAACCGCTTCAGCGCCTTCAGCCGGGTGGCTACGCTGTTCAGCGGCAAGGGCTTTAATATCCAGAGTATTTCCATTGGTGAAACGGAAATGCCTGAGATCTCCAGAATGACGCTGGTCACCTCGGGTGACGACATGATAATTGGACAGGTGGTAAAGCAGCTGAACCGCCTTATAGATACAATCAAGGTTGTTGACCTTACACAGTGCTCTAACGTGGTAAGAGAACTTGCTCTTATTACAATAGGATACCAGAAGGGCAACAGGGCAGAGATTACAAACGTCTGCAGTATTTTCAGAGGCAATATTGTGGACATAAATAACAAAACCATGACACTGGAAGTAACAGGTCCTCCTGACAAAATTGACGCGGTAATCAATGTACTCATGCCGTACGGTATAAAAGAAATTGCGCGCTCCGGCACGGTCGCCCTCAAAAGAGGCGAGCAGATCAAGAGCGCGAAAAAAGATGCAACATTTACACAATTATAAAAAAGGAATAAAAATGAAAGTTTATTATGAACAGGATGCGGACTTAAAATTTCTCGCAGACAAAAAAATAGCAGTATTGGGATTTGGAAGCCAGGGACACGCGCATTCACTGAACCTTATGGATAGCGGTATGAACGTTTGTGTGGGACTCAGGCAGACCAGCGCATCCTGGGAGAAAGCCGAAAAAGCAGGCTTATGCGTTAAGACTGTGCCGGAAGCGGTTAAATGGGCCGATGTTGTAATGATACTGCTGCCCGATCAGGCTCAGAAAGCGGTCTATGACAGCGAGATAGCACCGTATCTGAAGCCTGGCAGCACAGTTGCATTCGGACATGGCTTTAATATTCATTACAAGCAGATCGTTCCTCCTGCCGACATAAACGTCATGATGATTGCCCCCAAGAGCCCGGGCCACCTCGTCAGAAGAACATATCTCGAAGGCACAGGCGTACCCTGCCTTATTGCGGTACACCAGGATGCATCAGGCAGCACAAAGGACCTGGCACTGGCATGGGCTAAGGGTATAGGCGGTACAAAGGCCGGTGTAATCGAAACTAACTTTAAGGATGAGACCGAGACAGATCTTTTCGGTGAGCAGGCAGTACTTTGCGGCGGCTCTGCTGAACTGATAAAGGCAGGCTTTGAAACACTCATGGAAGCGGGGTATCCTCCTGAACTGGCCTACTTTGAATGCATGCACGAAATGAAGCTGATAGTTGACCTTTATTATGAAGGCGGACTCTCAAGGATGAACTATTCTGTTAGCGACACGGCCGAATACGGCGGAATGACACGCGGTCCCAGAATCATAAATGCGGAATCAAAGAAGGTAATGAAGAAAATACTTACCGAGATACAGAGCGGTGAGTTTGCAAAAGAGTTTATAGCCGAATGCGAAGCGGGACAGAAGAATATGGAAGTTATGAGAAAGGAAAACAGGGAGCACCCGATCGAACAGGTCGGCGGCAAACTGAGATCAATGATGAGCTGGCTGTTCAAAAAGAACTCTAAAGAAGAGGTTGGTGTATGACCTACAGGATTATGCTTCTGCCCGGAGACGGAATAGGTCCCGAAGTGGTTGAATCCGCCGTAAGGGTGATGGAAAAGGTATCTCAGGAATTCAAACTGGATATTGAATTTACTAAAGGACTCATGGGCGGCTGCTCATACGAGGAGTACGGTACACCGTTGACCGATGAAACATTGGAAGCCTGCCGTCAGGCAGACGCGGTGCTGCTGGGTGCCGTTGGCGGACCCAAATGGGAAGATCTTCCGCATAACCTGAAACCTGAAGCGGCCCTGCTGAAGCTGAGAAAATCGCTTGAGTTATTCGCAAATATCAGGCCGGCAAAAGTATATGATGAGCTGCTGGATGCATCCACACTCAGGCCTGAAGTATTAAAAGGAACCGATTTCGTGGTTGTGCGCGAACTGACTGGCGGAGTTTATTTCGGCCAGCCCAGAGGCTACGACGATAACCGCGGATGGAACACCATGGAATACAGCCGCTATGAGGTGGAGAGGATTGCAAGGCATGCCTTTGAGGCTGCACGCACAAGGAGAAAACACGTTACTTCTGTTGATAAGGCTAACGTGCTCGAGTGCTCGCAGTTCTGGAGGAAAGTCGTGCACGAAGTGCATGAAGATTATAAGGACGTCAAACTGACCGATATGTACGTGGACAATGCCGCGATGCAGGTGGTGAGAAACCCGAAGCAGTTTGACGTGATATTGACTCAGAACCTTTTTGGAGACATACTGAGCGACATTTCAGGCATGATTACCGGCAGTCTCGGCATGCTGCCCTCTGCCAGTCTGGGCAGCAAGTACGCTCTTTATGAGCCGATCCATGGCAGCGCACCCGACATAGCAGGCCAGAATAAGGCTAACCCGCTGGCTACCATTGCATCTGTCGGAATGATGTTCGCTTATTCATTCAGGAACCCGGAAGTGGCTTGTGCCATCGACCGTGCGATCAGCAGGACCCTGGAATGCGGCTACAGAACGGCTGACATTTATTCAGAAGGCTGCGTGCTGGTAAATACAAAACAGATGACCGATTCTGTAGTGGAAAAGGTCTGTAAAAAATAGAAATGAAAACCCACCCGCCCGCCTCAGGCGGGCGGATCATTAACCGGAGGCAGGCAGCATGCTGAACCCCCGCAATATTGAAAAATTAAATAAATGAGGTAGGGATATTGGATAACAGAATAATAATATTTGATACAACGCTCAGGGATGGTGAGCAATCGCCCGGAGCATCATTGAACGTATACGAGAAACTGGAAATTGCGCGCCAGCTCGTAAAACTCAATGTCGACGTTATTGAAGCCGGATTTCCGGTATCATCGCCCGCACAATTCGAAGCTGTAAGCAGAATTGCAGAGGAATCACCCGCAATTATTGCCGCACTTTCGCGCGCAAAGGAAGTGGACATTAAGAAGGCATATGAAGCCCTTAAAAATGCAAAGAAGCCGAGAATACACACTTTCTCAAGTACGTCGGATATACACATACTGGGGAAGTTCGGTGACGATAAATACGGCCGCTCACTCGAAGAGAAACGCAGATTCGTAGTGAAAATGTCCTATGACGCCGTTGCATATGCAAAGACTTTCGTGGATGACGTGGAATTCTCGGCTGAGGACGCAGGCAGGACAGACCTTGGTTACCTGGCAGAAGTAGTTGAAGCGGCAATTGAAGCAGGTGCAACTACTGTAAATATACCGGATACCACGGGTTATACACTGCCGAAGGAATTTGGCGCAAAGATATATGAACTCAGAAAAAGGGTAAGCAATATAGATAAGGCCATTATTAGCGTTCACTGCCATAATGACCTGGGACTCGCTGTTGCAAACAGCCTTAGCGCAATTGAAAACGGGGCACGCCAGATAGAGTGTACAATTAACGGCATCGGTGAAAGAGCCGGCAACGCATCGCTGGAAGAAATAGTTATGGCTCTCAGCGTCAGGAAGGATATTGCTGACTGTTTCACCGAGGTCAACACAAGAGAGATCTTTAATACGAGCCGGATGGTTTCGGGATTCACAGGCATAATAGTACAGCCCAATAAAGCAATCGTTGGCGAGAATGCATTTGCACACGAATCGGGTATTCACCAGGATGGGGTGCTGAAGAACAAACAGACATATGAGATAATGACGCCCGAAACGGTTGGGGTTGATAAGTCCAGACTCGTGCTCGGAAGACACTCGGGCAGACACGGACTCAAGTCCAGGCTTATCGAGCTCGGCTATCACCTGAGCGAAGACGAGCTGAATATGGTATACCAGAAATTCCTGGACCTGGCAGATAAAAAGAAGGAGATCTTTGATGAGGACCTCCGCGTAATGATGGGTGACAAGGTTTATAAGGAAAAGGAAATGTTCGAGCTGGTATCACTGCAGGTGCAGGCCGGCACCAACTCTATACCCACTGCTACGGTGAGAATAAAAGTTAAGGATACGCTGCTTCAGGAATCCTCTACAGGCGACGGACCCGTGGACGCGTGCTTTAATGCAATTGAACGGGCTTTGCAGATGAAGCCGACTGTTGAATCGTACAATGTGCGCTCGGTAACATCAGGGCGCCAGGCGCTGGGTGAGGCAATAGTAAGGGTAAGATGCAATGAACTGTCGTTTACAGGCAGGGGAGTATCCACCGATATCATTGAAGCCAGTGCGCTTGCATTTTTGCAGGCAATAAACCTGCAGTTTCTGTTCACCAATACCGAACTGGAACTGGATGAAAATCACCCGGTACTTAAGGTTAGCTGAGAAGTTCAGATCATTAAAATGGATGTCTCCTCCGGGAGACGCGAGTATAGCGAAAAATTAAAAGGAATAAATCAATGGGAATGACAATAACAGAAAAGATCCTGGCCAAATCTGCCGGCAGAAATAAAGTGATCCCCGGTGAAAATGTGTGGCTTAATGTTGATGTACTGATGACGCATGACGTTTGCGGACCACCGACAATAGAGATCTGGAAAAAGGAATTTGGAAGCGAAGCAAAGATATGGGACAAAAATAAACTTGTTATATTTCCCGACCACTATATCTTTACTGCAAATAAGCACGCTAACAGGAATGTTGACCTCCTGAGGCAGTTTGCAGCCGAACAGAACCTGCCTAACTACTATGACGTGGGAACTCCCAGATACAAGGGTGTATGCCATATAGCACTTGCCGAAGAAGGCTATAACGTGCCGGGAACGGTATTATTCGGAACCGACTCGCATACCTGTACTTCGGGTGCCTTCGGTATGTTTTCCACCGGCGTCGGCAACACTGACGCAGCGTTTATTATGGGTACTGGCAAAATATGGGAGAAAATTCCGGAATCAATTAAATTCACATTCAACGGGAAAATGCCCAAATACCTTACGGCTAAAGACCTGATACTGCAGATACTGGGCGATCTGGGTACTGACGGCGCAACTTACTGCGCCATGGAGTTTGACGGTGAGGCTATTTATTCGCTTCCCATGTATGAACGCATGACACTTACCAATATGGCAATTGAAACAGGTGCCATCAACGGAATTATTGCCGCCGACGCCGTGACAAAGGATTTTCTGAAGGGAAAATGCCGCACAGATTACGAAGTATTTGAAAGTGATAACGACGCAAAGTATTCTGCAAACTACGTTTACGACGTGTCAATACTTGAACCGCTGGTTGCAAAACCGCACAGTCCCGACAACAAGGACAAGGTCAGCAGCGTTAAAGGCACAAAGATAACCAAGTGTTATATCGGTTCATGCACCGGAGGAAAGATAACCGATTTTGAATTTGCAGCCGGCATACTTGCAGGCAACAGCGTAAAAGTCCCGACCTTTATCGTACCGGGCAGCATGCTTGTTGACAAACAGCTGAGCGAAAGAATGATAAACGGCGTGACATTGAAGGAAATATTCCTGAGTGCGGGCTGTGAAGTTGCTCAGCCATCGTGTGCCGCTTGTCTGGGCGGTCCTTCTGATACTTTCGGCCGTTCAACTGACGGGGATACGGTTATCTCGACAACCAACAGGAATTTCCCCGGAAGAATGGGCAGCAAGAAATCAGAAGTATACCTGGCATCACCTCTTACGGTTGCCTCTTCAGCACTGAAGGGTGCAATAGCCGATCCCAGGGATTTCATGTAACAAAATGCAATTAAAATTAAATCGGAAATAAAATGGATAAAATCATAACAGGCAAAGCTTACGTGCTTGGCAATAATATAGATACGGACCAGATCATTCCCGCTGAACACCTTGTATTCAGCACCAGCGATCCGGAAGAGCTGAAGAATTACGGCCGGTACGCGCTTTCAAGCGTACCTGCGGCACAGGCCGGATTGCCCGAAGGCGGTAAGCCCTTCATACAGGGTGACACCCATACCTCAGAATACTCAATCATAATAGGAGGCACTAACTTCGGCTGCGGATCATCGCGCGAACATGCTCCTCTGGCACTGAATGTTGCGGGTGTAAAGGCCATTATTGCAGAATCATACGCCAGAATTTTCTACAGGAATTCGGTTGACGGGGGATTTCTGATCCCGTTCGAATCACAGGGAAAGCTCAGCGACAGAATTAAAACCGGTGATATGGTGGAAGTGGACGTGGAGAATAATACGCTGAAAAACCTTACCAGCGGTGAGCAGTACAGCCTTAATTCACTAGGCAGTGTTTATGAAATAGTTGCTGCCGGCGGGTTGTTCGAATTCGCCAGAAGATCTGGAATGTTAGAAAAATAAAACGAGGACCATGTGAAGACTGAAGTCATTGAACTTTTTGATACTACTTTGCGCGATGGAACGCAGGGTGAAAGCATCAATATATCGGTACAGGATAAGCTGATGATAGCGCAGAAGCTGGATGAGTTCGGTATTGATATTATTGAGGGCGGATGGCCCGGCAGTAACCCGCGCGACGAAGAATTCTTTAATCTTGCGAAGAAACTGAATCTGAAAAATGCCAGGATGTGCGCTTTCGGATCCACAGCCAGGAACTCAAAGAACGTTCCCGGGGATCTGAACCTTAATGCACTGCTTTTCGCCGAAACGCCTGTAATTTCAATTTTCGGCAAGACATGGCGCATGCACGCCGAAAAGGGGCTGGGCATTTCGGCCGAAGAAAATGAAATACTCATATACAATTCTGTGCTGTTCCTTAAGGAACAGGGCAGAAGGGTGGTGTATGATGCAGAGCATTTTTTTGACGGGTATAAGGATGATAAGGAATTTGCCTTCAGGATGCTGCAGGCGGCACATAGTGCAGGAGCCGATGTGATAGTGCTGTGCGATACAAACGGCGGATGTCTTCCACATGAGGTTTCCAAAATAGTAAAAGAGGTAAGGAAAAAACTTCCTGTTAAGCTGGGCATACATACTCACAACGACTCTGAGCTGGCCGTAGCCAATTCACTGAGCGCCGTTGAGGCAGGCGTCAGCCACGTGCAGGGAACAATTAATGGAATAGGAGAAAGATGCGGAAATGCTAACCTTTGCAGCGTCGTTCCCAACTTACTTCTGAAACTTAAAAGGAAGACGAAAAGCACCATCCATCTGCAGAGTCTTACCTCTTTATCAAATTATGTGAATGAAGTCGTTAACCTTGCTCCCTTTTCAAGGGCGGCCTTCACGGGTAAATCCGCATTTGCGCATAAGGGCGGCATTCATGTAAGTGCTGTGCTGAAGGACAGCCGTATGTATGAACACATTAATCCGCTGGAAGTTGGCAATAAGCAGCGTGTGCTTATATCCGACCTGGCTGGGCAAAGCAATATAAAATATAAGGCAAAAGAGATAGGAATCAGCCTGGTGGATGATCCCGAGGTGAGCAAAAAACTGATAAGCCGCATTAAATCCATGGAGTTTGAGGGATATCAGTACGATGGTGCCGAAGCTTCCTTCGAATTGCTGCTATGCTCAGAGATGAACGAATTTACGCCCTATTTCAGGGTGCTTAACTCAAAGGTTAACGTGTTCTATGACGTGAATGGTATGAGCAACTCCGAAGCAGTATTGAAGGTTGAGGTTAACGGGGAAATTGAACACACCGCTTCCGACGGGGAAGGTCCGGTCAATGCCCTGGATAATGCGCTCAGGAAGGCGCTCCTGAGGTTCTATCCCGAAGTGTCGCTTATGAAACTGGTTGACTACAAGGTGCGCGTGCTGGATGAAAAGCAGGGTACCTCGGCCAAGGTTAGGGTGCTGATACAATCCGGGGACGGGTGCGAAACCTGGTCCACAGTAGGCGTCAACAGAAACATAATTGAAGCGAGCCTGCAGGCATTAAGCGACAGCATTAACTATAGATTATTTAAAGTAAATAAAAATAAAATTTCACAAGTAGTATAATTTTCAGGAGAAATTATGGCGTTTGAATCTGATTATGTTTGGATGGAAGGTAAAGTTGTTCCTTTCAATGAAGCTAAAGTTCACTTTTTAACGAGTTCACTCCACTATGGTACGGGAGTTTTTGAAGGGATCCGTGCTTATTCAACTCCGCAGGGACCCGCCGTCTTCAGGCTCAGGGATCACCTTAAAAGACTAATAAAAAGCACACACGTGCTCGGTATGGCGGAACTTCCTTATACGCTGGATGAAATATATCAGTCCACGCTTGAGCTTGTAAAGCTTAATAAAATGGAAGAATGCTACATCAGGCCTCTCGTTTATATAAAGGAAGGCGGCTGGAACCTCACTGTTGATAATGTAGTGATCGATCTCAGCATTGCCGTATGGAAGTGGGCAAACTACCTTGGTGAGGAAGCTCTGAATAATGGTATCAGGGCAAACGTGGCCTCCTTTCCGCGCCATCATCCGAATATCATGATGACAAAAGCCAAAGTTGCGGGCAATTATGTGAATTCCGTGCTTGCAAAGACGGAGAGTGTGAGAGCCGGTTTTGACGAGGCGATCATGCTGGACCCTTATGGAAACGTGTCGGAATGTACCGGTGAAAACATTTTCCTCGTAAGAGACGGCGTTATATACACCCCGCAGCGCAACGGTGTTCTTGAGGGCATTACGCGCGATTCAATTATAACGGTTGCCAGGGATAAAGGCTACAAATTGGTGGAAGAGACAATTTCCAGGGACCAGCTCTATATAGCCGATGAAGTATTCGTAACCGGCACGGCTGCCGAGGTGATTGCTCTCAGTGAAATTGACTGCAGAAAGATCGGGAACGGAAAGATGGGACCCGTCTGCCGCGACCTTCAGAAGACATATTCGGATGTAATTCACGGCAGGAACAAACAGTACGAAAACTGGCTGGATTATATATATGGCGACGAGGAAGAAGCCCGCGAGGCGGTCTGATAAATTTATTACGGAAATTCCTGGCGTGTTGATTAAAGACACCGGCAGCTAATAGTTACCGGTGTTTTTCTATTTATGTATTGTCCCTTTCAAAATACCCCGAAAATAAGTGTTTTACTGCTAAAATATCCAACCTTATTACCGATAATAACTGGTAGTTTGCTCAAATTGTACGGGACAGATACTGAAATGTTAAATGAGTGAATGCTGAAAGCAACAGCATGGATGCATGAAGAAGTTCCACGCATCCGGCCGGATCCCGGCTTAACATGGTTTAGAAAACCATACCCCTGAATGCAGAATTACTGTTAAATTTGATTTATTCCACGGAGTTAAATGACTGCTGCACGTATAATGGTTGTTGAAGACGAATTCATTATTGGTCTGGACATCAGAAAGAAGCTGATTGATCTGGGCTATGATGTAGTCGCACTGGTAAACGGGCCTGATGCATGTCTTAATAAGCTCCGGGAGGTACAGCCGGATCTGATTCTGATGGATATAATGCTTAAAAACAGCATGGACGGCATTGAAACGGCTGAGAAAGTAAAAGAGCTGTACAACATTCCAGTTGTATATCTGACCGCATTTGCCGATGAAAAAACGCTTGAAAGGGCAAAACTTACCGAACCTTACGGGTATATAATTAAACCATTTGAGGTCAGGGAGCTCCAGAGTACGCTGGAGGTGGCCTTATACAAGTATAAAATGGAAGCCCGGCTGCTTGAAAGCGAGCTTAAATACCGGACGCTTATCCTTACTGCCACAGATGCAGTGCTTACCCTGGATAACGAGGGCTTTATAACATCCTGCAACAATAAAACCATTTCAATGTTCCTCTATGAGCACGATGAGCTGATAGGAATGCCAGTTAAACAGCTGCTGCCTGCCGTGATAATTAACCATCTTGCAGAAGGCATGAAAAGATTCCTGCAGGTGGGTAAACCGATAATCGGCGACATAGTGGAGCTGGCTGCAAAGGATAAAAACCAGAGGAATTTTCCGGTTGAACTCTCATTTTCCCAGTGGAAGGTAAAGGATGTTGAGTACTTTACCTTTATAATAAGGGATATAACGAGGCGTAAGGAGATTGAAAATGCCCTGCGCAGCGCCCATAATGAGCTTGAAAAAAGAGTTGAGCTAAGGACCGCAGAGCTAAATGCCCTGGTGCACCAGTCGCCATACCCGATATGTGTTTTTAACCTGGAAGGGAAGCCGGTACTTGTAAATTCTGCGTTATTTGAGCTGTGGTCGGGCCATTCCGAAGATTTTATAGGCAATTATTCGCTTTTCCAGGATCCGCTCGTGCAGGATGAGAAAAGCAGCACAATCCTTAGGAAAATATTCCAGGAGGGCGGGGAATATAAAACCCAGCCAATGTACCTGGACCAGGAAATGTATCCCATGCTTAAAAGCAGGGAAGGGCGCGTGCTGGTATTTCATTTTTATTCGGTGGTTGATGATACCGGGAAGGTATTCCGGGTGGTAAACCTGATTGAGGATATAACTGAGCGTGAGAAAGCCAGGGATATTTCGCTGGAGCTGAAGGAACAGAAGGACAGGTCGGCCATAATCCTTCAGAAACTTGAGGAGGAAAGGACCAGAATATCGCGTGAGCTGCACGACAGCATTGGTCAGATTCTCTCGGCAGTAAAATTTAACCTTGAGATTTTCGAGAAAACTGAGAGTTCAGGCAACAAACACATTTCCACTGCCAGGGAACTTATCACGAAAACCGGTGTGGAGCTGAAGAAGATCATTTATTCATTGCACCCGACTGCACTGGACCATTACGGTTTGATACCGGCGCTTAATCAGCTATGCGGTGAGTTCCGCACAAATTCTTCGGTGGGGCTGGACTTTTATACTAATGGCGAGCAGTGCAGCAGGCAGGATAAGCTTGATAAAAAGACGGAGCTTTATATTTACAGGATAGTGCAGGAAGCCCTGAACAATTCACTTAAGCATTCGCAATGCACGAAAGCGGAAGTAATTGTCAACTTTACGCATGACAGCCTGATGGTGACGGTCAGGGATAACGGAGTCGGCTTCGATTACACGGGCGACACTCGAAACCACACAGGCAATCCTGTATTTGGAATAATTAACATGAAGGAGAGGGCAGAGGCGCTTAATGGCGACTTCCAGCTGTGCACCTCTCCCGGCAATGGCACAGAAATTACAATCATAATACCCGTTTAAACATGGAAAAGATAAAAATACTGCTGGCTGACGATCACGCCATATTACGTGACGGAATAAAAGCCGTTCTAGAGACTGATGCCAATTTTGAAATTGCTGCTGAGGCAGACAATGGAAACGATGCAATAAGGCTTGCTGCAGAACTGAAGCCCGACATTGCAATACTGGACATAAATATGCCCTATATGAATGGTATTGAAGCGACCAAGGTTATAAAAAAAAGCAACAGTAAAATAAAAATAATCATCCTTACCATGTATGAAAATGAGAATTACATACTAGATGCGATGTCTGCAGGGGTGAACGGGTACATGTCGAAGATGTGTGACATGGAGGAGTTTCTACTGGCTGTAAGAAGTGTTGCAAACGGGAAGGATTACTTTCACCAGAACGTATCTAAAGTGCTGATGAAGAATTACCTCAATAATGTAAAAAAACAGAACGGTCCCGAAGAGCTGAAGATCATCTCATTGACTAAGCGGGAAAAGGAGATACTGGGATTAATTGTTGAAGGGTCGACTAACCAGCAGATATCGGAAAAACTGCACATCAGCTATTTTACAGTGGGGCAGCACAGGAAAAATATTATGCATAAGCTCGAGCTGAAAAACACAGCCGACCTCGTACGTTACGTAATCGAACACAACATCCTCTGAAACGCCATATTTTGCAGCAAAAAAAATAATTGCCAGCTGTGCGGATGGCGGGATCAGGCTGGGAAGGTTATTGTAAATGTCGTGCCGCGGCCGTTTGATAATTCGATCTTGCCGTTCAGCTGCTCGACCAGACTATTAACCAGGGACAAACCGAGTGATTCTGTTTTTCTGAAATTAAGTCCTGCAGGAAGTCCTTTCCCGTCATCAGCCACGATAATCTTATATTCATTATTCCCGGTTTCTTTTAAGCTTACATACACGCAACCCGTGTCACACCCGGCAAAGGCATATTTCATGGAATTTGAAAGGAGCTCATTTATGATGAGTCCGCAGGGAATGGCAGTCTCGATCGATATGAATATCCTGTCCAGATCCAATGTAAGCTGAATATTCCCGTTATTCATTTCATAAATCTTTTGCAGGTAACCAGAAAGGTTGGTAATGTAGTCGCCGAAATCAATCCTTGAAAGATCGGTCGACTGGTATAATCTTTCATGTATGATTGCCATGGATTTAATGCGGTTCTGGCTGTCAATAAACAGTGCAAGCGACTCGGGATCTTTTATGTACCCGGACTGCAGGCTGAGCAGACTGGAAATAATCTGCAGGTTGTTCTTTACTCTGTGATGTATTTCCTTCAGGAGTATCTCTTTTTCTTTAAGCGAAGCCTTGATCTTATCCTCTCTCTGGGTCACTTCTGTAGTATCAGAGACGAGTGCTATGGCTGCCTTTCCGTCGGACAATTCCACAAATGCAAGCTCTACATGGACAGGAAATTCGGTGCCGTCTTTTTTTATGCCGTGTCCATCATAGGAATTGCTTACATACCCGCCCTGACTCTCCTGCTTCGCCCTTTCCGCCATGAGGTAACGGTCTACAGGGGCAATATTCTCTATCACGGCAGAGTTTAACAGTTCGTCCACCTCGTATCCGAATATTCTGGCATAAGCCGGATTAACCTGAAGTATTTTACTCTGTTGGGTAATTACAATTCCAACAGGAGAGCTTTCAAACAGTGCCCTGAATTTCTCCTCACTGAGCCTGTGAGCTTCTTCAGCCTTAATCCTTTCGTCAATATTCCTTGCGATCACCTGAATGGCGATCTTACCCTTAAATATTGTAGGCACCGCTACAATTTCAAATACCTTAATCTCACCTGTGGCAGTCAGCAGCTTTTCGATTACCGAGGGTTCGGCAATCCCGGAAATCATCATTCTTCTGTGCCTTTCAACTGAAGCCTGCCTGTAGTCGGGATGAATAAAGTTCAGGATGGGTGTGCCAAGGATTTCCTCCTGCCTTCCGGCACCGAAAAATCTTAGTCCGGCCTCATTTACATAAACCAGGATGCCGTCACAATGAATTGCTATTACGTCGGGTGACATTTCCACCAGTCGGCGGTATCTGTCCTCGCTTTCAATTATCCGCTGTTCGGCTTTTTTCTTGTCTGTTAAATTTATTGCCACGCAGTTAATGCCGCAGATTTTCTTTTCTGCGTCAAAAACGGGGTAAATATTTTCCTGGAAGTATATTATCTCATCTTTATGCCTGAACTGAACCTCGCAGGTTATTTTTTCTCCGGTCTTCAGGACCTGCTCCTTCATTGTGGTCATTTTCTCGGCATACTGAAGGTCAAAAAGCTCATAATCTGTCTTGCCAATGATCTCCTCAGGCTGGAAAAAAGGCGCACAGTTATAAATCCATGTATACCGCAGGTCCAGATCCTGGTAAAAGGTAATAATAGGAGAACCTTTCAGTGTAAGGCTGAAAAATTCTCTTTCATTATCGAGGTCATCGATACCGCTGCTGATGAGATAATATATCAGCAGAGCCGTAAGGGCGATAAAGACACAGCCTTTAAGTACCTGGGCTTCTCTTACGAATTCTGAACTTGAAGAAAATGCATAAAGAACCAGGTCAGATGTAAATATCCATAATCCGCCGATAATAAAGTAAACAAGGGAAACCCGCAGTGGTACTTTATATTTCTTCGTTATTTGTGGCCTGTATCTTACCAAAAAAGCCCTTTCAGGTTTTGAGTAGAAGTAAATTTAGACTAATAACGTATTATCGACAGTATTTGGATTTTAATTAATAAAAAAAACGGGTTCTGCCGGATTTTATGATTTCCGCTTCAGAAGGATTTGCCTGGAATCCTCCTTTATTACTTTATTATAAAAATCCTTGCATTTTGTGTATTCATCTATAGTAATTTCTGTTTTCTTATATAGAATGTTTCTTTTTGCATATAAATTGCCGTTCTCGTATCTGCAGCTAAGTGAATAATCTGCAAATGCGGATGTATAACTGGCCGAAAGGTCTTTCTCCATGGGTTCGAAACCCTCGGGCAGCCTGAGTACGAATTCCTCCGACATTGTGTCTGCAAATGCAGGCAGATAATAAGGGAATGACCTCTTCTCATAGGACAGTCCGTAATTTGTTTCCAGGCGATCCTCCCATGGGATTTTTATCAGAGTGAAACTGCCCGTTTCAGTGACGTAATTCGGGATCTCAAGCCTGAACCAATATTCCAGAGGGGATTCGACCTCATCCAGATTCTTGTATTCATAGCCGGTCAGTTTTGCGTTGGGGAATATAGAATTAAGGGATTCGGACAGACTCTTTTTGACTTCGAGGCTGTCTTTAAAGCGGAATACACCCCTGGTGGAAGCACTGAGTATTCCGGTCTTAACCGAGCGTGTTGTAACGTTCAGGTCGCCGGTTGAACTGATCACAGCCTCGGAATACCGGGACAGGTTGCTGGGCTGTGTGGAATTCTTTGGTATGCGTCCGGGAGCAGTAACCCCCGGCTTAATCATCAGGTAGAATGCATCAATGTCCATTGACGGCAGGGAATTAACCGGGTAATTTTCGGCCGTCAGATCCAGGAATCGTTCGCCTTTCGGGGTCTCTACTGCAATTATGCAGTGGTTAAAGCACAATGACGGCAGGCTGCAGAAGTTCCTTCCGTTGTCGATGGTATTGACCAGCACATAGTACGATTTAATTCCGGCCTCATTCAGCATCGCTTTGCACAATGTAGCCACGTCCTTGCAGTCGCCGATTTTGGTTATAAGAACGTCGCGCGCCTTCTGGGGAACGAGTCCCGACTGCCTGAATGATACGCTGCTGTAGCTTATATTTTCAGTGATGAAGTTATAGATGATTGCAATTTTCTGGTCTACAGTCAGATTTTCTTTTCCCTTCAGAAGCTTTTCAACCAGCTCCTTAATTTCATAAGAAGCCCTGGCTTTGTTTTTGGCGAGGTCCGAGTACCATTCAACCAGGTAGCTCCAGTCGGGTATATTTGAAATGTGCAGCATTTTGCCCACGTCATTCAGGGCGGGCATCCCGTATTCTTCCTTGACAGCCGGTTCATCCCTGAGCACCCAGCGGTAAATTGTTCCTTCCTTCACCTCTTTGATTTCGGGTGTTTCGGGCATGTTCTGCGTCTTATACTTGAGGTTTGTATTATCCTCCAGCAGTACGGAATAGCTTAACTTTTGTGCAGGGTAGAATCCGTTGAAGTTGAATGAATCCCAATAGAAGTTGGATAGTTTCCCCGCGTATTGGTTTTTTATGCGGTTCTTTATGTATATAAAGTCATTCTCTTCGAGAGATTTGAATACTATATGGTTATCATCGACATCGGCTTTGATCTCGGAGCCGTCCTTTTTGATCACCACAGCCTTTTCAACTATCAGCTGCTCGCTGTTGGAATTGTGAGTGATCCAGTATTCCTTGAAATCATCTATTCCTTTTTTATTGAACAGTTTGACTAATAATTCCTGAGTGGATTCGGATGCCCCTTTTTTGTATACTATTCTTTTCATGTCATTAAGCAGGATGACTCCGTTATCAGCGGGAAATTTCTCGCGGGAGGGGGAGTCCTTCATCAGCCTGGCAATATCTTCCGATTCAAACAGCTGGAATAGTGACTGCTGACCCCGGAGTTCGCGCAAAACGTCCCTGGCTTCATAATTTGCCGGATTAAATTGCAGGGATTCATTATAAGCCTCAGCGGCCTTGTCATTTTCATTTTCCATTCTGTAAGTATCACCCAGCTTGTTCCAGTACTGTGCGCTGTTGCCGCACAATTCAATGGCTTTCTTCAGGTTATCTTCAGCTTTGTCGTATTTTCTCATCGTGAAGTAGACGTCTGCCATGTTATAGTAGAAGCCGGGACTTGCGGGTTCCATCTCAATCAGCTTATACATATACTCTTCCCATTTGGGTACGTCTGAACCCTGCAGGCAGAACTGGGAAATCCAGTAAAGGACATTATCCGAGTAGTTCCGCTTCAGGAAGTCTTCAAGGCTAGCTACTGCTTCCTTGTAATCCTTGGATTTCTGGAATGCGATCACGGCTTCCAGGTACGCAAATTCAGCATTGTACGGGAACAGCTGGCAGGCTTTGCGGTTGGTTTCCAGAATCTTTTCTATCTCTTTCTTTTTCCCGTAAAGCTCCAGATAAACTCCCGTGAGCAATTCCGATTCAGGGGCTGCTTTTTCAAGGAGCTTTATCACCTCGGCGGCCTTTTCGTATTCCTCGTTTTTCAGGAAGTTCATTATCTTGTACTGCAGCACGTCAGGTATATTCTTATCGGCATTAAACATCTTTTCGTAAGCCGTTTCCATTTCGGCCTGTTTTTTCCCCCTCAGGTATGCCTCGGCAATCCTGTGATAGAAGAGCATGCAGTCGGGCATCATTTTTATTGCATCGTTCAGGATGAGCTCGGCTTCAATTGCCTTGTCGTTTCTCAGATAAGCCTCAGCCAGGAAGATGTAATTTTCCGGTTCCTGAGGATTTGAGCTGATCTTTTCCCTGAAAAACTTTTCTGCAAAGTTCTCAATGCTCTTAGTCTGTTCGCTGCAGTTCCTGGTATAGTTTTTCTCGGAGGCTGAATATTTCAGGTTCTCAATCCTGCCGCCGTTTTTATCAGTGATGCGCACTAAAAAGTTGCAGGATGCTATTTCGGATGAACCGCATTTAATTAGCAGGCGGTTCCAGCCCTCCTGCAGCACGGTTTCTGTAATATATGTATCCAGGTCGTTGTTGTTTTCATCAAAAACATCCATTATCATCTGGTCATTCAGGAATGTTCTCAGTGATCCTGAAGTCCCGACCCTGATCTGAACGGTCTGTTTTACCGGAGAATAGATGAATGTATTGCCATAGAAGACCGCACTGGTATGGGCATAATACCTTGTAAAATCTGTCCAGCAGTCGCTCCTGTTTTTCTTCAGAAGTGTCCACTTTGCCGGCACACCGCTCTTGCCTTCATAGGTTTTATCACTGATAAACTCTGTCTCGGGAGGATAAACCTTGTCGTAACCCTGTGCGGAAATATTTTCAAAGGGACCGATAAGCATCCAGTCTTTAAGTGCGTCCATCCCGGCAAACTGGGCTGAGGCCTGGGCAAAGTCGTTTTTAGTCTGATAATATTTCCCGAGTCTTTCATGGGCCATTGCCCTTAGGATGCCGTCACTGTCGGATTTTTCAATGAGCTTTTTATAGAGTTCCGGAATTTCAGGATTGGTAAGCTCCTTGTTTGCCATCATATTACTTGTTATAAGCGAGTATGCATAGGGGTAATAGTTCTTGTCAAGTTCAATTACCTTCCTGAAAGAATTCCAGGCGTCCTGAAACCTGTTTTCCAGAGAATATAGGAGCGTGAGTCCCAGGTATGCTCGTACATTTTTATCATCTTCTTTTACAGCTTCTGAAAATTTCTGCTGTACCAGCTCATGATCATTCTTCTGCCAGGCCTTCCATGCTTCATCGACAAGTGCCTTGCTCTTGCTTTCATTAGCAGGACAGCTAATATAGGTTAATAATATAATTAATAACAGGCTAAGGGCTTTTGGGGACATATATTCTCCATAAGGTTCCGGGGACAATAATTATTTTGAGGCCAAAAATAACAACTCCCGGCGGTTTGAACAAGTGAATAAAAATTAAATTTCAGACTTTGCACTGCCTGAGTGAAAAATAGTTCCCGTGATATTAATGCCAGGCGCATTTTAAGGACTGTGAGGAGAATGAAAAACTGGTGTAAAATGCCAGTTTTCCCGGCTTTTTCCCCAAAAATCAGGGCACTCTTTTTTACCTGGGAAAGTGCGAAAACAGCCCCAAAATGCATAATCTGAGAACCATGCCCTGGAACTTTTAGCCTGAAAAAGGGCTTATTTATTACGAATGGCAGAGGAAACTGCAGCCGTTCTGACCCGGTTGGTTTGAGGAGCCGGTCAGACCGGATCAGCATGTCAGATTAAAAATTGTACAGGAGAAGATAATGAATAATTCTTTTAGTCTTTTTCAGATTGATGAGAATATAGAGGGTATACTTGAATCGGAATCCAGTTATGATCCGGACACAGGCGAACTGCTTCCGGAGCTTCAGCAGCAGCTGGAAGAGTTCGCGGCTTCGCGTTCAGACCTGCTTTATGAGCTGGCTCTGTATGACAGGCACTGTGAAGCAATGGAAGAACTGGTGGAAAGAGAGATTCTCAGGCTTAGAAAGCTGCAGGAAAAGCTGCAGTTAAAGGCTGATGCGGTGAAAAAAGTACTGAGAACGTATGTGCCGGAAGGTGAAAAGCACGATTTCGGAACAGTTAAGATCAGCTGGCGCAAATCGGCCCGGGTGGTGCCTGAACCGTATCTCGACCTGGAGGAGCTTGAGAAGACTTATCCACAGTTCGTGAAACATTCACGCGAGCTGAAAAAGGAAGAGATAAAGAGGCATTTCAGGTTGACCGGAGTTGTTCCGGCCGGCTGTGAGATCAAAGAAAACAACAATCTTATTGTGAGTTAATTATTTAGTCATTAGGAGAAGAATCTATGGATAACGCAATTGAAAATTATGATATCAATGGTGCGCAGAATCAGACCGAAGGAGAGGCTTCCAATCTGAATTCATTCAGCAACATGTACCAGAAGGCAAGTTTACTAATAATTACTGAAAAAGAACAAAAGGCACTTGAAGCCCCTGTAAATACAGATGAAATAGAAATTCGTCCCGACGGTCTGATCTATTATCCTCAGGTATTCTACCGTGAAAAGCTGAATTCTGTTTTCGGCATCGGTCAATGGGCACTCATACAGCATTCAATTTCAAAGATAGGCAATACGCTCTGCTTTGACGGGTCGCTCTTTGTAAGGGGATGTTTTGTCAGCCGTGCCCTCGGTGAACACGAATACTATGAGAACAACAGGAATACAAGCTGGGCCTCGGTCTATGAAGCTGCAAAGAGCGACTGTCTGGTAAGGTGCTGCAAGGACCTGGGTATAGCCAAGGAACTATGGCAGCCCACATTTACTAAGGAATGGGTAAAGAAGAACGCCGTGAAGGTATTTGTTGAAGTGAAGGACCGCCAGACCGGCAAGACTGAAACCAGGGCACAATGGCGCAGGCGTGATGCCGAACCATACTGGAATGAGAAGGGAATTGTACCTTCCAAACCGGGTGCACAGCCTAAACATGAGACGCAGAGGAACAGCAGGATGAATTCAGCAGCAGAGGAACCCAAGGAAGCCGCGAAATCTGAAAGCCCCGCTCCCGAAGCAGAAAACCTGGTTGAAGCCGTAAGAAATACTCTGCCTCAGCTGAATAACCTGCATGAGATAAAGAAATATTGGGATGAGATTTTTAATGATTATAACTCTTTGCCGCTTGAATCGAAAAGGATCATCAATAAGGAATTCAAATTCTACAGAGATGCAGTAAAAGCAGGCACCCTGTTCCAATAACATAATGCGGAATTTAACAGGAAGGGAAGTAAATAAAAAGGCGGACAGTAAGAGTCCGCCTTTTGTATTAAAAGAAGGGGATACGGGTGATGCCGACCCGCCAGCTTACGAACACCTCAATGCCCGCCTTTGACAGGTCCGTATCACCTGTATTCATTCTACATGACCTACTTCTTTCATTACATCGGCCGGAGAGTTGTAATTCTTGTCGGGAATTCTCTCCAAAATAGACAGGACCTGATCATTACCCGGGCTATGATTCTCCCTGCAGAAAGAAATTATTCTATTCTTATTTGCTGGAAAATCCAGCCCTTTCAGATGCTGAGTTATATTTACAGGACTCTGCCCGCTCATACCGCGTGCCATAACACCTCCTTTTTTAAGTTACTAAAAACCAGGATCTTACTGTTCCCGGGCTAACGTAGGTATTAAATTAAAAGATATTATGTCCTAAACAATAGTATTAATAATTGCCCCGTAAATCCGGGAACCTGAAGGCTGAATTCTGCATTTATTCCGGATTTCGTGTCCTGTTTTATTATATTGATTTTCCGGGGCAGGATGCTAGATTTAATAAAGATAAGGAAATTTGCAGAGCTCAGGGAAAGGATTTAAGATGAGGATTAATATATTACGATTATGGGTGGTTCTGTCGTTTCTTGTCTGCCTCATGGCAGCCGGAAGCATGGCCCAGGAGAAAAACAAAAAAGAGGAACAGAAAACCGAAGAAAAAGAAGGCCGTGATTCCCGCATAAAGGAAGACAGGGATAATATGAAAGGCGGTACGAGGGACAGCGTGAAAACCCGGCGCAAAGGCAGCGCCAAACTTCCCGACGTCAAAATCACCAGCCGTGAATCCCTCAGGGCCGTCCGCAGGTCCGGAACCAGGGTATCATAAATTAGTCACCTGATCCGGTCACCGGCAATAAACAACGGACACAGGACCAGGTGCCTGATTCACACAAATATCTTTTATTTACGTTTCCATCATTCCCTTCAGGAACAATAAACCGCACGAAATGTATTATATTAATATATTTTCTTATTTTTCAAATAATTAACAAATCAAACTTCAACGGAACAAAAATGAAAAAATCCTTATTTATAACTCTTCTATTATTGGGAGTAATTATCGTAATGAATGCGACTAACCGTGCTGAAGACAACGGGAAAGAAAAATCGAAAGGCCTGGACCCCGCTAACATGGATAAGAGTGTTAGTCCGGCTGTGGATTTTTACCAGTATGCCAACGGCAACTGGCTTAGGAATAACCCGATTCCTGATGAATACAGCAGATGGGGCAGCTTCAGTGTGCTGGCTGAAACAAATTACAAGGTGCTTAAGAATATTCTTGAGAAGGCCGCCGGCAAGCAATCACCCAAAGGCTCTGTAGAACAGCAGATAGGCGACTTTTATAAAGCCGGCATGGATACGGCAAAGATTGAAGCAGACGGCGCAAAGGCTATTGAACCGCTGCTTAAGGAAATTGACGGCGTAAAGAGCCTTGAGGAAATGACGGGCGAGATCGCTTCGCTGCACAAAAAAGGCATATACTGCCTGTTCGGATTCGGGGCGGGCGCCGATGCAAAGAACAGCAATATGGAAATTGCCCAGCTGGGACAGGCTGGATTGGGGCTGCCGGAACGCGACTACTACCTGAACGAGGATGCACGTTCCAAAGAAACAAGGGAAAGATACGTTAAACACGTACAGAATATGTTCGTGCTCCTTGGTGAAAACAGTGAGGACGCCGCAAAGGACGCCGCTAAAGTCATGGAGATCGAAACCCGCATGGCAAAATCATTCATGAATAAACTTGATCTCAGGGACCCGAATAAGACATACAATAAAATGTCACCGGCAAAGCTGGCCGAACTGATGCCTGGTTACGACTGGAATTCTTATTTTACCGGCGTGGGAATTAAAAATCCGGGCGACATCAACGTCAACCAGCCAGAATATTTCAAGGCTATGACCGGCATAATAAAGGAATTCCCCCTGAGCGACTGGAAGACTTATATGAAATGGCACGCAGTTCACAGCATGGCCGGTTTTCTCAGCAATGCTTTTGAGAATGAACAGTTTGAATTTTACAGCAAATACCTGCGCGGCTCGAAAGTAATGCAGCCCCGCTGGAAGAGGGTAATGCTGGCTGCCGATGAACTGATTGGCGAAACCCTCGGTCAGCTGTACGTAAAAGAGGTATTTCCGCCGGAGGCAAAGGACAGGGCTAAGAAAATGGTAGACGGTATTCTTGAAGCCATGGGTGAAAGGATCAGGGCTCTGGACTGGATGAGCGAAGGTACAAAACAGCAGGCACTTAAGAAGCTTGCTACTTTTACTGTGAAGATCGGTTACCCCGATAAGTGGAAGGATTACAGCTCACTTACTATAACTGACGCTTCATACCTGCAGAATGCACTTAATGCAAACGAGTATGAGTTCAGAAGGGATATAAATAAGATAGGAAAGCCGGTGGACAGGACGGAATGGGGGATGACACCACAGACCGTCAACGCATACTATAACCCGTTGCAGAATGAAATAGTGTTCCCCGCGGCAATCCTTCAGCCGCCATTCTTTAACTATGAGGCCGACGACGCCCTTAACTATGGCGGAATAGGAGCCGTAATTGGTCATGAAATCACCCATGGCTTTGATGATAAGGGCAGGCTGTATGATGCCCAGGGTAATATCAAGGACTGGTGGACTAAGGAAGACGGTGAAAAGTTCGACAAGGAGGCCGCACTGATAGTTAAACAGTATAATGAATATACTCCGGTTGATTCACTGCACATTAACGGCGCCCTCACACAGGGTGAGAACATAGCGGACCTGGGAGGACTTAACATTGCGCTGACAGCCCTGAAGAAAACAGACCAGTACAGGAAAAACTCAATGATTGACGGGTTTACTACTATACAGAGATTTTTCCTTTCGTGGGCTCAGATCTGGAGGAGCAATACAAGGAAAGAATTTACCATCCTGATGGTAAATACTGATCCCCATTCACCGGAAAAATACAGGGTGCTGGGACCCTTGTCGAACATGCCGGAATTCTGGGAGGCTTTCAACGTTAAGCAGGGAGACCCGATGACGCGTCCTGCTGATGCGCTTGTGAAGATCTGGTAATTAAGTTAAAATATAAAGTCTGTGGCCTTTGTCCCTGTTACCGGCATTATATCCGGCTGCTGGTTCAGGACCACAGACTTTAGTTTATCCCAAGCATTCTCTGCGTGGAGCTGCTAGGAGAGAATTTCCTGAACACGGCCTACCTGCCCGTCCTCCAGTCTGACTTTTATCCCATGAGGATGAAAAGCCGATGAGGTGAGGATATTCTTTACGATCCCCTCGGTCCTTTTCCCGGTTCTCTGATCCTGCTTAAGTACTATTGCCACCCGTATACCGGGCGTAATATCCTTACGGTTTTTTCCATCCATGTTAATCCCTTTTTGCACAAATATAATCATTTACCATGCATAATGCAGGTATTGCAGTAAAATCATCTCGGGTAACACAATCGATAAATAATCACAATAGAACCAATTAACACAATCGGTAAAAAACATTGATGTTCGGTATGGCGCGCGGCGCACACCCGTCGACCGGCGAATGCCGGGCGGGCTCAATTACGCATGGGTCAAATTTATCTCCGGCGAATGCAGGGCTGGCCCAAATATGAATATGGATCGCAATCCTATCAATAGCCCAAGCCCTCCAGGCCGGGGAATGAGGAAGATTCCTGACCAACGCCTTATCCTTCACTACCCCTAGCTTTAGCCCGGATTACCTGTATGCGTGAACAATTTCGATATACCCCTCATCAATAATTCCAACCTTCAGTCCGGGGAAAATGGAGGATTCCAAATGGGGGACACTCGACATCCTCTTTGTCTTATACAACACATCTTCATTATCTTTTACAACCCCGGGCTTTAGTCCGGACCACCTTAGTGTGTGAACAATATGGATCTAATCCTTCTCAATAGCCCCGGCTTTTAAGCCGGTGGGAAAAGAAAGGCTCCCTGATCATCATCAGCTAACTATATCTACCCCGGGCTTTAGCCCGGATCACCTCTATATGTGAAGAATATGGATCTAAACCTTATCAATAACCCCGGCTTTTAAGCCGGTGGGAAAAGGAAGGCTCCCTGATCATCATCAACTAACTATATCTACCCCGGGCTTCAGCCCGGAATAGATAAGAAC
>JBLMZM010000022.1:0-39671 GCA_050258815.1 Ignavibacteriales bacterium
TCCAGCTCAAGCGAGCAGATGGCCTCAGGCAGCCAGGAACAGACACAGCAGACAATGGAAGTAGCTGGAGCAGTCGAGCAGATGACGAGGACCATACTGGACAGCACAAAGAACGCCAACCTTGCAGCCGAGAACTCAAGGCTTGCAAGCATGAATGCAAGTGAGGGTGAAAAGAAGGTTGAAGCCACACGCCGTGGAATGGAAAAGATAGTAAATTCCACAAAACAGACAGGTGAAAAGATCACGTCACTTACAAGGAAAACAGACCAGATCGGGGAAATAACGCAGGTAATTGATGACATTGCCGACCAGACGAATCTTCTGGCTTTGAATGCTGCAATTGAGGCAGCAAGGGCAGGTGAACAGGGTCGTGGATTTGCCGTTGTGGCAGATGAGGTCAGAAAGCTGGCAGAACGCACAACAAAAGCCACAAAGGAGATTGCAGACACCATTAAAGAGATTCAGATTGAGGCTCTTGAGGCAGATAAGGCCATGGAGACAGCCGAAGCCGCAGTTGAGGAAGGAATGAGGCTTACAGAAGAGGTGGCAGTTTCATTAAACGGCATACTGGTTGTAAACCAGAAGGTAAGCGACATAATCGTACAGGTTGCAGCAGCCAGCGAGGAGCAGTCCAGCGCAGCTGACGAGATATCAAAGAATGTTGAGGCCATTTCGAGCATAACACAGCAGTCTGCTGCCGGTACAGAACAGATAGCCAGGGCTGCCGAGGATCTGAACCGCCTGACTGTTAATCTTCAGGATATGGTATCCCGCTTCAGGCTCGAGGAAGGGGAAAACAGGAAAAGGTTAAGGTAGAAGAAGAGCAGTAGGAAAAGTAGAGATCAGTTTTTTATTCCCTCACCTTGCTTTTCATAATAAAAAAACAATATTTAATATATATATGGATAATTTCGCTTGTACTTTGGCACCTGATAATTCGGCATAAAAGGATTAAGAAAAACCAGGGAGGTTCAAATGATAGTTACAATCGTTTTATTTGTGATAGGTGCATTATTTGGTCTCCACATGCTTACTCACGTGCTGCAGAGAAAATCCACCCCAAAAATCTCAATTATTCTGCATGGTTTATTGGTTGCAATTGCATTAATCATCGTCATAATTGAGGCCGTGAATTTGGGAAACGGAATGCTGGTATCCAGTATGGTGCTGTTTATCGCAGCAGCACTGGGCGGTTTTTATATGGTATACCTCGATGTGGGGAAAAAGCAGCTACCCCCGAAAATGCTTGCGCTGATCCATCCTTTGCTGGCTGTGATTGGACTCGTTGTTCTGATAATCTTCGTTGCAGGAAGATAATAATAAAAATATTTCAGGGGAATTTGACGTCTTTTTTGATTAAGATCTGGCCGGATAAACGAATTGTCAGCTCTTATTTTCCTGATTCAGCATTGAATTTATGAAGTCTTTCATGAATTGCACGGCCGCAATGTATTCATCCAGATCGAGCGGCTTTACCAGGTAATATTTTATATTGTAGCTGCTGTTAATAAAAATATTATCATCCATTTCTGCGCTTGAAAATACTATAACTGGTATATTCTTCAGTCTTAAATCCTTATTCATTTCTTCCAGGATCCCTTTCCCTGAAATTTTTGGAAGGTTCAGGTCCAGAATCATCAGATCCGGTTCAGGTGCCCCGGAAAATTCTCCGCTCCTGTGAAGAAACGCCAGAGCATCTTCTCCGTTTGTAACCACATTCAGATTTATTGATTCAGTGTTGGTCATTAATATTTCTTTCACCAAAAGAATATCCCCCGGATTATCTTCTATTAATAGCACCTCTGCTCTACACTTTTTCATATTTAGGGACATATTGGCTAGATTTAATAATTATTATTGTTTTAGACTTTTGATTTTCATTCACCAGATACTTATACATCACAAACAGGAAAAAGGTTCGATTCCCTGAAAGCAATACTAATAAGCAGTTTTGCTTTTTTTCCGGCTAAGATATATGTTGAGGCTTAAAATTCATTTAATGTAAAAGTTCAGAAGATAAAATGCAAGTAATAGTTTTATAAGTTGGCTTAATAAATGATAATATCGTTCAGGAATAACTATTAAGGAAGTATTGAAATACTTTTGCAGCCATAATTATTGCACCGGATACAGATTTTTATTGGAACTTTTGAACTGTTAAAGTAAATTTCGCGCATGTTTTTTTTATTCAGTGTAACAAGATTTTTTTGAGAGACGTATGATGAAAAACAATGCGGTCGATATTAATTCCGAAATGCTTAGTATACAACTCGACCTTTATAACAGGACTCCGGAAGATGAAATCCTCAGACAATCGCTCTATTTTATACCGCCTTCACCTGCCAGCGAGTTAATTGATGCAGTTCCTGACATTGTGATGGTTCTGAATAAGCAGAGACAAACTGTATTTGTAAATAAAAGTCTGCTGAGGTATTTCGATAAAGATGATGAAAAAGAGGTTTTGGGCTGCAGACCCGGGGAGATATTCAGGTGTACTTATTCATATTATACCGCGGGAGGTTGTGGCACGAGTGAATTCTGCAGGACGTGCGGTGCTGCAAAGGCCATAATTAACTCACAAAAAGGATTTTCAGACGTCCAGGAATGCCGGATTACGCAAAAAGATACCAATGATGCACTGGACCTGCGCGTTTGGACCACCCCCATTACAATAAACCAGGAAAATTTCACTATTTTTATTGTAGCTGACATCAGCGATGAAAAGCGCAGATATGCCCTTGAAAGGATCTTTTTTCATGATATTATGAATATACTCAGCGGATTACTTGGAAATGCTGAACTACTTAACAGAAAAATAAGTCCTGACAACGCTCAATATTCTCAAAGACTGCTTTTAATTGCTGAAAGACTGATTGATGAAATTGAAGCACAAAGAGAGCTCAGTGCTGCTGAAAATAATGAACTGGTTATTAATCCAACTGCTATTGACTCCAAGGAACTCTTAACTGAAATCTTTAATTTGTACATTGCCAGCTTCTCAACAAGCAAGCGTAAAATAGAGATTGACGTAAATGCTGCTTCGGTCAATTTTACCAGCGACAGGCTGCTTTTAAGACGGGTAATAGGAAATATGATAAAGAATGCCATTGAAGCCTGCCCGGTTGGTGGAACCGTTACAGCAGGGTGCAGATTAAACGGCAACCGGATTGAATTCTGGGTTAATAATCCGGCTTTCATGGACCGCGATGTTCAGCTGCAGATCTTTCAGCGCTCATTCTCCACAAAAGGCGTAAACAGAGGCCTGGGAACTTATAGCATGAAGCTTCTAAGTGAAAGATATCTGAATGGCAATATCAGATTTACTTCCAGCGAATCTGAAGGCACCACTTTTATCTGCAGTTATCCCGTGTAAAAGGCCCCGGAGAAAAATTATTATAAGCTAATAATGATCTCTTCCCTGGTGGTATGAGAGCTGCATTTTTTGAAAGTTTTATTCAAAAAAGTTATATTTGTGTATATATTAATTAAATTCTTCTTAAAACTTCCGTGAGGGTAGAATATAATGGCACAGAATCATTCCTTTGATGTGGTTTCCGAAATTGATTTTCAGGAAGTGGATAATGCTATCAATCAGGCCATTAAGGAAATCCAGCAAAGATATGATCTGAAAGATTCCAATACCACGCTGGAGCTGAATAAAAAGGATAAATACCTCTCCTTAAATTCAAAGGATGACTATTCCCTCAAAGCCAGCATTGACATAATCCAGTCCAAATTCATAAAAAGGAATATCTCCTTAAAAGCAATGAAATTGGGAGAAGTTGAACCCGCCGCAAATGGCAGGGTCAAACAGAGGATCGACCTGCAGAGCGGAATTTCCAAGGAAAATGCAAAAATAATAGTAAAGATGATTAAGGACTCCAAGGTCAAGGTTAATGCCCAGATCATGGATGAACAGGTCAGGGTTACGGGACCTAAACTGGACGACCTGCAGGCAGTAATTAATTTGATAAAAAGCGCGGAACTTGACTTCCCTGCACAGTTTACAAATTACAAATAATAAGTAAGGCGAATTCCGCCGCTTATTAAATATAAGCTTGTCTGAGCTTCTCAGTCTCCTGTGCAGTAAAGATTTCGAATTCTTCCTCAATTACTTTTTCCACGTCGCCAAAGTAACTGTTCTCAGTGCCATCCTTCTGTGTAGTTAAGCGGACCCTTGCTTCAGAGAGGATTTCCAGCCTGTCGACAATTATATTGGTACTGTTTTCATGGTCTATCCTTCCTTCGAGCAGGTAGGGGCCCATGGAAAGGGTTTGTTCGGCATATTTTGAGTAAGTGCCTGGAAATAAAACCGCCTCGAAGGTACCGGCCAGATCCTCAAGCGAGAGAAATTTCATTATCTCCCCTTTCCGCGTTCTTATGCGTTTGGAAGCCATGTACCAGCCTATCATCTTTGCCCTTTGCCCCTTATGTTTATCCATTTCTGTTGACCTTATTACGGAATACCGGTGCATCCACCCGGTAAAAAAATCAAGCGGATGGCCGCTGACCATGTAGCCGAAGGTCTCATATTCAATGGCACAGATTTCTTCTTTGGCGTAATTAACCTTTGTAATGACTTCCTTCTCAAGCCTGAAGGTTTCATTCAGGAACAGATTTCCGCAGCTTTCATCGGATACCTTCCTGTAACGGATATATACATCCAGAAGCCGCATGAGACTAGGCCTGGTTTCATTGAAGCAATCCATAGCCCCGCAGCGTATCAACAGGGAACTCTCCTCGTAGCCTGCCCTGGTTCTTACTAAAAAATCGACCAGACTTACGTACTTCCCGTTATTTTCCCTCTCGCTGACTATAGTGTCAATGGCAGGCCTGGAAAGATTCTTAACTGCCATCAGACCAATACGCACCGATTTTCCGCTGCCTGTATACTGATAGATGCTTGCATTTACGCTGGGTAGCAATACCTCAAGTCCTGTGCGCCTGCACTCCTGTATATACACGGCAGCCGAATAATACCCGCCCCCGTTGCTCAGAACAGAAGCCATAAACTCAGCCGGATAGTGTACTTTCAGGTATGCTACCTGGAAAGAAAGCAGTGCAAAGGAGGCACTATGGGCCTTGCAGAAGGCATAACCGGCAAAGGATTCGATCTGCCGCCAGAGTTCTCTGGCTTTGTTCTCTTCTATCCCCTTTTTTTTGCAGGAAAGGTAAAATTTATCTATAAGCAGATCCATAGCCTTGCGTGAACGCATTTTCCCGCTCATTGCACGCCGCAATACGTCCGCCTCTTCCAGCGAAAGACCTACAACATGATGTGCTATCCTTAATACGTCCTCCTGGTATATCATTACCCCATAGGTCTCACTCAGATACTCCTCCATCTCCGGGAGCAGGTACTTTCTTTTTCCAGGATCCTTATGCCTGTCTATAAATTCCTGCATCATTCCGCTTTCTGCAACTCCGGGACGGATGATAGAACTTGCCGCAGTAAGCATTTCAAAAGTATCCACAGAAAGCCTTTTCAGCAATGAACGCATCCCTGGGGATTCTATATAAAAACATCCTATTGTATTCCCTTCCCTGATGATCTTCTTCGTTCCCTCGTCATTAAAAAGCATCTGGTAATCATAGATGTCAAAAGGTACCCTGTCCGTATTACGGGGAAGAGGAGCATAAATCTGGCGTACGTTTCCTTTATTATACCTGGTCTCGGGTAAAGTATAGGTACGCATATCTATAAAAGCGGGATTGTCGTCTTGCTGCTGCATCATATATAAATAGTGTTCATATGTACACTATTTATGATTTTTTTAGATAACATGCAAGTATATTGCAATATTTCCATGATTAATATGGAAATATTGCCGGGAACGGGATGGGCGGCGGGTTAGTGGATCTCTTCCCCGCCAAGTTCTGTTATAATTGCCTTGATAAGGGGATCGGTTTCCTGCGGCTGCTCTTCAGGAACAACCGTACTGGTCGGGTTTTCGTCCAAAAAATCATCACCGGTATCGCTTATTGGATCGCTGAAGGTAAAGAACAGACTCTTACCGAAAAATTCTTCGGTTTTGGCCGTAAAGTATTCCTTGAACTGCATTATAATTTTTTTGTCGTGCAGATCCTTAATGTCAACATTAAGCTTACTGCCTTCCAGACTGAGAATTCTTAATTTTGCCAGTGTGCTGCCAAGTATAAACTTTTCCTGGTTAACAGCATCTAAAAAGGCACTCCATTTACCCAGTATCTCATCAAAACCGGCCAGGTCACCTTCGGAGGACCTGTTAGCAGGAAGAAGGGCCGATTTCGTTTCGGATACAGATTCCCTTTTAATTTCATTTTGAGCAGATGGTGACGTCCTGGAAGATGTTGTCTGGTCTTTAGCTGCTGCGGTCATGGGAGCTTTTTTTTTGAGCTCCTGGAGGCTCAAAATTGCTTCCCGGATAGAGGCCGACTTTTCGAGTCCGATAAGATGGCAAAGGCTTACCTCAATAAGCAGTCTGTGATTCTGGGAATACCTTAGCTCCTGCTGTGTTTTATTGATAAAGTTCATAACCCTCAGCAGGTCGCTTTCCGAGAACTTATCCTTGTATTCCAGATATCTTTCCTTGTAAACCTCGGCCGTCTCGATAAGTTTTGTCCTGCCGGTCAGCACCACTGTCATAATATTGCGGAAATGCTCAACCAGGCCGTTCATAAAATCAATAAAATTCCAGCCGTTTTCATAGACGCTTTTGGTTACCTCAAAAGCAGCCAGAAATTTTTTGTCCAGAATTGCATCAGAAATTACGAAATAGGTATCCTCGTCGATGAGGTTCAGCATTCTGGATACAGTTCCGGCCTCAACCCTATTGCCGCTGAAGGATACGATCTGATCGAAGACGCTCTCGGCATCGCGCAGCGCACCATCGGCCTTACGGGCAATAATGGTAAGGGACTGATCATCTATTTCAATCTTTTCACTCTCAGCAATATTTTTCAACAGGCTCTTGATATTCTCAAGTTCAATTCTCCTGAAATCAAAACGCTGGCAGCGTGAAATAATGGTCAATGGCACCTTATGAACATCGGTAGTTGCAAAAATAAAAATAGTATGTTCTGGCGGTTCTTCCAGGGTTTTAAGAAGCGCATTAAAAGATTCATTTGTAAGCATGTGCACTTCATCTATTATATAAACCTTGTAGGTTCCCGATGTTGGAGCATACTTTACAGATTCACGCAGTGTGCGTATTTCTTCAATACGCCTGTTTGAAGCCCCGTCTATTTCAATTATGTCAAGCGACTGTGATGTATTAAAAGCCTGGCACATTTCACACTTATTGCAGGGTTCGTAATCAACCGGATTCAGGCAGTTAAGCGTCTTTGCCAGTATGCGTGCAGTAGTAGTTTTACCAACACCGCGCGGCCCGGCAAAAAGATATGCGTGAGCAATTCTGTTATTTTTAATGGCATTCTTCAGCGTAGTAGTAATATGCTCCTGTCCAATAACATCTTCAAACCTGTTTGGACGCCATTTCCTGGCCGTTACGATAAAGCTCATAGCACCTTCTTTTTATGTTCCGGTATTACTAATATCCTGCACAACCCAAACGGCAGTTTCTGCCCTGGATTAAGCAGGTTAAATTAAAATATTAATTTCAGTATTAATTTTACCCAGAAGAATTGCGCATAATTCTTCAAGGTATTTTGCATCAGTATCATTGAATGAATTATAGGACGTGCTGTCCAGATCGAGCACTCCTATAAGTTTTTCATTTTTTATTAGCGGGACTACAATTTCAGATTTTGACTCTGCATCGCATACAATATGACCAGGAAATTTATTTACATCAGGGACAATAACCGTTCTCCCCTCCCGGGCGGCTGTACCGCAAACTCCGGTCCCAATTCTGATCCTTGTACATGCCACCTTTCCCTGAAAAGGCCCAAGGAACAAGTGCTCCCCTTTTGCCAGATAAAAGCCTGCCCAGCTGATCTTGCCGAAGGTCTGTTTTAAAATTGCAGTAAAATTCGAAAGACTCGTAACCGTAAAGTCATCCTTATCCAGCAGATGTTCTGCCTGAGGAAGAATCAATTTATATTTTTCCTCCTCAGTCAGATTCTCATTCACCATAAATGCTTCAGCCATTTATTATTTCTTTCTGGTCTTTCCCTTTGCAGCTGTTTTGGTTGTTTTAGCTGTTTTGACTGTTTTAGCTTTTTTTACCGTTTCAAAAACGTAGGGCATCGCCTCCAATATTTTTTCAATTGGAATAATGGTAAGTCCGGTCTTTACTTCCGGCTGGATTTCAAGCAGATCCTTTTCGTTTTCCTTCGGGATAAGCACAGTTTTCATTCCGCTTCTTTGCGCTGCAAGCAGCTTCTCGTTTAATCCACCGATAGGCAGTACATTCCCTCTCAGTGTAATTTCACCTGTCATAGCCACGTCGCTCCTGGCAGGTTTTCCGCTGAAGGCTGAATACATTGCCATAGCCATTGTAATGCCGGCAGACGGCCCATCCTTTGGAATAGCTCCCTCAGGCAGGTGGATGTGTATTTCCTTTCCCTTCTGGAAATTATCAGCCAGGCCCAGTATCTTGGCATTCGAGCGGATATAGCTTAAGGCTGCCTGGGCAGATTCCTTCATTACGTCGCCCAACTGTCCTGTCAGAGTCAGCCTTTCCGGACCATTCATTATTGTGGCATCCACATTCAGAATTTCTCCACCAACACTCGTCCAGGCAAGTCCAGTTATGCTTCCTACCCTGGCCTCAAGGCTGGCCTTAAGGCGCCTGAACTTTTCGACTCCCAGATATTCAAGTACTTTTTCGTTTCCGATTACAATTTTTTCCTGAGCACTTTTTTTCTTGTCCCCGTTGGTAGATTTCTTAAGCACGATATCCCTGGCTGTCTTTCTGCAAACATTTGCCAGTTCCCTCTCCAGGTTTCTTACACCGGCCTCGCGCGTATAATCGGTAATTACTTTATTTATGGCTGTATCCTCAAAACTAACCAGCTGGTTGTCCAATCCGTGAATACTCAACTGCTTGGGAATTATATGCCTTCTTGCAATCTGCAGTTTCTCATGTTCCAGATATCCTGGCAGTTCTATAATTTCCATTCTATCCTGCAGAGGTAACGGAATGTTGTACTTTACGTTTGCCGTAGTAATAAACATCACCTGGGACAGGTCATAATCCAGATCCAGATAATGATCATTAAAGGTATGGTTCTGTTCGGGATCCAGCACTTCCAGCATTGCCGAAGAGGGATCTCCCCTGAAATCCATGCTCATCTTATCAATTTCATCCAGAAGTATGATGGGATTAATCGTACCGGCCTTTTTCATGGACTGTATGATCTTACCAGGCATTGAACCAATATATGTTCTTCTATGCCCCCTTATCTCTGCCTCATCACGCACACCACCCAGGCTGATTCTTACAAAAGAACGGCCGATGGCTCTGGCAATGGATTTGCCAAGCGAGGTCTTGCCGACACCCGGAGGGCCTACAAAGCAGAGTATCTGTCCACGCATCTGTTTAACCAGGTTTAATACGGCAATGTGTTCAACAATCCTTTCCTTGGGTTTGTCCAGTCCGTAATGGTCCTCATCCAGTATCTGGCGGACATATTTAATATCCAGATTATCCTTTGTTTTTTTATTCCATGGAACATCAATCATCCATTCCAGGTAATTCCTGATAACCGTGGATTCCGGTGACATCGGGGGAGTTTTCTTAAGTTTGTTCAGCTCTTCATTAGCCTTTTCTTCGGCATACTTAGGCATTTTTGCCTTTTTAACCTTGTTACGCAACCTTATGAACTCCGGGGTTGCCTCATCTTCCTCTCCCAGCTCATCCTGCAATATCCTGATTTGTTCCTGTATTATAAACTTGCGCTGAGTTTTGGCAATATTCTCCTGGACCTTATTCTCAATTTCCTTTTCAACTTTCAGGATATCAATTTCTGAATTGAGGATCTTGATAACCTCGTAAAGCTGTTCTTTAATTGTAAATTTCTGCAGTATCTTCTGCTTTATTTCAATATTCTGCGTAATGTTTGCTGCCACATAGAACAATTTCCTGTCGGGTTCTTCTATGTTTTCATAGGCGCTGATGGCCTCACTGGGAATAGTACGGTTAATTTTTACATATTCCTTAAACAGATGAGTCATCTGTCTGATTAGTGCATTCATTTCAACAGGATTTTCTTCTTTGGGCATTATAATTTCTACTTTTGCTTCAAAGAAATCCTTGTTATCTGTAAAATGCAGGATGCGTCCCTGTATTAAACCATCAACGAGTATTTTCATCAATCCGTTAGGAAGCTTCAGTATTTGAATAATCTTTGCAACCGTTCCTTCAAGAAAAATGTCCTCTTCCTTGGGTTCATCAATATTCGCCTTCTTCTGTGCAGACAGGAAGATAAATTTTGAATTTTCCAGTGCATAGTTTGCAGCGCGGATCGACTGCTCGCGTCCTACCAGTACAGGAAAGATCATGTAAGGAAAAATAACATTGTCTCTCAGTGGTAAAATAGGCAAAACCTTAGGCATTTCGTCTATAATAGTATTATCGTTGTCCTCTTTAGCTTTGTTTTTGTCTCTAAGGCTCAAAATATTTGACTCCTGCTTATATTTTTTACATTCTGTGTAAATATACCAAATTTCGCATAGGCTATCAAGGAATGAAAAGGGTCAAATAAACATACAAAATCTTAAATAAGAATTTGTCATGTACAGATATGTTTGACTTTTGAGATTTGTAAGAGACTATGGATGAATGTGGACAGATATCGCCTGCGCCCCGGTCTTTTGCCTGAATTTTACCGAATTCAGACGCACCTATTTATTTAGAATTTTTTGGGAGCATATTTTTTCTTAAATTGATTAATATTAATAAAATTGAAGACTCAAATTACAGCCGGACTTTATGAACGATTTTCTTAAAATAAATTATGAAAGATACACACTTGAAAACGGACTGGAAGTAATTCTTTACCCGGATGACAGCCTGCCCATTCTGGCAGTAAACATCTGGTACAGAGTAGGTTCAGCAAACGAAACTGAGGGCAAGACAGGTTTTGCCCATCTCTTCGAGCACATGATGTTTCAGGGATCAAAACACGTTCCCAAACAGATGCATTTCAAGTATATACAGGAAGCCGGGGGAAATCTGAACGGCTCCACGAGTACTGACAGGACAAATTATTATCAGAACCTGCCTTCAAATTACCTGGAACTGGTTCTTTGGCTCGAATCCGATAGAATGGGTTTTCTTATCCCGGCTCTGAGCCAGGAAAAGCTGGATAACCAGATCGACGTAGTTAAGAACGAAAGAAGACAGCGCTATGATAATGCTCCATATGGTCTGGCCTGGGAGATCATTTTCTCCAATTTATATCCGCCAGGCCATCCTTACCACTGGCCAACCATCGGCTGGATGAAAGATATTTCAAATATCACTCTGCCCGATGTCAAGGACTTTTTCCATAAATACTATTCTCCCAACAATGCCTCCCTGATAATCGGCGGCAACATAAATATTTCTAAAACAAAGGAACTGGTTGATAAGTATTTCGGCCCTATTGAAAGGGGCGCACCCATCAGTGAAATTAATGTACCCGCTTTTTCCTTCAACAAGAATATCTCCCTGGTTCATGAGGATAATATCCACCTCCCCAGGATCTATTTTGCATGGCACACTGTGAAGGCATACTCTCAGGAAGATGCAGTGCTTGATATACTGTCTTATATACTGTCCAGCTCCAAAAATTCAAGGTTTTATAAGAGTCTGGTTTTTGAGCAGGAAATAGCCCAGGATATATCGGCATTCCAGCACTCAGCACGTTACGGTGGCTCCTTTATGATCATTGCTACTGCCAGACCCGGAATTTCACTGGAACAATTAAAGGAAGAAATCTTCCGCCAGATAAATATACTGGCTGAAGAGGGGATAACTCCGGAAGAACTGCAAAAAGCCAAGAATAATATCAGAGCCTCATTCATATTTTCAATGCAGAACCTGAGTTCACTCGTTAACCACATGAATGAATATAAGTTTTATCTTAACGAACCCGATTCATTCCAGTATGACCTGTCCCGATACCAGAAAGTGGATGAACTTCAGCTGAAAAATGCTGTGCATGAATACCTGCTGAAACCATATATAGAACTGAAAATTTTGCCCAAACAAATTACGGAAGAATGATTATCAGATATGACATTTAGAACCCAAAAACCACAGCCCCGGGGGAAAATAACCTTCACCCTTCCTGAAATTCAGAAATTTACGCTGGATAACGGCCTGAATGTTCTTTTTGTACAGAAAGACAGGCTCCCGATCATTCAGCTTACACTGGTTACAGATGCAGGCAGCAGGCTCGATCCAAATGAAAAGAAGGGATTATCAAATATTACATCTTCTTTGCTTGATGAAGGTGCCGGCGGCCTCGATTCCCTTCAGCTCAATGATGCCATTGAATCGCTTGGATCAGTTCTTTCCATTTTTTCCGATCCCGATTCCATGTTTATCACAATGCTGACGATTACCGAAAATTTTGAACAGACACTTAACCTGCTCTCCAAAGTGGTCTTAAAACCGCACCTGGATGAAGTGGATTTTCAGCGGGAGAAACGAAAGATACTGACAAGAATTATTCAGGCAAAGGATGACGCTTCCTATGTGGCTTCTTCGGTGTTTGAAAAATTGATTTATGGTATAGATAGCCCCTACGGGCTGCCCGAAATTGGCACAATGGAAACCGTCGAAAGGATTGAGCTGAATGATATAAGGTTTTTCTATGAAACACTGCTTACTCCCGGAAATTCAACGCTGATTGCAGTCGGCGACATTTCAAGAAGTGCACTTGAGAATAAACTGAATGCTGCCTTTACAGGCTGGCATACTTACGATCCTCCTGTTATAAGCATTGATAATCCCATAAGGCAAAAAACCCGGGTGTTTTTTATCAATAAGGAGGATGCCGCACAGAGTGAAATACGCATCGGGCACAGTTCGCAAGGAAGAAATACTCCTGATTTTTTCCCCAGAATGATCATGAATATGATACTTGGAGGTCAGTTCTCCAGCAGGATTAATCTCAACCTTCGTGAAGACAAGGGCTTTACTTATGGAGCCAGCTCCGCTTTTAACTTTAATAAGTGCAACGGATATTTCCTGGTTTCTGCCCCTGTTAAGAGCGAGAATACGGCAGAATCCATCTGGGAAATCATTAAGGAAATGAAAGGTATACTGGTATATATCACAGATAAGGAGCTTAGATTCGCAAAATCAGCACTGGTACGTAAATACCCGTCATTATTCGAAACATATGGACAGATCGGCCGGAGCCTGGCTAATAAGGTAATTAATTCCCTGCCGGATGATTATTTCAATACATATATCAATAACATCAAGCAGGTTACACTTGAAGAAGTTTATGAGGCTGCCCGTACTAATATTTTCCCCGAGGAATTGATTATTCTCGTTGTGGGCAACAGAGAACTGGTTTTACCTCAGCTGGAGAGCCTGGGCTGCGGCAGCATCACTGAACTCGACATTGAGGGAAATGAGATAGCGGCAACCTGAGTGTTTCAGGATTTTTCAGTTACCGTCGGCTTTTGCATCCCGAACTTCAGTGAGGAGGGCGAAACGAACTTATAGCCCTTCTTCCTGTAAAGTTCCAGCATGCCCTTTAACTCTAAGTAATCGTGTGCATTTATAAGGAAAACCTTCCCCTCAGGATTACTGTTGCTTTCGCAGTAAAATCTGAAGATAGACTGCAGATCCTGATTATCCTTTCCCTTTATTTCCACAAAACTGTTCAAAGGAATTAGCGCCATTTTTCTGCGTTCGAACTCTGTTTTAACCGTGGGATAGACAGATGATTTATACAGATCGGAAACATCGTCTATCATATACAGCCTCGATTCATTGAAAGCTCCGAGAATGGACCTGATGGAAGCCTTTAAGCGCTTCTCGCTATAATCCTCATTCAGCTTGAACCTGACCTCATCGATTTTATCATTCAATAAAACCGTATATTCCCTGCCGGATTCCTTCACTTTTTTTTCTATTGCTTCACCTTTTTCGGAAGGAACGATTATGAGTGAGAAACTTTCCGGTAGTGAGAGGAAGGCTTCAAGTTCGCTTTGGCTTAGCTTTTCAATATTATTAATGAGAAAACCGAGACTTGAAGCATGACGTGCCAGTAAAGGATCGGTCACAAAATCTGCCTGCAGGAATGCCGTTTTTCCTGAAAGTATTTTCAAGTAGGTGGTCTTCTCTTTTCTTGACTCTTTTGACGTAATCCTAAGGTTATTATTTATGAATCTGGCATTCAGTTCATTAAGTACAACTGTAACCGGAAGATCTGCAGGAATTCTTATTTTGTAAATGCATGCAACTGAGTCGGGATCTTCGTTCCTTAATTCCTTTTTATTGATCCATGCCTTTTCAATACCGAACTCATCTATTATACTGGTAAAAATATCGTTTACTTCAGAAGGTGAAATAGAAGATAACTTTTCCTGGACATGCCCAGGTTCTTTCTTAAAAAACTGATCCACGACAACATTTGCAATCAGCAGGACAAATGAAATAATCAATAAATAAATTATTATTTTCTGTTTGTTCAGATTCATTTTATTTGAATATTTTTGAGTGGTAAATATAGGAAATCCTGTCAACAGATGACAGTCATTTGGAATTAATTAGCCGGCCGCACCCGTCTGTTTCTTAAGCCAGTTTTAACCTGCCGCATACAATTTCTTAATATTTCACCTGAATTTTATTTAAGTTTGCATAACTAATTTCAGTTGAGAAACGGATAATTTCTCACAGAATTCCAGCTACAGTGACCTCACTGTGTGATTAAATCAGAATAAAATTATTAGGGGAGTAACCGGAAGAGTATGAAAGCGAATTTCAGACAACTGAAGTATTTATTTTTTATTGTCACCCTTTTAGTGTCTGTTCAGTGTTCTAGAACAATATCAAAACAAGCCTCAGGCAGCTTGAATGCAGAAGGTGCAGAGTTATATGAGGAGATTTATGGGAGCAATCTGCCATGGACGGTCTGGTCAAAATCAGTGGAGGACAGGGATATTCTCCTGCTTGAAATTGGTAAAGGTGAAAATGTAACCTTAATTATGGGCGGATTTCATGGCAATGAACGCCTGGGTGCAAAGCTCGTATATACTTTTGCAAAGTATCTGTATGACGAAAAAATGACTTTTGGAAATGAGAAGATAGTCATTGTCCCCGTTGTCAATCCGGACGGATTGCTGCTTGGAACCAGGTATAATAAGAACGGCATAGATTTAAACCGTAACTTTCCCACAAAGAACTGGGAACCTACAGACGGACCCGGGAATAATCATTCTGAAAGATGCGCAGCTTCAGAACCGGAAACTAAGGCCGTAATGAAACTGCTTGAGAAATATAATCCCAAAAGGATAATTTCAATTCATACCCCTCTGGAAGTGGTTAATTACGACGGTCCTGCAAAAGAAATTGCGGATTCTATGGCAAAATTCAACGGCTATCCTGTAAAAGGATATATCGGATATCCTACACCCGGATCATTCGGTACATATGCTGGAATAGAAAAAAATATCCCTGTGGTTACATTAGAACTTCCCAGGGATAATTTCAAAAAGGTTTGGCAGCTGAACCGCGAAGCACTACTGGTTTCACTGCGATACTAGATGTATTTTAATGTGTAGTTGAAGACAGGAGGAAAAGATTACTCGCTCCTCCTGCTTTCTGACCAGGGTTTACTTTCCCTTAAAAACCGCTTTTCTCTTCTCCAGAAAGGCTGATGTGCCTTCCTTGAAATCCTCCGAAGCACAGCAATCTGCAAACAAATGTGCCTCGAGGCTCAATGCTTCTTTCTGCGGATGCTCACGGAAATTATTCACCGCCTTTAGCGATGCTTTCACTGCAACTTGTCCCTTTGAAGCAATCTTGTTTGCCATTTCCATGGTTTTATCCATAAGTTCGGCCTTTGGTACAACCTTATTTACCAGCCCGATCCTGTAAGCCTCCTTTGCATCAATCATGTCACCCGTAAGTATGTACTCCATCGCCCGCCCTGGGTTAATAAGCCGGGAAAGCCTCTGTGTGCCACCGTAGCCGGGTATCAGTCCCAGATTTATCTCGGGCTGTCCAAACTTTGCATTCTCAGAGGCAATCCTGAGGTGGCATGCCAGGGCCAGTTCACATCCGCCCCCAAGGGCAAAACCATTGACAGCAGCGATGACCGGTTTTTCATAATTTTCTATAAAGTTAAAAATCTCCTGCCCTCTTTCGGAAAAGAGCTTGCCCGTTTCTTTATCCAGCTTGTTTATCTCGGATATGTCTGCGCCGGCAACAAATGCCTTTTCTCCCATTCCCGTAATTATTACAACAGATACAGAGTTATGTTTTAATAACGTAAATACCTGCATTATTTCATTCATTGTCTGAATGCTGAGGGCATTTAATTTATCTGGCCTGTTAATCGTTACAATGGCAACGCTTTCTATTACTTCAAATACAACGTCTTCAAAATCCATTTTCCTCTCCGCTTAAAGTTTGATAAATATAGGTATCCTGATTCGCAGATCCGCTGCAAGATACTCATTATTTGGAAAGTAATTATAGGATCCCATCACTTCGATAAGGAACATGGATAACCCGGCACCAATATGAAATCCCATCTTCGTGGTACTTTCCAGAAAATCACTTTTATGAGAATCGATCTTGTACTGGTGTGATTTTTCATAAAATCCAATTGAACCGCCAAACTCAGCAGTGGGTATTAACAATACTATATCCTTGACAATGGGGGGCAGAAATATCCTGACGCCAATATTAATGGGAATTACATTGGTAGTAAAAGATGAATAATTAGTCCTTCTGTACAGGTCCATTGCTCCGGGATAATGCTCATAACCCAGTTTGGCATACACAAACAGCGGAATGTACTCATTATCAGTATATGAAAGTCCAACGTTAATTCCCATACCCAGGGCTTCAGACTTGGCTGATTCAGCGATCGGTATCCTGGGCCCGACGGCAAAAGATAAAAACAAACCGCGTGCCTTGCCCGAATCAAAATTCTGGGCGAAAGAACAAGAATATAGGGCAATTAACAGAAATATTATTTTTTTCATTCCTTGTGATCTTGTGTTATTTAGGTCAATTATTGATTTTCATATTTTTTCCCGGGCATTATCATGGATTTAACCATTATGCCCCTTTGTCACTACTGTTGTTTACTGCCATCATTATAAGTAACAGCACTAGTGTTATTCCTGCCAGTATAATGTATGGATATGCGGAAAGTGCTTTACTTACTGAAAAAAAACCGTCCCAGCTGTCGTAATTTTTTGCAAGCAGCAGATTTACAAGGACCCTGGAGCTGCTTCCAAACAAAAGGATATTGCTCCAGATAACTGAAAATACAAATATGGCAAACAGATACACATTTTCTATCCAGGTAATAAATAAAGAAAATAAAAGGACACTCACAATGAAATTGTATATCTGATTAAAAGCGAATTGGTCTTTTCCCAACGGCATAATTTCGTAGAAAAATAACATCAGCATGGTAAAAAGGGATAACAAAAACTTAAACCTCTTCCCTTCTGTTACAACTGCCAGAAATAATCCCAGTATCAAAAGCTGCGGCAGATTCCATATCAGATACATGGGGAAATCAATTATTGATGACAAACCCAGTTCATAAAAATAATCCGGATCAGCTATATCAAGGGAGTGAAGAAAGTACAGTCCTCCGACAAGAATTACCAACGGAAGCACAATCAACATAACTACTCGTACATATTTATTATGTTCTGGATGGAATAGACGCGCCTTAATAGTGTCAGAGGCACCTTGCCTGAATATAATCAGCATGGGTAGAATCAGACTTAAATGAAATCTGAAACCCAGCAGGGTTATGTATCTGTCAAACCCATAATACTTTAAGAGAAATCCGCAGATATTAACTAATAATATCAGAATAAAAGCCAGCAAAATTAACTCGAATTATTTTTGAATATTTGTTTTCTCAGGCTGGATCAGATCCGTACCAACCCCGTGCTGATAGACTAGTCTTCCTCCCAATAATGCAGTTTCATAGACCAAAAGACTACCTATGAGCGCAAGAACAATAAACAGGTATTTCAATGTACCTGTAAACTTTTTCCTGATGATCAGGTACGTCCTGAATGCGGTTAAAGCTACAAAATACCATAGAGTATACGTTGCGTAATCCTCGTGTCTGGATATTGATCCAAGTGGAACTATTACTCCAAGGTCTGACAACTTTTCAGCTGCCTCACTGGCCCTGTCACCTGTAAATACAGCAGCAACTCCGCCCAGTATTCCAAGTATAAGAATTATATAGGCTGCTTTTGAAAACAGTTCTTTCTTAAATACTATGCCTGTAATTTCAAGCAGCGTGTAAGTCAAAAAAAGAGCAATGGGAAAATGAACAAATTTAGGATGAAGTCCGGCAATAAAATCCATCGTCTTTCTCCTTTCATTGAGTTACCCGTATTTACATATCATCTCTCTGCTAAAAAGCGCAATAAAAACCTTCTACCCGCAGAGTACGCTTCCCCCGTTTACGTTAAGTATTTCACCATTAATGTGTCTTGCCAGTTCAGATGCAAGGAAAACCACGGGACCGGCAATGTCCTCAGCTTCAGCGATTCTTTGCACGGGTATTGCCTTTTTAACCGATTCCCTGTATTCTTGATCGGAGAAGACATCCGCGCTCATATCAGTTATAACCCAGCCCGGAGCCACACAGTTGGTGGTAATGTTATACTCACCCAGTTCAGATGCGAGGGATTTTGTAAAAGATATTATCCCGCCCTTTGAAGCAGCATAGTGTGAGTGAAAGGCCTCTCCCCTCTGTCCTGCAGTAGATGATATATGAATAATCCTGCCGAACCTGTTCTGCTTCATTACCGGAATTACGGCTCTGGTGACAAGGAAAGTGCCAGTAAGATTTGTTCTGATCGTCTCATCCCATTCGGAAAGGCTCATCTGGTCAGCAGCTCCATATTTCCATATGCCCGCATTATTTACCAGCACATCAATTCTTCCAAAATCTGACAGTATTTCTTTTATTTTTCTCTCTATATCCTGTTCCGATTCCATATCCATGCTATAGGCACAGACTTTCACATTACCTTTAATTGCTGCAATCAGTTTGTCTGCTGCAGATTTATCCGACTTATAAGTAAAAGCAACATCAGAGCCCGCCTTTGCGAACATCTCCACACACGCGGCTCCAATTCCCCTGGAACCACCGGTTACCAAAACAACCCGGTTTTTCAGATTGATCATTTTTCACCAATATTTAATGTATCAACAAACACATTTACAGGCTGCATAATTGTAGAATATCCGGGACTTATATCCGGTCAGGTTTCAGTACTTTACCCTGTAGAGGAAAAGTCCTTTTGCCGGAGCAGCTTCGCCGGCAATCTCCCTGTCTTTTTTAGTTAGTATATCCAAAATATAATTTTTATCAAAATTATTTTTTGCAGCTCCCAGCACCGTTCCAACAACAGTTCTCACCATTCCATGCAGAAACCTGTTTGCCTCGATGTAAAAAATAACAAATCCGTTAGTTTCTTTCCAATGCACATCATAAATAATGCATCTTTTATGATCCACTTCGCTGTTTTTTCTTGCAAAAGAAGTAAAATCGTGCTCACCCTTCAGCACCTTTGAAAGTATGTTCAGATAATCCACAGACAGGTCGCCTTTATACCTGTATGAGTATTTATAATAAAATGGGGATTTTTGCCTGGATATAAAATAGAGATAGCTCCTCTTTTTTGCGTCGAAGCGGGCATGGAACCGTTCGTCCACTTCCAGAACTTCGGGGACCGAAATGTCGGATGGAAGGATTGAATTCAATGAATACCTGAATTTGAAAATATCTATTTCTTTTTCCGTACGGAAGTTTGCAACCTGTCCCAGGGCATGCACCCCGGCATCTGTTCTGCCCGATCCGATAAGGTTGACCTTTTCCCTGATGATGGTTTCAATAGCATCAGATACCCTCTGCTGCACAGTTACGGAATTATCCTGCACCTGCCAGCCGGCATACTCAGATCCGTCATATTGAATGATTAGTTTATAATTTTTCACGGAGATATATTATTCTTAAAATCATGGGTTTAATATAAGGAAAAACGGATAGAAAAATGCCCGGCCGTAAATACGTTTGCCGGGCTCTTTCAAAATAAATTTGTTGGGATCAGAAAGATTTCTGGAAGTTCAGGGTTAATGCGGAAGGCATATTCATTCCGTAGTCAATGCCCATGGAAACATTCCAGCTGGTTTCACTGTCAATATTCTTATTATAGGCACGCACGACTCTTGCGGCATTAAAGGCGCTGATTATTCTGTTCACTATCAGGGCCCCAACGGCAAACCTTACGTTGTTAAACGAGCGTTCGCTCGATTCCCACATGCTTCGGTATTCTCTTCTCTGATTCTGGTCGACCCACTTCCAATAGTACTGCTGGCGGTCGTACTGCTGATCAAATTCCCCATGAAGACCCAGATCACGGTTATATTCGTCCACATTGACGTATTCGCTGATGTTAGAGTAATAATCGGCATTCTTGCCCTCGGGATTTACGCCTCCATAGGATGCGGCAAATGTTTTATAATTATTTCTCTGCCAGTTGCCATAAATATTAAAGCCCGCAAACACCCCCCATATTACTCCGTCAGCAATTGTAAAGTATTTGCCGCTATTGTAGGATCCCCCGTATAATTCTCCCATTCCAGGCAGGACTAAGGAATACAATACTGCAAGTGCTCCGCTTTTCTTACCCTGTGCAGGTGCGGTTAACAGTTGAGGGAGTTTACCGGGTTCTTCCAAAGTCAGCTTATCCTGCTGAATCCCGCTTTGCTGAAGCAAGAGACTCTTCGGCAAATTTTCCTGTGCAAAAACAGGGGCAACAAAGAGCAGAAAAAGGGCAATATACTTCATGGTGTTCCGTTAAAAATAAGTGAATAAAAAATATGCTCTAATTTTACTTTTTAATTACCAATAATTCAAGTACGTTTTCATTATATAATCAGTCTGCCCGAACAAACTTCCCCCTTCACCTCCTCAATACGGATGCGGCTGAAGCTGTTTATCAGGGAAGGATCGTATTTATACTGGACCCTGACATAGTTTGAAGCAAACCCCTTCATATAACCGTCATGATCCTCATGTTCAAAAAGTATTTCCATCTCGCGGCCGATCATCTTCCTGTAGAATTCATTCCTCTTCTTTTCACTTAGTATCCGCAGCATATTATTTCTTCTTTTTCTTTCATTCATTTCAACGCTGCCCTCAAAATCAATTGCCTTTGTGTTTGGTCTTTCGGAATATGTAAAAACATGGAGATATGAAATTGGAAGCTCTTTCAGGAAATTGTATGTCTCAAGGAAATTTTCTTCTGTTTCACCGGGAAAACCGACTATAACATCCACACCTATACCAGCATCCTGTATCTTACCGGTCACCTTATGAATAAGGTTATAATAATCCTGCTGTTTGTACCTTCTCTGCATTAATCTCAGGACGTCAGGACTTCCGCTTTGAAGCGGAATATGGAAATGACGGCACATTTTTTCGTTCTGTAACGTAAGATCCAGTATTTCATCTGTAAGCAGGTTCGGTTCAATGGAACTGATCCTGATCCGGAAATCGCCGGGTATTTCTATCATTTTAAGCAGCAGGCCATAAAGGTCCATTTCCATGGCCTTGCCATAATCGCCCACATTAACGCCTGTGATAATTATTTCCCTGTATCCTTCGTCAAGAAGAGTCTTAAAATTTCTGATTACGTCTTCTGGTTTCAGGCTTCTGCTTTTACCCCTGGCAAGAGGGATAGTGCAATATGAACATTTGTAATCACAACCGTCCTGTATTTTAAGAAACGCCCTCGTTCTTCCGGTGGCATCAGTTGAATAGGCGGCACTAACTTCATTTAGTTCTTCTGTGGGGGAAACAAAAATACAGGATAGGTCCTTCTTTTCAAACGTATCAACGTATGAAAAAAGCTTAAATTTCTCATTACTTCCGAGTACTATATCAACTCCCTCAATGCCTGCGATCTCCTCCGGCCTTAGCTGCGCATAACAGCCTGTAACGGCAATAAATGCATGGGGATTATTCCTCAGGGCTCTTCTTACTATCTGGCGGCATTCCTTGTCGGCATTATCCGTAACGCTGCATGTATTAATTACATACACATCAGCCTCATCCTTAAAGTCCACGACGCGAAAACCGTTATTAAGAAACTGTGTTCCGATTGTTGAGGTCTCGGAAAAATTAAGCTTACATCCTAAAGTATAAAAAGCAACTCTGCCTTGCACATCAATCCTTTCAATTTACACAAATAAAAAAGGCTGTGACGTGAATCCGGGTTTTTACCCTGAGCCACTGCCACAGCCTGAAGATCAACTAAAGTTATGCTTTTTCTGCTGGTGAAGCAGGAGTAGCTGGTTCATCCGGAACTTCAAAATTAGGGAAGTCAGAAGAATCAACAGCATCGGCGTTGGCATTCTTTATATCTTCAACAGTAACTTTTTCAAGTTTATGTCTGGTGATATATTCCTGAATTTCAGCGTCCGATTTTTCTTTCAAAGCACCCAATGCGCTAAGTACGATCTTTTTGTTTTCCTTGTCGAATTCAACAACCTTTAAAGGAAGTACTGTATCAACAGGGAAACAGAAAGCTATATTTTTCAGCTTGGCAGTTGAAAGCTGTGTAGCAGGTACAAACCCGTCAACCTTTGCAGGTAATTCAGCTATCAAACCTTTTTCTATGATTCTTACTACCTTGCCGTCTGAAATAGTACCTACAGCATAATTCTTTTCGAATGTATCCCAGGGATTATCCTGAACCTGTTTGTGGCCCAGGGATATCTTTCTCTGGTCGGTATCAACACCTAGAACTATAACATCAATCTTTTCACCCTTCTTCACAACTTCACCGGGATGGCGGATCTTCTTTGTCCATGACAGGTCAGAAATATGAACCAGACCGTCAACACCGGGTTCGAGCTCAACGAACACACCAAAGTTGGTGAGGTTGCGGGCAATACCTGTGTGCTTCGAGCCGACAGGATATTTCTGCATGAGTTCTGTCCATGGATCCGGCACCAGCTGTTTCATGCCGAGAGAGATTTTCTTCTCATCCTTATCAAGGCTAAGTATAACAGCTTCAACAACCTGTCCCATAGAAACAAACTGTGAAGGATGTTTAATGTGGAGTGTCCAGCTCATTTCAGAAATATGAATCAAGCCTTCGATACCCTTCTCAATTTCAATAAATGCGCCGTAATCAGTAAGAGATACAACTCTGCCTGATACTTTGTCGCCAACTTTATATTTATTCTCAATGTTGTCCCATGGATGCGGCAGTAACTGCTTGAGTGAAAGAGAAATTCTCTTCTTTTCCATGTCGAAATCTGTGACAACAACTTTTATCTTCTCATCAAGTTTTACGACTTCACTTGGATGATTTATTCTACCCCAGCTTAAGTCGGTAATGTGGATCAGGCCGTCAACACCGCCAAGGTCCACGAACACACCAAAGTCTGTAATTGCTTTAACAATACCTTCAAGGATCTGACCCTTTTCGAGACTATCGAGTATAGCCTTTCTCTGGTCTGAAATCTCTTCCTCGATAAGGACTTTATGTGATACTACAACATTTTCCGTCGGGACGTTTACTTTAACTACCTTAAAGTCCATTGTCTGTCCCACGAATGCATCAAAATCTCTAACAGGTCTAATATCAATCTGAGAGCCGGGTAAGAATGCTTCAATACCCATCAGGTCAACAACCATTCCACCTTTAATTCTTTTTAATATCTTTCCTTGAATAATCTCGCCGGTATCATAAGCACTCAATATCTTGTTCCAGATTCTCAGGAAGTCTGCTCTCTTCTTGCTGAGGACAAGATTACCTTCCTGGTCTTCAACACTTTCAATAACGATTTCGACTTCTTCACCAATCTTGATTTCATCACCGGCTGTAAATTCGGATTTAGGAATTGTACCCTCGGATTTAAAACCTACGTCAAGAATTACACTGTCACCCTGAATGCTGACAATTTTACCCTTAATTATCTCACCCTCTTTAACATCCTTAAATGATTGAGAGTAGAGCTTAGCTAAAGTTTCCAATTCTTCCTGTGAATACTCGTCAGAATTAAAAAACCTTACTTTACCTTTGGCAGCAGCAGTTTGAGTATTGCCAAATTTCTCTTTTGTCTCTTCGGACATTAGACCTCCAAAAAAATAAATTGACTACCTGTATTTAACTCCAAAGTCATCAAAACAAGTAAAAACAGATAATTTTTAATTCAACATAAATAATTAAGATGACTTTAACTGCCCATAAGGGCAAAAACTTAAATTTTACGAATTCTGGTTTTGTAAAGACTGTAAGATAACAAAATATTTAATAATCTGCAGTTTATAAACGATTACCACAGAAAGTTTTACTGGAATAAAAGAGATTTAATTGCCTTGCTGCAAGTTCCCCAGTAAATAATCCCTGATTTTCTGCATCAGCCACTGAGGAGTTGAAGTCGCACCAGTTATTCCCACGCTTTCAGCTCCTTCGAACCACTCGGTTTTTATGTCTTCAATATCTTCAACAAAGTATGTTTTAAGGTTTTCTTCCTTTGCAATATTAAATAATACCTTCCCATTGCTGCTTTTCTTGCCGGCAGCAAATAGGATAACGTCATTCGTACGGGCAAATTCCCTCAGTTTTTTGTCCCTGCCTGAAACCTGGCCGCAAATGGTATTCTTTGCGTGAAATTCCACGGCCTCCTGCTCCATAGTACCGATCTGGAAATCCAGTATCCTCTCGCGCAGCGTATTTGCAATCATGCCAAAGGTTTCCCTGTCCATGGTGGTCTGTGAAAACAAAACGGTCTTTTTACCCGGATCCACTTTTTCCAGTGCTTCCTCTACACTCATGACTACAATGGCCTTATTCTCAGTCACTCCCGTCAGTCCGGTTACCTCGGCATGGTCTTTTTTACCGAAAATAACTACCTGAAAATCATTAGTAGAAAATTTTCTGATCCTCTCCTGTACTTTTGTTACTACAGGGCAGGTCGCATCTATAATTTCAATTCCGTATTTGATTGCTTCCTGATATGTCAAGGGAGGTTCTCCGTGTGCTCTTATAAGGACCTTGCTGCCCCTTTCCAGCCTTGGGAAATCCTGTACCGTCACGGTTTCCATTCCAAGCTCATTCAGCCTTTTAACTTCCGCCGTATTATGAATTATATCTCCCAGGCAATAGATCTTTGGGTTCTGGTTTAATTCTTTCTCGGCAAAATCTATCGCTCTGACAACACCCCAGCAAAAACCAGCATTATTATCAACGTTTACTTTCATCAAGCAGACTTTCTAATCTTATAACCTATTATTATTTTTGTTTTTCCTTGATTATTTCCTCAACTTTTGCAAGGATGAGGCTGACCTCTTCCTCAATAGTTATACTGGAAGTATCAATTTCTATGGCATCCTTTGCCTTTACCAGCGGGCTCATTTCCCTGCTGGAATCAATAAGATCTCTCTTTTTTATATTAAATTCAATATCCTCCAGCGGAAGATTCTGTCCCTTCTCCTGAAATTCCTTTAGCCTCCTTGTAGCTCTTTCATTAAGCGAAGCCGTAAGGAATATTTTAACATCGGCATCAGGAAATACAACTGTTCCGGTATCTCTTCCTTCGGCCACAATGCTCGTATTGGCTCCAATTGCCTGTTGCTTTTCCACGAGAGCTTTCCTGACACCGGGGATGACACTTATTTCGCTGACATTGGAATTCACTTCATAGGAACGGATTGCTTCGGTAACATCCTCACCATTAAGAAAAACCTCGGTTTTCCCGTCAATAAACTTTAATTCCAGCCTGGCATCCTGAGCCAGCCGTACAACAGAGGATTCATCCCTGATCATATTCTGCTTTAGTGCCAGGTAGGTAATTGCCCTGTACATGGCACCCGTATCAAGATAGGTATAACCAAGTTTTTTTGCAACTAGTTTGGCTGAAGTACTTTTGCCTGAACCGGCAGGACCATCTATAGTAATAATCATATTTTTTGACATATCATACAAAAATACAAAAAAATGACCAAATCCGAAATCCTTTGTAAAAATTTACCGGCTGCCCAAAACTTCAACCATTTTTGGATGAATTTTCCCGTTTGTAGCCAGAATTTGCTTATAAAATATATCCTGCTTCTGTCCCTTGAAATCCGTTACCAGTCCTCCTGCTTCCTCAACAATCAGCCTTCCGGCGCAAAGATCCCATGGGTAAAGTGACATTTCCCAGAAACCGTCAAATACCCCATCAGCTACATAACAGAAATCAATTGCGGCTGAACCCAGGCGTCTTACTGCACGGGCATTGTGAATAAACGCGGCAAAATATTCCATTACCTTACCCGGATTTTCCTGCACATCGTATGGGAAGCCCGTGACCAGAAGACTGTGGCTCAGGTTATCATTATCACTTACTTTTAATTTCCTTCCGTCACAATATGAACCCGACCCTGATTCTGCAGTATAGGCTGCATCCCTCATTACATCATATACGGTTCCGCAAATTGTTTTTCCGGCCTTTTGGACCCCTATTGAAACGGAGAAAATTGGTAAACCGTGAGCAAAGTTGGTGGTCCCATCCAGAGGATCAATGACCCAAACGTATTCGGCCTTATTGTTTTCATATCCGCTTTCTTCAGCAATAATTCCGTGTGAGGGATAATTTTTTTTTATAAATGAAATGATCTCCTTTTCGCTCTTTTTATCGATTTCAGTCACAAGATTTGAAGCATTTGTCTTGAACTCAACCGCAAAATTCTTGCGGTATCCATCCCTGATTATCTCACCTGCCTGCTTCGCAATTTTTATTACGTCTTCTATCATTTATACCTTAAATTATAATATTCAAATTTACGAAAAAACCTGCTTTATCCGAATACATCCCCCAATTTTGCGCTACTTTTACCTCTTACCCAATTTGGGCATGCAAGAAACGGAATCTGTTTCAAAAGGTGTTCACTTCAATATAAAACCGATCCGCTCCAGTCTTCCGTCTATATTCTGTCTTGGAAAAATATCAAATATCCTGCAGAGCAGCGGATAAATATCTATATTCCACAGTGTCCCGGTTGAATACCCGTTCCTGAAGGCGGGGCCTATTGCATAAAATATACCGTGCATATCCATATAGTTATTATCATAGCCATGATTACCCTTGGAATTATACTTCAGCATTGCAGACTTCGATTTATTGTCTACCAGCGACCATCCCGGATCAGCCACAATGATTATAGAATAAATAAACGGATTATCGTCAAAGTGAAAATATTCGGGCATATCCTTCCGGGTATATACCATAAAATGGGCCTTTGCGGATTTTAGTTTTTCATATGTCTTCTGTATGCTGCCATTTTCAGGCTCAACCATCATAACCGGTCCATTGCCTTGAATAATATTCCCGGGACCCGCAATTTCTTCTATATTTATCATTCTGTCAGTACTGATTCCCGTCATTCCGTGATCAGATAAAAAGATCACGTTTACGCTGTCAGTCATACTAATGTCTTTTATTCTCTTTAGCAGTACTCCGGCTAAAGAATCCAGCTGTTTAATGGCCCGGTTTGTCTGCGGCGCATCTGGACCAAAACGGTGTCCCTGGTCATCAGTTTCGGACATATAAAGAGTAATAAAATGCGGTCTGTCCTTATAAGGCAGCTTTAACCAGTTGATCACACCCTCAATTCTGTCTGAATAGGGCCTTTTATGCTCATAAGTCTCAAAATATGACGGTCTTCTGTAGGGAAGGCTCAGCTCAGATCCGGGCCAGAAATAACTGGCAGTCCTGATCCCCTGCCTTTCGGCTGTCTCCCAGAAAGCTTCCCCCAGGTACCATTTTCCGTTCCTTACGGCAGAGGTATCTGAAGTTGCATACTTTTCCCCGCTGAAGGGATTTTCAAAGTCATTATGAATTATCCCGTGATGCTCGGGGTACATTCCTGTAATAATTGATAAATGATTAGGAAATGTTTTCGATGGAAACGAGGGGCGCAGGGATATGGCAGACACACCGTTTGTTTTAATATAGTCAAGTGTTGGTGTTAGGCCGCGACCTGGATAATCCCACCGGAAGGCATCAAAAGAAACCAGTATCAGGTATGGTTTGCTCTGAGAAAAAACCCATGAAGGTACTAAAAACAGGTTAAGCAGAAAAATAATAAGTAATGTGCTTCTTTTCATTTTTATCCTTTTGGTAATTTTGATTCTTTTTACATTATTTTCTTTGTTTTTATGCAAAATTGAGCATTTTTTAATTCATTGTCCCAACAATAATTAAACAGTCAGGGTAAAGATTTTTCTTTACTTTTCAATTAATTGCTCCTAATTTTATGAGGCATTTCCTAGTAATTATAAAAATGTCATACAATATACCGATTTTCCGATGTTAAATATTTGTTAAATCTGATTATCAGTAGATTTCGACTCTTGCCAGAAAGAATTTTTAGAGTAATTTTGTGCATATGAAAATGCTTTCTAAATTCGGTCAATTAATAAACCCAATAACCTATGTAGGGAGTTATCTATGAGAATAGTTACAAGAAAAATTTCTTTAATTTTTCTATTTCTGCTATTTTGCGCCCCAGCTATAATTATGGCCCAGGGCGTAACTACGGCAGCAATGAATGGAACTGTGACGGACAATGAGGGACAGCCTTTACCAGGTGCTACCGTTGTTGCCACACACATTCCAACCGGTACGACTTTTGGTTCCACCACACGTGTTGACGGTAAATTCAACCTGAATAACCTCCGTGTTGGTGGTCCGTATACAGTTAAGGTTTCTTTTATCGGTTTTACAACTCAGATTAAAGAAGGTGTAGAACTGACATTAGGACAGAACTTTTCTATCGACTTTAAATTATCAAGTGAAACAATTCAGACCGGCACAGTAAATGTAGTTTCCGATAGAAGTGCAGTTATCAGTGCAAATAGAACCGGCGCAGCTACAAACGTAGGTGTTGAAGAAATCCAGGCATTCCCTACAATTTCCAGAAACTTCCAGGATTTCGCAAAGTTCACCCCACAGTTTGATGGCAGAAGCAGCAGTGCTGCAGGAAGAAATAATCGTTTTAATAACATCCAGATCGACGGTACACAGTACAATGATCTCTTCGGTCTGGGAAGTTCAGGAACTCCTGGTGGTCAGGCTGGTACAACTCCTATAAGTCTTGACGCTATTCAGGAATTCCAGGTAGTTATTGCACCTTATGACGTGCGCCAGGGTGGATTTACAGGTGGCGGTATCAATGCAGTAACCCGCAGTGGCACCAACAGGTACACCGGATCAATATATGGGTACTTCAGAAATCAGAATTTTATCGGCTACAGCCCCGACAACCTCAAGGCAAAAATCGCCGAATTTAATGAATATCAGTCTGGTGTCCGCGTGGGCGGTCCGATAATGAAAGACAAATTATTTTTCTTCTTTAACGGCGAGTTCTCGCGCAGAACCGACCCTGCTGACAACCTTTCACTTACACAGGGTGGTTCACTTGGCTCAAAAGACAGCGCAGCCTCTGCAATGAGAAATATCCTGATAAACAATTACGGATATAATCCCGGAGATTACGGTTCACTTTCAACAAAACGCCCTTCAACAAAATTGTTCCTCCGCTTCGATTATAACATTTCTGATGCTCACAAACTTACTTTAAGACACAATTATGTTGACGCAAGCGATCAGAAAACTGCACGTTCACTCGCCGTACTCGAATTCTCAGACAGAATGTATCAGTTTAACAGCAGTACAAACTCAACAGTTTTACAGCTGAGCAGTACATTCAGCAATACAATGGCTAATGAACTGATTGCCGGTTACACAAGAATCAGGGATACACGTGACCCCAGCGGCCGCCCGTTCCCATCTTTGCTTGTTAAAACAGCAATACCTGGCTTTACTTTAAGAGCCGGAGCTGAGGAATTCTCACAGGCAAATCAGCTGGACCAGGATATATTTGAAATTACAGACAACTTTTCATACTATACCGGAAACCACGTGTTTACGGTTGGTACACACAACGAATTCTATAAATTCAGAAATCTCTTTATTCGTAACCTCAATGGATACTATGAATTTAACAATCTTACCGACCTGCAGAATGGCAATCCTTCACGTTATCAGCTGAGCTACTCTACTACTGGCGATCCTAAGGAAGCAGCTCACTTCAACGCACTGCAGTTAGGTTTATATGCTCAGGATGAATGGACAGTTACACCTAACTTCAAACTGACACTTGGTTTGAGAGTTGACGTTCCAACATTCCCTGACGCACCAGCTTTCAACCCTATTATTGATACTGTATTCGTGCAGAGACTTGGTTATGGCTTTGAAACTAATAAGGTACCAAGCGGTAAACTGCTCTTCTCTCCCAGGTTTGGTTTCAACTGGGATGTATTCGGAGAACGTTCTACCCAGGTACGTGGTGGCGCCGGCATATTCACGGGCCGCATTCCTTATGTATGGATTTCAAACCAGTATGGAAATACAGGTGTTGAATTCGGAAGAATCGATCTTAGCACAGGCAAGGGTTTACCGGCAGGATTTAAGTTCAACGCGGATCCTAACAGCCAGGTTAAAAACCTTACAGCCATCAAACAGACTGAAGTTGACGTTACTGATGAAAACTTCAAAATGCCACAGGTACTGCGCTTCAACGCAGCAGTTGACCATCAGCTGCCCTATGGCCTGACGGGTACACTGGAAGCTATCTATTCAAAATCAGTTAACGATCTTACTTATGCAGACGTAAACGTAAAACCTCTTGGAACAACATTCAAATCAGGTGCTGATGATCCTGGTAGACCAATTTATGCATCTGGTACAAATGGTTACAGCTCTGCATTCACAAATGTGATCTTAATGAAAAACACCAACGAAGGCTATCAGTATAACCTCACTGCTCAGGTACAGGGTACTCTGCCTATGGGTCTGTATACTAACGTAGCTTACACTTATACAAGAGCAAAAGACCTCAACAGTACTGTTTCAAGCCAGGCATTTTCACAGTGGAGATTCAATCCAATTGATATGAATCCAAATAGTCCTGTACTGGCAACTTCAAACTTTGAAGTACGCAACCGTATTCTCGTTGCTCTTTCTTACTCATTGGAATTCCTCAAGGATTTCAAAACCACAGTTTCAGTATTCTATAATGGCCAGTCAGGTCTGCCCTTCTCATACACATACGATGGCGATATTAACGGCGACGGCCAGACAAGCAACGATCTTATCTTTGTTCCTAATAATGCTACCAATGCTGCTGAAATTCAGGTTGGTTCAATTAAGACAACAGGAACAACCAAGACCTTTGTTCCCGATCCCTCAATGGCTCAGGCACTTGAAAGCTATATCCTGAGAGACAATTATTTGAAAGAACACCGCGGACAGATCATGGAAAGAAACGGTGCAAATGTTCCATGGGCACACCAGGTAGACCTCAGGATCGTGCAGGATATTCCGGTAATAGCTGGTCACCAGTTCGAAATATCACTCGACATTCTGAACCTCCCGAACCTGCTCAAATCTAACTGGGGATGGGTAAAGTCAGTTCCTAACCAGAATGACAGTGTTATTAAATACCTGGGCAACGACAGCGCCGGTAAACCGGTATTCAGCTTCAGGGATAAATCAGATCCTTTCCAGAACGATAACCTTTCTTCACGCTGGCAGATGCAGTTAGGCGCACGTTATTCGTTCTAAGAACATTCTTGTTCAACCTAAAGCCCTCAGAACCTCTGAGGGCTTTTTTTATTTTAAACATCCCCTGGAAACACTAATTTTGTGGGAAATTTAATTCCCGTATGTAGTAAAGTAATTGAACGGTTCATTTGAATTCTTTTCTATATATTTGAATTGGAGTTTGGTACTGTTTTTGAAATATTTTAGAAAAATCAAATATTTTAAACTATGCGCATAGAAAGAGATTCTTTAGGAGAACAAAATATACCCCGGGATGCATATTACGGAATTCATGCATTCCGCAGCTCTGTTAACTTTCCCTCCTGTGGGGAAAAGATTAATCCGTACATGATAAAAGCTTACCTTATGGTAAAGATGGCTGCTGCTGAAACCAATTATAAATGCGGACTGCTGTTTAAAGAAAAGTTTGACGCAATGGAAGAGGCAATTGAAAAGCTTCTTGAGGAAACCGAAGAATGCATTATGAATGGTTCGAAATCGATTTATGACAAGATAATCGTTAGCCCTTATCAGGGCGGAGCCGGAACCTCTCTGAACATGAATATTAACGAGGTAATTGCAAATACATCGCTGCGTATACTGGAAAAACCCTTAGGTGATTATTCTTCAATCCATCCGCTGGATGAGGTCAATATGTCTCAGTCCACAAACGACACCTATACAACGGCATTTAGGATAGCTTCAATTTATCTGCTGCGGGAGCTTACAGATTCCTGTGCCAGACTGCAAAATGCATTGCAGCAGAAGGAAAATGAATTTAAGTCAATCCTGAAACTCGGCAGAACGGAATACCAGGATGCCGTCCCGATTACACTGGGACAGGAGTTCGGGGCGTATGCTCAGGCAATTGCACGTGACAGGTGGAGGCTATATAATGCCGAGGAAAGACTGCGTTCGGTTAATCTGGGCGGGACTGCCATCGGGAATTCTGTTACTGCCGTAAAGGAATACGTCCTCAATGTAAATACAATACTGAAGAAAATTACAGGGTTGCCCGTTGCAAAAGGTGAGGATCTGATAGACGTCACGCAGAACCTGGACGTTTTTGTTGAAGTTCATGGACTCGTTAAGGCCGGAGCTACCTCAATAATAAAGATATGCAATGATCTCAGGTTTATGTCATGCGGCCCCAGAGGAGGCATCGGCGAAATATCACTTCCCGCCGTGCAGGCAGGCTCATCAATAATGCCAGGAAAAGTTAATCCGGTCATACTCGAACATGCCATTCAGATATGCGAAATGATTAAGGGTAACGACGTTGCTATCTCAAATCTCGTGTCTTCAGGCCACCTGGAACTGAACCCGTTCCTGCCGATGATAAGTCACCTTTTCCTAAAATCCTTAGAGCTGCTGAGAGACGCTAATAATGCACTTGCCGATAAATGCATCATTGGAATAACGGCAAATCCCGAAAAATGCAAGAAAAATCTGATCGAATCCTCTGCCCTGGCAGCATCACTGATCTCCACTTACGGTTATGAGACAATACAGGATGTAGTTAAGTTTTCCGAGGAAAAAAATATTACATTCTTAAAAGCGCTGCTGCAAAGCAATCTTGTTGCTGAAAGCGACTTATACAACATTATTTCACGAGAACTGGGAATTGAAATTGAATAGTGTACCCAAATCTGAAAGAAAGCATATTGCTTTTATTGGAAGACGTAATGCCGGCAAGTCATCACTCGTCAATGCATTTATTGGCCAGGAGCTCTGCATTGTAAGCGATGTGCCGGGAACTACAACCGATCCGGTGAAGAAATCAATGGAACTCCTGCCCTTTGGACCCGTTGTTCTTATTGATACAGCTGGTATAGACGACACTGGTGAACTTGGACAAAAGAGGATAAGCAGGACAGTAAAGGCAACCTCATCGGCTGATTTTGCAATAGTTGTACTGGATGCACAGCAATGTCTGAATGAAATGGAAATTAAGCTGTTTTCAGACCTGGATAAACTGGCCATCCCCTATATTATAGCACTCAATAAGACAGACCAGGGTTTGAATCCTGCCCTTCTGGAAGAGTTGAAAAATATTCCGGCAAAGGTCATGAAAGTTTCCTGCCGTGACAACACCGGGATAGTTGAATTAAAGGAAAGAGTTTCAAAACTCATCCCGTCTGAAACTGAACCTCCGCTTATTGGGGACCTGGTCAGACAGGGTGACATAATTGTGCTTGTTGTACCAATTGATCTCGGAGCACCCAAAGGCAGGCTCATTCTTCCACAGGTACAGTCAATCCGGGAGGCACTGGATCAGGATACAATTGTCATTGTTACAAAGGATAAAGAACTGCGTTCAGCACTCAGCATGTTAAAAGAACCGCCCGGACTGGTAGTAACAGACAGTCAGGCAATTATGAGGGTAGCTGCCGATGTACCAGAGAAAGTTCCCCTGACTACATTTTCAATCCTTATGGCCAGGCATAAAGGTGACCTCCCTGCTTTTGTTGAAGGACTGCGCAGGGTTGATGAACTGGAAAATGGTGATAAGGTTCTTATAGCTGAGGCCTGCTCACATCATGCACGGGAAGATGATATAGGCAAAGTAAAAATCCCCCGCTGGCTCAGGCTTCACACAAAAAAGGATCTTATTATTGAGGTTTGCAGCGGAGAGGACTTTCCGGAAAACCTTTCCGAGTATAGACTCATCGTACATTGCGGAGGCTGCATGCTCACGAGGAGGACTATGCAGAAGAGGATTAAAGAAGCACTAATGATGGAAGTCCCGCTGGTAAATTACGGTGTTCTGATATCCTATATGCATGGCGCTGTTCCGCGTGCCCTTCAACCTTTTGAGGATGCCATTTCAAAGTGGCAGGAAATTAGCTGAGCCCCTTATTTCTGTCTTAATTCATCCAGAAGGGTTAAAAAATCCTGCGGCAGAGGTGAATCAAACCTCATGTACTGATTCAGATGAGGATGCCAGAACCCAAGGGTTTTTGCGTGCAACGCCTGCCTTGGCATTATTGTTAGCAGATTGTCTATGTGAGCTTTCATTTTGGGCAGAGCAGCACCAAATACGATCTTATTACCACCGTAAGTAACATCCCCGAATATCGGATGATTTATTGCAGCCATATGTACTCTTATCTGGTGCGTACGGCCGGTCTTGAGCCTGAGTTTTACGAGCGAGGCAAATTCAAATTCCTCAAGGACCGAATAGAACGTAATTGCGGTTTTCCCCTCTGACTCACTGACACCGAATTTTTTTCTGTCGCTCTTACTACGTGCTATATTCTTGTCGACCACCCCTTCTTTTTCCTTGAAAAGTCCCCAGCAAACAGCCCAGTATTCGCGCTCAATTGTATGTTTTGAAAACTGCTTTGCAAGCTCGGCGTGCGTAAAATCATCCTTTGCAACCACAAGAATTCCGCTTGTATCTTTATCAATGCGGTGAACAATCCCGGGGCGGCCGGGTTCATTGACATTACTTAGTTTCTGTGAATGATGCAGCAGTGCATTTACAAGCGTTCCGGTATAATTTGCGTAAGCCGGATGGGCAACCATTCCAGCCGGTTTATTTACAATCAGCAGATATTCATCCTCAAAAATAATATCCAGGGGAATATCCTCAGGAGCTGTATCTTCGGGTCTGGGGGAAATTGGGATTGTGACATTAACCGTATCCAAAGGTCCCACCTTGTAGTTTGCCTTGACGGGAACCCCGTTTACAGTAACCATTTGTGCTTCCAGAAGTTTCTGGACTTTCGAGCGGGTTGCATTTTCGATCAGATTAGTAAGATAGACGTCAATCCTTTCCTTTTTCTTTCCCTGGGGAACCTCAAACCTCAGTTTCTTTTCAGTAATCAGATTTGCCATCAGATCATATCCGGGACTGATTTGGGAAACAGGCGGTCAAAGTGCATATTCATTCGAAGACTGTAAAAGAAAGGATGTTTCACATTAAATCTTTTTTTTCTTCAGACACCGGCTGAACATGTTCCATTTCTGTAGCAGGTTTAGCCTTGAAGCTGAAAATAATTAATAATATTACGCCAAGTGAAACGGCCACATCAGCAACATTAAAGATTGGCCAGCGGTCGTACGTGTAGCCGAAAAGGTTTATATTAAAGAAATCTATGTCCAGGAAATCCACTACCTTTCCGAAAAACAATGGGGCATAACCGTAAATGACACCGTAAAATACCCTGTCAATAAGATTGCCAATTGCTCCCCCGAGTATCAGAGCAAGAGAAAGCCTGATTATCAGTTTTTCATTCCTTACCTTATACAGATAATAGATGATGCCTACGCTGGCGGCAATAGAAAAAAACGACAGGAATAATTTTGAAGAAAGCCCCAGGTCTATTCCAAAGGCCATCCCCGGATTTTCAACGAATGTAATCCTGAAGAAAGAACCCAGCAGGTTGTGATGATCACCATAGATCATGCCTTCGCGCTGAATCTTAAGTGCAGGAATTGAAAACCCTTTAATGAAGAATTTCGATACCTGATCAACAATTATAATAAACAGAGATACAAATAATACTTTCAATTAATGACCTGAATTGGTTAGGGTTAAGATTTATCATCCACTTTACTTTCACCGCTGCTATAGTCCTCCTTCAACTCTCCTGCCGGCAGCAGATTTTCTTCTCTTTCAGAGAATCTCCTGCCAAAGAACATCAGCAGAAACACACCTATGGTAACACTTATATCAGCAACGTTAAAGATCGGTAAATTTTCAAAGCTGTATCCTAAAAGGCGAACATTCATCAGCTGTATCTGGAAAAAATCAACAACTTTCCCATAAAACAGTGGAGCATAGCCATAGAACACGCCATAGAATACACGGTCGATGAGATTTCCAGCTGCTCCTCCAAGGATTAAAGCAAGCGGAAGCCTGATCTTTAATCCTTCATTTCTCACCTTGTACAGATATAATATAATACCTATGCTGGCAAAAATCGAGAAGAGTGAAAGAAATAATTTTGAGGTTGCTCCCAGTTCAATTCCAAACGCCATTCCGGGATTTTCAATAAAGGTAATCTTAAAGAAAGATCCAAAGATGTCATACTGTTCTGCATAAGGCAACCCCGAAAAACGAATATCCAGAAAAGGTATTGAAAAACCTTTAATAAATAATTTTGAAACTTGATCGATTACAACTATTATCAGAGATAAAAATAATACTCTCAAGTTATACTCTTTATTTTAAGAAACTTTATTTCTTTTCCTGTTTTTGCTTAACCGGCAAACATAACTGACTGTGCGGAACTGCTGCTAACCTTTCCTTTGCAATCAATGGACAGGTAGGACACAAATTCTGCGGTTCATCAATACACTCGATACAGATACCATAAGTACCGTTTTCTATTCTGTGCAGTGCGTCATCAAGGTAGCCCAGGAACTTGTTCTCTCTCTGTGCCCAGAGGAAGATCTTTTCCCTTTCCATTGCATCTGTACCCTGCTCAGCCATGTGCAGAGAATAAGGTGAATTTTCGTTTACATACTGACCGGTAGTAGGATCCATCATCTGCTCACGCAGATTTTGAAGCTGTTCAATTATTTCATTACGCTTATCCAGAATTATCTTCTTAAAGTATTCCAGATCCTCTTTTCCATAGCCCTTAATCTTGCGTATATTTTTCTTGGGAGAGGTAACAATAACTTCAGGGGCGCTGTATTCATCAACAGCAACCGCCTTTTCTTTGGCCGCTTCCTGAACCGGAACTTTAACTTCCTTTTCCTTCTTTACCGTACTCTTGCTGTCTTTTTCCTTTTTCATAACGTCCTTAACTTTAGTTTGAACAGTTTTCTTTTTAGGTTTTTCCTTTTCCTTAGCTTTTGCCACAGTATCTTTTACAACAGCCTTACTTCCCGTTTTTTTTACCGGAGCGGATTTTGCGTTTCCGTTCTTTGGGATGCTGCTTTTGGCAGTACTGGTTTTAGCAGGTTTAGTCTTCTCTGCAGTAGCTTTTTTAACGTTTTTTTTATCAGATTTAGTTGCCATTTTGGCCTCCTGGTTCTATAAAGTTAAGTATACATTTTTTTTATACTTATGATACATTTATATTCACCTATTTCCCATTCCTGGGTAAAACCGTTTGTACTGTTTTCCTCAGAGTTTAGGTTATCGGCAAGTGTTTCATTTGAAATATAATCCTTAAAAGAATTGACAGCTTTCGCAAGCCTTTCCGCACCGGCAAAGTCTATACTAATTCTATCGGTTACTTCCAAACCCAGATCCTTCCTCATATTCTGAACTCTGTTTACAAATTCCCTGGCCAATCCTTCCGCAACTAATTCTTCTGTAAGATCCGTATCAATTGCAACGGTAACCCCTTCTTCAGTCTCCACCAGCCAGCCCGTTATCTCAGTGCTGACAATTTCCACATCCTCACTGCTGATTTCTATACTTTCTCCACCAATCTCACACACAATTTTTTCACCCTTTTCAAGGCGTATAATTTCATCCTTCCCAAATGACCGTATAGCATTTGCCGCAGGATTTGCTTTCTTCCCGAACTTGGGTCCGATAGACTTGAAGTTGGGTTTTGCCGATTTGTTTACTATTTCAGAATCGTCTTCAAGCACTACCAGTTCTTTAATATTTACTTCTTCAAGAATAACATCCTGCATCTTTGCTACGGAATCTCTTTTCGACTTGTCAACTGCAACCATAATTCTCTTGAGAGGCTGTCTGACCTTAAGATTCGATTTAGCTCTCATCGAGCGGGTCAGGAATACAACCCTCTGGGCAATATCCATCTTATCTTCCAGCTCTTTCTCTGAATAAGAGGGCTCCGGAAAATCAGCCAGATGTACCGATTCATATTTTTCCTTGCCCGTAGCTTCCCTGAGATTCTGATATATATCTTCAGAAATAAAGGGGGCAAACGGAGAAACCAGTTTGACCAGTGTATTCAAGCATTCGTACAGTGTCTGATAAGCCGCAAGTTTGCTTCTGTTCATTTCTGACTTCCAGAATCTTCTTCTGCTGCGCCTTACGTACCAGTTGGATAACTGATCGATCGTGAAGGAAGAAACCAGACGTGCAGCTTTTGTAACATCATAACTGTCCATCAGGTTCTTATATTCTGATACTACCGAGCTGAGTTTTGAAATTATCCATCTGTCTATTTCAGGTCTCTCAGCATAAGGAATAAATTCCTCATTAAATGTAAAGTTATCAATATTAGCATATAATGCAAAGAAAGAATAGGTATTTATTAGGGTACCGAAGAATTTTCTTTGCACTTCTACAATACCTTCTTCATCGAACAGGGTCGGTTTCCACGGCGGACTTGTAGTAACAAGATACCACCTGGTAGCGTCTGCTCCGTATTTATCAAACAACGCAAACGGATCAACAGTATTGCCCTTTGATTTTGACATTTTCATGCCATTTTTATCAAGGATCAATTCATTTACAATAAGGTTTTTAAAAGCTATGCTGTCAAAAAGCATTGTAGAAATTGCATGCAGTGTATAGAACCACCCGCGTGTCTGATCTATTCCCTCGCAGATAAAATCTGCAGGGAAGTTGTTTTCAAATATTTCTTTATTCTCAAATGGATAATGATACTGTGCAAACGGCATTGAACCCGAATCGAACCAAACGTCTATCAGTTCCGGAGTCCTTTTAAATAATTTGCCGTTCCTTTCAAACATTATATCATCAACAAAAGGTTTATGCAGATCAATGGTCTCCATCTCACGCACCGGCATTCTTTTACCGTCCTTTTCAACAAAACCATCCTTCAGTTCTTCAATGCTGCCGACTGCAAACATTTCACCATCCTCACTTATCCAGATAGGGAGCGGAGTTGCCCAGAACCTGTCGCGTGACAAGGCCCAGTCCTTATTCTCCTCCAACCAGTTGCCAAACCTGCCGGAGCCTACCTCAGGAGGATACCAGTTAATCTGCTTGTTCAATTC
>JBLMZM010000023.1:0-2980 GCA_050258815.1 Ignavibacteriales bacterium
GAAACCAACGGTTTGCTAAACCGTCGTAGGGGGTAAACCTCTACCCCGGGTTCGAATCCCGGTCTCTCCGCCATCAAACAATTTAAGCCTGAAGTCAGAAGATTTCAGGCTTTTTTGTGCCTGCAAATTAAAGTAATGAAGAGCAAATCTCTTATGGAATTCCGATTTGGGACTAAATATCTGTAATCACCCATTTTATGCCGGATTCAATTTTAGACATAATATCTTCCGGCATGTCTCCGATTTTATTACTTATCCGTTCTTCCTTATCAATAGCCCTGATCTGCCCACAATGAACAATACTATCCTTAGTCAAGCCACCCTGATCTTTAGGAACAAAAACATGCATCTTACTGGTCTTGCCAAATGCATCGGTAATGGGACAGATAACAACTACAGCCGCGTTCTTATTAACAATATCGTTAGATACAACTACCGCCGGACGGAATTTTTGCATTTCTCTGCCCCTGACCGGCTCCAAATCTACGTAGTATATTTCACCTCTTTTAATTTCCATTATATCTTCGCCTCGGCAGATTTCCAATCCTTAGCCATCTGCTTGTCATTTTCATAATAAAACTTACAAGCTTCAATGACTTCCTGCTCTGTTTTCTTTTCCTCCATTTTTTTCATGTATTCATCCAGAGCTGCACGAACCATCTGGCTGAGATTGATATTTAACTCCCTGGCCATTGACTCAGCTTTTTCAATCATATCAGCCGGCAAAAGAAAGTTCTTTCTTAAATTTCCAGTTGCTGCATTTTTCATAATTCACTTCCTATTCTCGATTCAATTATAACAGAGCTAACCGTATTTTCTCAGAGACCCCATGATATACAATTAAGTACATATGGAATATATGTATAATACATACACCCATAAAGTACACCCGAATGTATACAAAGTCAAGAGAGAAATCAGGTGATAATAGGAACTTCCTTTTCCCAAGGGAAACGCATTTGAGGAAGAGTTAAAGATTTTTACAAAATTTTCCGAAAACGCTTCTCGTCACCATATATATATATGTATAAGGAAATAGCTTTTTGCCAACTTCTGAGGAATTCATGAAAAAGGGCATCTGTTCAATTCTTCTTTTTACCATTATGCTTACACTGACATCCTGCTATTCAGAACGTTTTGTTAATTCTCAGAATAATCTTAATGAAGTTAAGGACAGCGACATTATTGTCTCTGTTGAGACAAATGACGGCAGGTTAATAATGAATGAGCGTCCAAACGCAGTATATAAATCCGATAAGGGTCTTTATGTCGTGGATACAACGGGTACAAAGGTTCTCCCTTATAAGGATGTGAAATCAGTTAAAATAAAGGAAGTAAGTTACTTTAAGACAGCTTCTCTGGTAGCAGGAGCGAGTCTGATTGGAAATATTGTTTTATTCGTTACCAGCTTTCATGGATTTCAATAATTCACATGAGAAATAAATTAAATTATCCATCTGTCCCGGATTTAAGTTCTAAAACCCTTTACTTTGCAAGAAGGATGTTTCTGGTTTATACGAAATTTGGTTAAATTCACATGGGCGTAGTTTTGGATATAGGTAACATTTGCCCGCAGGCACTGCGTTCACAATATCTGCAATAGTCTTTACTTTTTAGGAATACATTTGATGAAAAGGCTCTACTTCATAATTTTTATACTTGGAATTACATCAACTATATTTTCCCAGAACTTTAATCCGGTTAAATGCAGGGCTTTAAATCGTGACTGGAAAACCATTATCGACACAACATGGGGAGAGGGAAATCCAACTGCGGTTAAACTGGCAGTGTTTGATTCCGTTTGGAACACAATAGACCGCCAGTATGCCTGCTTTCAGAACCTTGATATTGACTGGAAAGCGCTAAAAGATAAGTACAGACCTGAAATAGAAAGTGGAGTAAGCAGGGGCAGATTTGCGGCTATCATGAATTATCTTGGATTAAGTCTTCAGGAAACACACACAAATTTTTCAGATCCGGGAGTAAATTATAGATATGTATTAGATGCTCCTCCTGGAGCCCCCATCCTTTATACAGGCTTTTGGGGACGAGATTCCCGTTTCGGGGCCGGACTCACACCCCTTGCTGACAGTTCACTGCTGGTATATCAGGCTGTTGAGAATCATCCGCTTGGCTTGATACCAGGAGATATTGTTCTGGGCTATGACGGCGTACCCTGGAAAATACTTTATAAGGAACTGCATAAGCTTGAAATACCCATTAATATGTCAAGCCAATGGGGATCAAACAATGAGGCATTCACGCACCTATGGCTTTCAGGAGCAGGACAGAACTGGCACTTGTTCGATACAATTGATATAAAGAAATTCAGAACAGGCGAAATTGTCCACATCCCTACAAATCTTTTGGTAAATAAGAAATTCAATATTACTTATTCCGAACAGTTGCCTGTTCCCGGAGTACCATGGATAGATAAAAGCAATAATTGGTCTGTTGCCTGGGGCATGGTGGAAGGGACAAAAGTAGGATATATCTACGTTTGGAATTGGTTTAGTGGAATTTCAGTGAAATTTCATAACGCACTGGATTCGCTGATAAATGTCAATAAGGCTGAAGGTCTTATTCTGGACTTCAGAGCAAATTATGGCGGGTATGTAAGGGAAAGTGACTGGGGACTAAGCCTTCTTTTTAAGAATTCTGCTCCTACTTTATCTTTAGTTACCAGAAGTAACCCGTATGATCATTTTCAAATGAAGAATACATCTAATTACATTTTTTCAGATGATTCAACTGCTTATTTTGATAAGCCGATTGCCGTACTGACTGGACCAATGTCAATAAGCGCTTCTGATTTTATTGTAAAAAGACTGCAGTACCATCCCAAAGTAAGGGTATTCGGGAAGAGCACATCTTCAGCATTTGCATCCGCCTCAAGAATTATGATTTCTAATATCGAATTGGATTTTGCCGAATATAACGGTATGGATATTAGTAATCCCGGGGAATATCTGACGCATAA
>JBLMZM010000024.1:0-5932 GCA_050258815.1 Ignavibacteriales bacterium
TCACGCACAATCGGTGCAACAAGAATCTCAAGGTCAAATTTCAGATCCCTGACCATCTGTTTTATTACAGCAGCCTGCTGAGCATCCTTTTGTCCAAAGACAGCAACATCGGGCATTACACAATTAAACAGGATGGAGACAATGGTAGTTACGCCCTTAAAGTGAGTTGGACGCGACTCCCCTTCAAGTGTCTTTGTTATTCCGTTTACTTCAACATAGGTCTGATAGTCCCTGGGATAGATTTCTTCAGCAGAGGGCAGGAACAACACATCCACATTCAGTTCCATTAATAATTTCCTGTCGCGTTCTTCATCTCTGGGATATTTTGAAAAATCTTCATTGGGAGCAAACTGGGTGGGATTAACAAATACTGATACTACTACTACATCGGCCGATTCAAATGCTTTTTTTACCAGAGATAAATGCCCTTCATGCAGGTAGCCCATTGTGGGTACTAACCCTATTTTTTTCCCTTCTTTCTTTATCTGGCGGGAAAAAGCCTGCATTTCACGAACTGTAGATATAACTTTAATCTTAAAATTCCTTTATTTTGATGAAACGGAATTTATTAATTCAAATTCCTTAAATCATAACATACTAAAATCTGAAAAAGTCGATCAGACTTACCAGCCTGCTCCTTAACTCTTTCCTGTTAACAATAAAATCCACAAACCCGTTTTCCAGCAGGAACTCCGAAGTCTGGAATCCCTCCGGCAATTCTTTACCAATGGTTTGTTTAATAACGCGGGGTCCCGCAAAACCTATAAGTGCCTTTGGTTCAGCAATGTTAACATCACCAAGCATTGCATAACTTGCAGTTGTGCCGCCCGTAGTAGGATCGGTTAAAATTGATATATAAGGGATCCTGGCATCTGCAAGTCGTGCCAGACGGGAACTCGTTTTAGCCATCTGCATAAGGGAATATGCTCCCTCCATCATTCTTGCTCCGCCGCTGGAAGAAATAATGATCATGGGTATTCTGTTTTTATAAGCCCTGTCGATTGCACGCGAAATCTTTTCCCCAACAACAGAACCCATACTACCGCCTACGAAAGAAAAATCCATACAGGCAAAGGATACTTCCCGGCCTTCAATCTTTCCCGTACCCGTCCTGACGGCGTCATTAAGTCCGGTCTTTTTTATTGTATCGCTGATCCTGTCGGTATACCTTTTAGTATCGGTAAATTCCAGCGGATCTGCAGAACGCATTTTTTTATCGTATTCTTTAAAGCTGTTCTTGTCAAAAATTATTGAAATGTAATCCAGACTGCCGATCCTGAAATGATGGTCACATTTAGTGCATGTCCAATAATTTGTTTCAAGCTGTTTTTTGTGAATAATTTCGCCGCAACCGGGGCATTTTTCCCATAGGCCGTCAGGCAGTTCAAGTTTTGCACTATCAGACGCAATGTTGTCTTTTGATCTTTTAAACCAGGTCATTTAATATTACCGTCCCTTTACTTCAGCATAAATTACAATTGTCTGTTCGGGTTGCTTCGGATCATTTGAAGTTATTGTTACAGTCCTGCTAAGTTTCCCGTTTTTATTAGTTGAATCAAATTCTATCCGGAGACTGCCGCTTTCACCCGGCTTGATGTGTTTACCGCTTACTACGGCTGCAGTACAGCCGCAGGAAGTTTTAATATCTTTTATGTCAAGTACTTCATTTCCTGTGTTCTTAAATGTTGCAGTCCAGTCAGTAATCTTTCCTTCCTGTACTACTCCAAAATCATGTTTCATTTCTGAGAACTGAAGCACCGGAGCCGCCTGGTTCTGCTGAGAATTATATGGAATCACATTAGCATTAAAAGACAGCCTCAATTCAGGAGTAGTCTTATCATTGGATTTAATATAAACATATTTCTGCTGGTGGCCCTGTCTGCCAATAGTGTTAAATTTAACATTGATTTTGGCTGACTCCCCTGGTTTAAGAATATTCTTTTCAGGTTTTGCAGCAGTGCATCCGCACGAAGCACTCACATCACTTATAATCAGAGTGTCGCCGCCTGTATTGGTAACAACAAAATCATGTTCAACAAAGCTATCCTGCTTGATATCCCCAAAACTGAAGTCGGGATTCTGAACAGCAATTTTGGGTCCTACAATCTGGGCAAAGCTTACAGATGCAAGCAACAGTAACATTGCAATTATGCTCTTCATAAATTTACCTTATTACAAAATTTTTAAGATAAGTTGGCTCTAAAAAATCGTAATCGTAAGTTAACAAATCTTTACCAAATAAATAAGCCCATTTTGCTATTATTGAGGCCTCAGGAGAAGAAACCTGCCTGACGTTTTCCTTCTTAATAACATTTCCAAACAGCAGCGTATCCTTATCGATTTTTTGATCCAGGTCTTCTCTTTTTATTACCTGCAAAGCTTCAATCTGCGAAAAGGAACCTTCAGTTTTAACATATTTTGAGTAATAGATTTCTTCCAGATTTACCTTGTTGGCAATAATAAACTTTGAATTATCAGGCAGATAACTGCTGATCTGAAGAGCCAGAGCGTCAAAAGTAGGGACAGCGATGACGGGCAACCCCGCACCAATCGCCAGACCTTTAGTGGCAGACATTCCTATCCTGAGTCCGGTAAAAGATCCCGGTCCAGAGGAAATTGCGATTGCACGAATTTCATTCAGCGATAATTTTACGGCCCGTAATGCCTGATCAATTACTTCCAGCAGTCTTTCGGAATGCACGTGCTTAAGCATCAGGTTGATCTCACTATACCTGTTATCATTATAATAAACAGAGGTACTGCACATCTCACCTGAAGTCTCGATAGCCAGAATTGCCCTGTTGTCAGTTATTTCCATGTTCAATGTTATTTTTGAATTCCTGTTGTGTCAAAATTTGATTAATTAAAGTTACCCTGAACTAATATTCCTTAAAATTTCAGGCAAGTTTTACAAAATTTATGTCTCTGCTGAAATCTTCATTTACAGTGAAGTTAATTTCTATTCTGTGCCCGGGCAGTATTTCGGGGAGCAGGTTTGCCCATTCAATGAAGGTAACTGAATTTTCACCTGTCAGATATTCTTCAAATCCGATGTCATATAATTCTTCAATCCTGTTGATCCTGTAGAAGTCAAAGTGATTTACTTTCATTTTGCCCTCATACTCATTTACAATTGCAAAAGTAGGACTGTTAACATTCTCAATGCCTAAACTGCGCAGCAGGTTTTTCACAAAGAACGTTTTACCTGCTCCTAATTCCCCATTCAGGGCAACCACCAGACCTTCTTGCAGGAGTGAAGAGAATTCACCAGCAATTTTTGCTGTTTCCTCTTCTGAATTTACTCTGACCGAAAAAGGAAGTTCCACTTATGCCTTGCTCTCCATTGTTATTATTGGTAAAATCATTTCTTCCATAGATATTCCACCGTGCTGGAAAGTATCTTTGTAATAGCTGAGATACTTATGATAATCGGTAGGATATACAAAATAATAGTCTTCTTTTGCAATAATGTAATTGATGGTCAATCCTCTTCTGGGAAGCTTGTACTCCAAAGGATTTGTAATATAGATCGCATGCTTGTCGTCTACCTTCAGATTTCTACCAAACTTAAACCTGAGATTAGTTGATGCTTCCCTGTCACCCAGAACCTTTGCTCCTCTAAGCGTCCTGATAGAACCATGGTCAGTAGTAATAATGACCTTTGCGTTTTTCATTTTTGCAATTGAACGGAATGTAGATAGCAGCGATGAATGCGCAAACCAGCTGTTAGTGAGTGAGCGGTATGCAGGTTCATCCGGTGCAATTTCCTTAAGCAGTTCGGAATCAGATCTTCCATGGGCAATCATATCAAGAAAATTAACTACAACAGCCGTCAACTGGCTGTTCTGGTAAGAAAGTATATTCTGCTCAAAATTTCTACCAACCTCGGGATCAATTATTTTTATATATTTCAGGTCATTACGGAGCTTAATTTTTTTCCTGTCCAGAAGCAGCTGCAGAAGTTCCTTTTCATATTTATTACAGCTGCGTTCATCGTCATCATTCCCTGACTGCCATAAATTCGGATAATATTTTTCAATTTCAGCCGGGTATAAACCACTGAATAATGAATTTCTTGCATAGGGAGTTGCAGTTGGGAGAATGGAATAATAAAACTTCCTGTCTATGTTAAAAAGATCTATCAGGTATTTTTCCATCCCGAACCACTGATCCATCCTGAGGCAGTCCAGAACGAAGAAGAATACCGAACGTTTATCGTCCTCAAGCTGATTAAGAACAAAATCGTTTGCTACGCTGGCCGAAAGGGTTGGAACGTCGACTCCAGGTTTTGCATGGATCCACTTCAGATAATTTTTCTCAATAAATTTGCTGAATTCCTGGTTGCATTCCTTTTTCTGATCAATAAGTGTCTGACGAAGTCCAACTTCCGGATGAATATCCAGTTCCAGTTCCCAGTTAACAAGTTTAAGATATATCTCAATCCACTCTTCAAAATCGGGACCCATCATTACAGTACGGGAAATCTGGTTAAAATCCTGCAGATAATCCTTTGCAACATATTCGCCCGAGATCTTCTTACCCTCCAGTATCTTCTTGCACACGAGAAGGACCTGACTGGGATGTACCGGCTTAATAAGATAATCCGATATTTTGCCTCCGATTGCATCATGCATGAGGCTTTCTTCCTCGCTTTTGGTAATCATCACAACAGGAATGTTCGGATTTATTTCCTTTATTTCTGCCAGTGTCTGCAAACCACCCAGGCCCGCCATCATTTCATCGAGAAAAATCAGATCATAGGTGTTATCCTTTACTTCCGAGACCGCATCTTCCCCGTTTGTTACCGTAGAAACATCATACCCCTTTTCCGAAAGGAAAAAGATATGGGAGCGCAGCAGCTCAATTTCGTCATCAACCCATAATATTTTTTTCTTCATATTTATTCCAATTTAAGTTATAATTTCACATTAAGTGATCATAACTAGTAAACTTTCCGGAGCCCTAAAAGTTCCAGAACCGAGTAAATGGGACAATATTCGCCTGTTCAAGCTTAAATAATGTCAGGCACTTTGAAAAGTGTTTAGTAATTAGTTGATCAAAAGTATCTTAAACAAAAAGGGTTCACTTTACAACCAATAAATTACTGGATGGCTATATGTACATCCAGTCCGGCCTCGTTTGTAGTTGTAGCCGAAATCCTTGTGGCACCTTCCGGCTGAACAGACGAACGCCTGTAGAAAATAGAAAGAGTTACTTTTGCACTTATCACATATTTGATCCGGGGCTCAAGTGTAGTTCTGATGGTACCATCCTGCGGCGTACCACCTTCGACAAACTGGTTCATATTATAGATAACAACCGAATTTTTGCTGCTTGTATACGACATAGTAATTTCTATATCATTCTTTAACGACAAACCAAATATCGGAAGATCAAATCCTGTCTTGGAATAACTTGCAGAAATACCAATATCCCTGGAGAAGGTTTCTGTAATATTCTGAGTCGATAATCCCAGATCATAACCCGTCTTTGTAGAGTATTTTACATTTCCGGAGAAATTACCATTCCACAGTGAATTAAACGTCATTGTAAGGCCTACCAGCGGCTGGAATCCATACGATATTTTCTGAGATTGTGTAACCTGCTTTCCATCAGGATCAATTCTCCAGCCTTCCGAATAGTCTGAACTATATGAATGGTTAAGAGATACCCTCTTGGCAAATGAGCTGAAGATTGGAAATTTCTCAAGTCCATCCCAGTTCAGATTCCAGTTTGGCCTTGGAATAAATCTTGAAAAATTCTTCAGTATTGGCAAATTCGCCATTAACGGCATACTTTCAAAACCCGTCACGAAAGCTTCCGAAATATTACCGGTGCCAGGCTTATATAGTTCGCTTACCCGCTTGATGCCGCTGTTAAGAAAGCTCAGGAAAAATACAGGCGGCAGTGAGAAGAACGACCTGCTTATTGT
>JBLMZM010000025.1:0-62265 GCA_050258815.1 Ignavibacteriales bacterium
GCGCAACATATACCAGAAAGAACTTCCTGGGAAATGCCAGAACATTTACACTTGGGGGAAGCTTTGCCATTCAGGACGTTTTCGGCATTGATTACAGCAAGATATTTGGTTTTGTGACCTCTATCAGGGATACCTCAATTCTGGGATACGCGGATACCAGGTTTACAATTGAACAGCCCTTTTTGTTTGACCGCAGGATCACGAGCAAGTTTGAGGGATATTTTACGCTGAACAAAAAGAGGGAATACAGGTCGCTGACTTATGGCGGTAAAATAAGTTTTGATTTTGAGATGCCCGGTTTTGCATACATAAACTCACTCATAGGGTATTATTCCGCTGAAAGATCGGTTTATAACCTGGTGGAAGATTACGTGAGGAGGGTGATAAAAGATAATGCAGCCCAGACACAGACGCAGTTATCCCAGGCCGGAATTGATTCACTGGTCGGCAATCTGGGCAGCACGCGTGATATTACCTCAATAATCGGAGCAGATATCGGGGCAAATAAAACCAATGCCCTCATGTTCCCAACAAAGGGCTATAACCTTTCACTCACGATCGAAGAGGGTAATCTCATCCCCTCAATTATAAACAAACTTGGTGCAAATCTTCACGTAAGATCACAGTTTTACAGACTTCAGGCCACTTTTGCTTACTTCCCAAATGTATACAACTCGCAAAATGATGCATTTGGAGTTAAGTTCAAGACGGGTTATCTTCAGACATATGCGGGCACGAAGAATGACATACCGCTCAATAAGAGATTTTCTGCCGGCGGCAGTAATTCTGTAAGGGGCTGGCGGGCCAGGCAGCTGGTGCCCCCGGCCAGGTCCCAGAATGTTTCCACTCTGACTGCTACAGATTTTCAGGAATTTTTTATAAGAAATTTCCCCATTGGAGGTACTTTTCTGCTGGAGGGGTCAATTGAAACCAGAAACAGGTTGTTCGGCAGCGTTGGAAGCGCTGTTTTTGTGGATTATGGGAATACGTGGGTGGGATATGACCGTTTCAGATTCGACGAGCTGGCTGTAGCAGTGGGTTTCGGCATACGTTACTATACTTCATTTGCACCTTTCAGGCTGGATTTTGGCTTCAAGGCATATGACCCTTACGAGAAAAAAGCATTTATGGAGCTTTACAGAAATAACCACATATTAGAGAAATATATTGAGATCCATTTCGGTATAGGAGAGGCATTCTAGAGCTGCCAGCAGACCCGCCAAAACAGTCCGGAGCCTTAAATATTAGGTTGTTAAACTTCAGATTTTTAGCTAATTTAGTAGACAATTTTTTAGGATGTCGTAATGATTTCTAGTATGACGGGCTTTGGGAAAGGTACTTTCCAGGATAAAAGAATTAGTGTTGAGGCAGAAATAAAAAGCGTTAACAGCAGATATCTGGAAATATCGCTCAAGCTGCCCAAAAACCTCATGAGCAAGGAATATGAAGTCAGGGAACTGATAAGAACAAGGATCAAAAGGGGTAAGATCATTGTAAGCCTGCAGATCAAAAAGAATGGTACAGATGAGGCCAGGCCTGCTCTGGACAAAGAAAATGTGCGTTATGCGATGGAATTCCTAAAAGAGGTGAAGAAAGCATCCAAATTAAAGGATAAGATCACACTGGAGCACCTTCTGAATTTTCAGGATCTTTTCTCTGCTGAAACTGGTGAGGAGCTGGATAACGAATACGGAGCAGTTCAGCATGCCATGGAAATTGCCATCAGTGAACTGATCAGCATGAGGAATAAAGAAGGGGAGGAGCTGTCGAAGGACCTGTCCCTCCGGATTAAAAATATTCAGGATACGGTAGAAAAGATAGAGGAGTTGAGTAAAAACAGCGCCATGGAATATTTCGAAAAACTGAAGGAAAGAGCCAGGCAGATAGTTGGTGATATTTCGGGATACAGTGACAGACTCGAAATGGAGCTGGCTATTCTCGTTGATAAATCCGATATTACTGAAGAATGTGTGCGTTTGAGGAGTCATGCCAAGTTTTTCCTTGACAGCCTGTTTAACAGCAATGAAGTTGGCAGGAAGCTTAACTTTCTGTGCCAGGAGATTAACAGGGAAACCAATACAATTGGCAGCAAGACCTTATCGACAGAAATCTCGCATTATACTGTTTATATAAAAGAAGAGCTTGAAAGAATTAGAGAACAAATACAAAATATCGAATAGTACAAACCTTAGAGAAGTAATTGAGTAATAAAGGCAGCATTATAGTTATCTCAGCTCCAAGCGGAGCCGGGAAAACAACAATAGTAAGAAGTATATTGGAACAGTTTCCGGAAATGATATTTTCTATTTCGGCGACTACCAGAAAAAAAAGGGAATGCGAAGTTGACGGGGTCCACTATTTCTTCCTTTCTGAAGAAGAATTTCTCAAAAAAATTAAGGATGAAGCGTTCATTGAATGGGAGAAATTCTATGACTATTACTACGGATCGTTAAAAAGTTTTGTTGAACAGAACGTTGATGATGGAAAGACCGTACTTTTTGAGGTGGATGTTAAGGGCGGGCTTAGTATTAAAAAACTTTATCCTTCCGCCGTCCTTATTTATATCATGCCTCCGAGTCTGGATGAATTAAAGGAAAGGTTAAGAAAAAGGATGACTGAAACTGAGGAAGATCTGAGGAAAAGAATTGCACGGGCTGAGATGGAATTGAGTCTGAAGGATGAATTTGATTTTGTTGTAGTAAATGATGAGCTTGAGAAGGCGATCTTGGAAGTTAAGACAATAATAGAAAAAAATATAAATAACAAGGAGAAAGTATAACATGGGAGCACAGCCTGTTGATCTGCGTAAACTCGATGAAAAAACTGCCAATACCTATGAAGCAGTAATTGTGGCTGCCAAACAGGGCAGAAAGATAAATGAAGAGACCAGACTAGAATATAATTCGATGGTAAACACCATACCTTCAAAGGGAATTGAGGATGACAGTGAAGACATTGAAAATCCTGATCAGCTGAAGATTTCTCTGGAATTTGAGAAGAGGCCAAAGCCGCATCTTAAGGCTTTAAAGGAACTTCTTGATGGGAAAGTTGAATACCGCTATAAGGCATAAACCGGATGGCGAATTCTACTCTTTCCGGTAAAAAAATTATTTTAGGTGTTACAGGCGGAATTGCTGCTTACAAAGCATGCCTGCTTGCACGCCTGCTTATTAAATCGGGTGCGGAAGTAAGAGTAATAATGACTCCTTCCGCTCTCGAATTTATTGCCCCCCTTACATTTTCCACACTTACCGGAAATGAAGTAATTGTAAATATATTCCCGGAATCACAAAAAAACGGTGTTGCTATTAAAACGTGGCACATCGAATATGCCCTATGGGCTGATCTGATGGTTATTGCCCCCGCCACAGTAAATACGATAGCTAAAATTGTCGGCGGTTTTGCCGATAATGCACTTACAACCGTGGTTTCTGCGCTCAGGTGCCCTTTGCTGGTTGCACCTGCTGCTGATATGGATATGTACAGCAACAAAATTACTAGGCAGAACATCGCCAGGCTTAAGGAGCTTAAGGATGCCTTTATTGTTGAGGCAGAAAGCGGTGATCTGGCGAGCGGTTTACAGGGAATCGGCAGGATGGCCGATCCTGAAAAAATTGCCGATGCCTGTGAACTGATCCTGGCCGGGTTTTCAAGGGACCTTGAAGGGAAAAAGCTGTTGATCACGGCTGGACCTACTTATGAAGATATCGATCCGGTGAGGTATATTGGCAACCGTTCCTCGGGTAAGATGGGCTTTCAGATTGCCAGGGCGGCGCACTTAAGGGGCGCTGATGTTACACTGATAACAGGACCCACAAGCGAAACCGCATATTCTGAGATAAAGGTGCTTAGGGTTAGAAGGGCATCAGAAATGAAGGCGGCCGTTTTGGAGAACCTGGAATGTAATGACTGCCTGATAATGGCAGCAGCTGTTGCGGATTTCAGACCAGAAGCGACGGCTATGAACAAAATTAAAAAAGAAGACGGGATCAGTGCTATTCCGCTGGAAAGAACCGATGATATACTTTCGTCTATCAGCAAGGGTGACAAGAAGATAATCGGCTTTGCACTTGAGACGGAAAATGAGGTGATGAATGCAAAAGGCAAACTGACCTCAAAAAATCTGGACATGATAGTATTGAATTCACTGAAGGATAAGAATGCCGGATTTGAGTATGATACAAATAAAATATCTGTTATTGACAGAAAAGGTGAAATCAGGGATTTTCCGCTCACCAGCAAGTTCCTTGCAGCAAATAATATCCTTTCAGAATTAATCAGACTATGGTAAATTGATACGGGATAGCATCCAAAAAATAGTAGAAGCCTTAAGGGATCAGGAAGATATTTTCGGCAGTATTCTGTTTGAAAATAAGAAATTTAATAAGATAGAACTGGACTTTGAGGAAGAACCGGAGTGCCAGGAAATGAGGACAGATATGGAACCTGAATGCAGCAATGAGGATCTTAAAGGTGCCAAGAACCTGACTGAACTAAAGACATTAATGGAAGAATGCCATAAGTGTCCTTTGGTCAAAACCCGCCACAATCTCGTCTTTGGCTCGGGCAATCCCAATGCCGACGTTATGGTTATTGGCGAGGCTCCCGGTGCAGATGAAGATATGCAGGGAAACCCTTTTGTAGGCAGGGCAGGTAAGCTACTTACCGATATACTCGCTGCAATTAAATTTTCCAGGGATGAAGTTTATATTACCAATATTCTTAAGTGCCGCCCTCCTGGAAACAGGAATCCCATGCCAGGAGAAATGGAAGTTTGCCTGCCTTATCTTGAAAGGCAGATTGAACTGATCCGCCCCAAGCTGATCCTGTGTCTGGGCCTTATTGCCGCAAACGGAGTGTTGAAATTAAAAATGTCTCTCACAAAGATGAGGGGCAATGTATACGAATTTGGTAAAGCAAAGGTCATGGTAACATATCACCCGGCTGCGCTGCTTAGAAATCCGCAATGGAAAAGGCTGGCCTGGGAGGATGTTCAGAAATTCAGAAAACTGTACGATGAAATGGTGAGCTAAGTGAAAATGACAAAAGAAAAAAAGGAACCTGACGATATAAAAAAACTGGAGTCAGCTTCAGTCAGGCCTCCGGCTGCTCCTGAAGTTGAAATGGCGGTTCTTGGTGCTATGATGATTGAAAAGGAAGCGGTGCCTAAGGCTATCGAGCTTCTTAATCCTGAAAGTTTTTATCTGGTGCAGCATAAGCTGATCTTTGAGGCGATGCGCTCCTTATTCGAGGCAAACGAACCTGTAGATACGGTAACCTTGTATGAAGAACTGAAACGTAAGGGACAGATTGAGCAGGCAGGGGGTGCCGTTTATTTAAGTAAACTTTCGCAGAATATATCTTCTGCTGCAAATATAGAGTATCATGCCAAAATAGTGCTGGAAAAGCACATTTTACGCGGACTTATTACTGCTTCAATGGAAATTGCCCATTCGGCATATGAGGGGGCAGAAGATGCTTTTGACCTGCTGGACACCGCAGAGAGAAAGATTTTTGAGATAACAGAAGAGCACATGAAAAAGTCCTATTCTCAAATGAATAAGGCCGTTATTCAGGCTATGGAATACATAGAGCTCATTCATTCCAAAAAGCACCAGCAGTTTGCCGTTCCTACGGGGTTTTACCAGCTGGACGACATGCTGGGCGGGTTTCAGAAATCGGATCTTGTTATTATTGCTGCCCGGCCTTCAATGGGTAAAACGGCATTCGCACTTTCACTTGCCAGAAATGCTGCCGTTGACCACAAGGTACCGGTTGCAATATTCAGCCTTGAAATGGCCACAATTCAGATGGTTATACGTATGATATGCGCCGAAGCAAGGCTTAATGCCCATCTGGTAAGAACCGGAAAACTGCCGAATGAGGAGGGACCAAAGCTGAGCCGTAATATTCATAAGCTTAGTGAAGCTCCGATTTTTATTGACGACTCTCCCTCACAGACCATTCTTGAGATCAGGGCAAAGTGCAGAAGGCTCAAGGCCGAAAAGAAAATTGGCCTGGTAATGATTGATTACCTCCAGCTCATGAATTCATCTACAAAGATGGAAAGCCGTGAAAGAGAAATTTCGCATATCTCGCGATCATTAAAGGCCCTCGCCAAGGAGTTAAATATTCCCGTTATAGCCCTTGCACAGCTGAACCGCGCCGTGGAATCCAGAACAGATAAAAGACCAATGCTTTCGGATTTACGTGAATCGGGTTCAATTGAGCAGGATGCCGACGTGGTTATGTTTATTCACAGGCCCGAATACTACGGCATGAAACAGGATGCCGACGGTAACAGTCTGGACGGCGTGGCCGAAATCATAGTAGGTAAACAGAGAAATGGTCCTACAGGAGACGTACGCCTGAAGTTCTTCAGGGATTATGCCCGTTTTGAAAATCTTGAGTTAGTCAGACATATTGAAGAAGCTAGTCATCAACCATCTTTAGAGGAAGATTATCCGATATGAAAAAAACATTACTACTTATTTTTACAATATTATTTATGGCGTCAATATCATTTGCACAGACTGTTTTTTCACCTAAAGACAAGGAAATTTGTAATTCGAAATTTACACTTGCCGTTACCAGGGAACTGAAGAATAAACCGGTCAACGACGTTATAGCTGAAATTGGAAAGAGTTTTTTAGGACTTGATTATGAAGCCCATACTCTGGAAAGTGAAGGCAGGGAACAGCTTATTGTTCATCTTACAGGACTTGATTGCACAACTTTTCTGGAGAATGCACTGGTTTTCTCGAGGTGCATCAAGACAGGGAAGACCACTTTTGAAGACTACCAGAATGAACTGACCAAGGTCAGATACAAGGAAGGCAAACTTGACGGGTACCCGTCAAGACTGCACTATTTCTCTGACTGGATATTTGACAACGCAGGCAAGGGTATTGTTAAGGATATTACAAAGGAAATTGGCGGAAAACCCTATGCAAAGAAAGTCAGTTTTATGACAAAGAACCGCGACAAATATGCACAGATCAGCAAAAATGATGCTTATTTCAATGCTATAAAAGCAACAGAAGAAGTAATTAACTCAAGGTCATATTACTATATCCCAAAGAATGAAGTAAAAAACATCGAAAGCAAGATTGAAAACGGATACCTGATTGCAATTACGAGCGGACTTGAAGGCATGGATATAGCACACGTTGGTATTGCTGTTAAGATGGATGACGGAAGGATTCATTTCATGCATGCGCCGATCGTTGGAGCCAAGGTGCAGATAACTGAAAAGCCGCTTGCTGATTATCTCCAGAAAAATAAGCTGCAGACAGGAATTATGGTTCTTAAGCCACTCGAACCATAGACCCGGTTTAATTAAAATTAAAGGCGGACGCTCCCAGGGGCGGTTCCGCCTTTTTTTATTTTCTTCAGTTACTCAGTCTTCTTCCCATTTCTGATACACAAGCTCTGCAGGCGCTCCATATTTACAACATCTTCAGGCTGGCCTTTTGTTTTCGGGGTTTCAAGAATCATGGGAACATCCAGCAGCCTGCTGTCATTCATTATGTTCCTGAATCCCTCAAGACCTATAAATCCCTCGCCTATATGCGCATGCCTGTCCACACGGCTGCCCAGCTCTTTCTTGCTGTCGTTCATGTGAATACATTTCAACAGGTCAAGTCCGATTACCTGGTCAAATTCCCTCATTGTTTTCTCATAAGCTTCAGGAGTACGCAGGTCATATCCTGCGGCAAAAATATGGGCAGTGTCTATGCATACACACATGCGTTCCTTTTCCTCAACACCATCAATAATTTTACGGATCTCTTCGAAGCTGCTGCCGAGTGAAGTACCCTGGCCTGCCGTCAGTTCCAGCATGCTTTTTACATTAAATCCCACTGTATTCTGATGGGCAATGTTGATGGATTCAGTAATTACTTTCAGCCCGTCCTCCACACCACGGCCCGTGTGTGCTCCCGGGTGGAAATTCATGTATGAGATTCCCAGCTGTTCGCACCTCTTCAGCTCCTGAGTGAACTGATCGATTGATTTTTTCAACAGCTCCGGGGAGACTGCACAAAGGTTAATCAGGTAAGAATCGTGAGAGATAACCGGATATATTTTTGTTTTACTTAGTTTATTTTTATAATTTTCCACTACCTGTTCATCAATGGAGCCCGGATGCCACTGGTTGCTGTTTTTAGTAAATATCTGCATGGTTTTGAAATTCAGCTTTTCAGCCAGTTCAACTGCCTTGTCGAGACCTCCGGCAATTGAGGTGTGCGCTCCGAGAATATGTTTTGTTTTACCCATTAATAACTCAAATACTTGATGTAAGAAAATATCATTCTGCCCTTGAAATGAGATTATTGCGCAGAATTATTAATATAAACACAGAGTACGAATATGCAAAACTTAAATTTACTATCCAAAAAAGAAAAGAAGTATGTGATTGGACTGATGTCGGGTACTTCGCTTGACGGGGTGGACGCCGTACTGATCGAGATCACCGGGAACGGAAAGAATACGAAACTGAATCAGATCGGGTTTATTGACTATCCTTTCCCGGAGGGGCTGAAGGATCTGGTACTTAAGAATTCAGTCAGGGAAACCAGTAACGTCGAAGACGTTTGCAGGCTTAATTTTCTTATCCCGATGATATATGTGGATGCAATAAACGCCTTGTGCAATAAAAGCAGTTTCCCCATCGAAAACGTGGATCTCATCGGCAGCCACGGCCAGACGATCCATCACCTGCCTGACGTCAAAGAAATGTTTGGCTACAAGGTACGTTCAACCCTGCAGATAGCTGATCCTGCTGTTATAGCAAAGCTTACGGGTGTGGTTACCGTAGGTGATTTCCGTACAGGGGACGTGGCTTTGGATGGTCAGGGAGCGCCGCTTGTTCCATATTTTGACTATCTGCTGCTTTATTCAGACAACCATAACAGGGCTTTGCTGAACGTTGGCGGGATATCCAATTTTACAATCCTTAAAAAAGGGGCAAAACGATCTGAAATTCTGGCCTTTGATACGGGACCCGGAAATATGATGATTGATATATTGGCCAGAAAGCTAACGGGGAATGAATATGACAAGGATGGTGAGACTGCCCTGAGCGGAAAGGTTAACGGGGTTCTTTTGGATAAACTAAAGGCAAAGGATACGTATATTGAAAAACAACCGCCAAAGTCAACCGGACGCGAGCTATACGGTGAAGGTTTCCTGAGCGATCTGCTGCAGGAGTATAAGAATATTCCGGCGGAGGACTGGCTTGCAACAATTACGGATTTTACGGCTTATGGCATATTCAGGAATTATGAAAAATTTATAAGGGAAAGAATTAAAATTGATGAGCTGATAATAAGCGGGGGAGGGGCAAAGAACAGGGCGCTGATCCGCTCTCTGAAAAATTACTTCGGTGATGAAGTGAGATTAAGAAATATTGAGGAACTGGGGTTATCATCCGATGCCAAGGAGGCAATATGCTTTGCCATCCTGGCCAATGAAACCATTTCCGGCAATTCCTCCAATCTGCCAAGTGTTACCGGTGCCAGAAAAGAGACGATTCTGGGGAAAATATGCCTGCCTTAAGGGTTTTAGTAACGGGCGGGGGCGGATTACTCGGACAGTACCTGAACCTGGCATCAGCAGACAGGTTTAACCTCCTCACCTTATATCATGAACATGTGGGCAATTGCGCGGATTTTAATTCCGCGCATGCCGATATCACAGATGAAAAGGCGCTTGAATTAATATTTCAGGGTTTCCATCCCGAGGTGGTTATCCATACCGCCGCTATTTCTACCCCGGATGCCGTTAAGTCATTAGAGAGTGAATATGTACATAGAGTCAACGTTCAGGCGACAAGATCAATTGCCGCATTATGTGCCAGATACGGGGCAAAGCTGATCTATACGTCAACTGACCTGGTGTATGACGGCAGCAAGGGACAGATGCTGAAGGAAAATGCCGCTGTCAATCCTGTTTCACTATATGCTTCTACCAAACTGTTGGGTGAGGAAGCTGTTAAGGAGGTAATGGAAAACTACATTATTCTTAGGACCTCTCTGTTATACGGATTCGGACTCAACCATGCGACTAATCATTTTCACAGGATGTATTTGAGTCTGAAAGAAGGGAAAAGCGTGCGCCTGTTTCATGATCAGTACAGAACTCCTTTAGCGCTTACAGAGGCGGCACGGATTATTGCAATACTTGCAGACATGCCCGCTTCCGGTGAAACAATTAATTTCGGGGGCAGGGAAAGGCTGTCGCGATATGAAATGGGACAGATACTATGCAGTGAGTGCGGTTTCAGTACAGGACTTCTGGAAAGGACTTCTATGTATGAAGTTGAAAATTTACCAAAAGTTGCTGATGTATCGATGGATACCCTCAGGCTCAGGTCCCTTGGAATTGAGCAGAAGACGATGTGTGAAGCTATTCATGAAATGATCTCCCGTAAGTGATCTGTTGAAAAAATCCCCCCTGCAGAATTATTTTGTTGCGAAATACCAAAAATTTATTACTTTATAGATAAATTTAGTATTTAACTAAATGCTCATTTTCAGGTTGAAAAAATTAAATACTTCATTTATTTCTTCAGCCTCCTTAATTAATCCGTAATTCATTGTTTATTTAAATATATATTCAGGACAAATTGCAGAGCTGCGTTTTCAGGAAAGCACAAATTTCCATTCCGGGCAAAGCTAAAAAGACGCAGTCCTAAAGTTAAATAAAAAAGGAGGAAAAAATGGCTCTTACGTTACCCGATCTGCCTTATTCAAAAGATGCACTGGAACCTCACATAAGTGCAAGAACACTTGAATTTCATCACGACAAGCATCATAATGCATATGTTACGAATGCGAATAAAATGCTTGAGGGGACAGACCTTGCAAATGCTGATCTTGAAACCATCATTAAGAAAACTGCCGGCGATACATCCAAAATGGGTTTATTTAACAATGCGGCACAGGTATGGAATCATACTTTCCTGTGGAACAGTATGAAGCCCAACGGTGGGGGAAAGCCCAGCGGTCAGATTGCCCAAAGGATCGAAAAGGATTTTGGCAGCTATGAAAAGTTTGTTGAAGAGTTCAAGAATGCCGGTGCCACGCAATTCGGAAGCGGCTGGGCATGGCTGGTTGAAAAAGACGGCAAGTTAAAGGTTACAAAAACCCCGAATGCTGATACACCGATTGCACATGACGAAAAACCTCTTCTGACGGTTGATGTTTGGGAACACGCCTACTATCTGGATTATCAGAACAGGAGACCTGATTATCTTACTACCTTTATTGATAATCTGATAAACTGGGATTTTGTAAATTCCAACCTGAGCAAATAATTTCATTATTTTTGACTTAGGTTATTTGAAAATGTACTTTTTTGTTTTTATTTTGGGACGCAAGGGGATAAATTTTTCCCCTACACGCGTCCCAATTTTTTTAGCAACAATCAGAAAGGGAAAAATCATGAAGAAAATCTTGACAATACTAGTGTTGTCTGTTTTAATTATATCCGCCTCCTCAAACAGTAGCCAGGCTCAGTTCAGGCTAAAATTAGGTCCTCAGGTTGGGATGAATTTTAATCTGCACACAGGCTCAGATATTGAGTCTGGAAATGGTTTTGGTTTCGTTATTGGTGGTACCGTTGATATGTCGTTCACACCGACTATCGGATTAATTACAAATATGCAATTTTATGATAACAGGAGCGGATCAAGGACAGAAGAAAGTACCAGAAATTACCGTGATCAGCAGACAGGTGCTTCAGTTACATCTAATGTTTCTGTTGAAAATTCAGTAAGTCTGGCTTATTTTCTAATCGAACCCTTGTTCAAGCTGAATTTACCAAATAGCGGGTTCTACTTTGTAATGGGTCCATCGGTTGGTTTTAATGTTGAAGGATCAGGCGAGCAGACTACATCTGAAACATTTCCACCTGCCTATGCCAATAACAACACAAAAGAGACTGCTAAAATTAAATATAACGACCTGTTGGCACGTTTTGAACTGAAGTTAGGTGCCGGATTAGATATTCCTATTGCCAGTGGCTTATACTTAACTCCGCAGGTATCATTTGGATATGGAATAACTAACGTAATGAGCGACATTGCATGGAGAGTTTTAACTGCTCAGGCACTTGTTGCAGTTAAGTTTAATCTTCTCTGATAATTTGTGATATTAAAAAGGCCTGCACGGGAACTCCGTACAGGCCTTTTTTTATTTTAATGCATTAAGTTTGCTTCTCAGTATATCATTAACAGCCTTGGGATTGGCTTTCCCCTTGGTTTCCTTCATGATCTGACCGACAAAAAAGCCGATGACCTTATCTTTTCCGGAAAGGAACTGCTTAACATCATCGGGGTTATTCTGCAACACTCTGTCGATTACTCCTTCCAGTTCCGTAGTATCGGTAATCTGAACCAGATTTCTTTCCTTAATTATAACTTCCGGCGATTTATCCTCTGAAAGCATTACCTGGAAAACGTCCTTTGCAATCTTTCCGCTGATGGTGTTATCGTTAATGAGGTTAATCAGTTTGCCGAGGTTTTCCGGATGGATAGGGAAGTCCTGAATATCTGTTTTCCCTTCATTTACTATTTTAAGCACGTCACCCATAATCCAGTTGCTTGCCGACTTATAATCCTGCGTAACAGCGGCCGCTTGCTCATAATAATCCGCCAGTTCCCTTGAAGACGTGAGTATTAAGGCGTCATAGCGGGGGAGTTTGTACCGGCTCTGGAATCTCTGCTCCCTGGCATCAGGAAGTTCCGGGAGGTTTTCCGAGATCTGATTCTTCCATTCAGGGCTGATTACTACCGGCATCAGGTCGGGTTCGGGGAAATAGCGGTAATCGTGAGCCTCCTCTTTGCTGCGCATCGAGGTAGCGACGTTCAGGTCCGCATTCCAGAGCAGGGTTTCCTGTGTGATTTTCCCGCCCTCTTCAAGCACCTCGATCTGCCGTTCGATTTCATAGTTCAGGGCTTTTTCCACGTTGCGGAATGAGTTCATATTCTTAACTTCGGTTTTGGTACCTAGTCTGGTTTCGCCCCTGAGCCTGATTGAAATGTTTGCATCGCACCTGAGAGAACCTTCCTCCATATTGCCGTCGCAGATTCCCAGGTACTGTACAATCTGCCTGATCTTTGAGAGATAGAGATAAGCCTCTTCGGGAGTATGCATGTCGGGTTCGCTCACGATTTCCATGAGCGGAACGCCGCAGCGGTTAACATCCACCAGGGTTTCATATGCCTGGTCGTGTATGGATTTTCCTGCATCCTCTTCCATGTGGATGCGCGTAATGCCGATATTTCTTTTGGAGCCGTCCTTATATTCAATTTCCACGAATCCGTGTTCACAGATGGGCAGTTCGTATTGGGAAATCTGGTAGCCTTTGGGAAGATCGGGGTAAAAATAGTTTTTCCTGGCGAAAACAGATCTATTATTAATAGTACAGTTTGTAGCAAGACCCATCAGAACGGAAAACTCCACTACCTTCTTATTAAGTACGGGCAGAACGCCAGGGTGTCCCAGGCAAACCGGGCACACGTTGCTATTCGGTGGGTTACCGAATCTGGTGGAGCAGCCGCAGAAAATTTTTGTATCTGTCTGTAATTGAGCATGAACTTCGAGTCCAATAACAGCTTCATATTTAGGATTCATAGGATTTCAGGTTGTTAGTCAAATAATTGAAATTGCAATATAAATAAAACTTAAAAAAATGGATAGGGTTTTATTCAGGTGAACTCTGGTGAAAGGAATTACCGGAGGGAAGCTGCGGGATAATGGTGTCTTATCCCGCAGTATATTAATTTATTGTTCCAGAGCCTCAAGCATTAGCTGTGCAACGAATTTGTTCCCGTTGTTGTTCAGGTGCACTGCATCACGGGTCAGGATGCTCTCGTGCAGCTGTTTCGGGTTATTTACAGCTTCATATGCGAGGAAAGCTTTCCTGAGGTCTACCAGGCGGATATTTAATTCTCCCGCAACTTTTCTGCTGATATCGGCATATTCATTGAGCATCGGGTCAATTTTGTTAAGACTGTCAGATCTCTCTCCCACAACGCTCGGCGTACAAAGAATAACCTTTGCCCCTTTATCGGAGATTTTTCCTATAATTTCCTTCAGGCCGGCTTCAAATTTGTCTTTTGGTGTTCCGCCGATACCCAGGTCGTAGTGCCATACGTCGTTAATGCCGATATAAATCACCACGATGCTTGGGTTCTTGGAAAGCACGTCCCTGTCAAGCCTTGCAATCAGGTCTGGCACCTTATTGCCGCTTATTCCAGCGCCAATAACGTCGATACCCAGGCCTTTATACTTAGCATTAATGCTGTCTCTTACAATTGTAACATATCCGCCGGGTTTATCGCCCAGCTGTGTAATCGAATCGCCGAAAAATATAATTCTGTCCCCTTTACCAAGCGGTGTTTTATATACCATGCATGCAGTAAAGAGGAGTAAAAAGGTAAATAATACAGTAAGTAACCGCTTTTTTGTCATTTCTTACTCTTAAATATTGAGAAAACACCGTTTTTATGTCAGCTGGTCTACCAATTATTCTGAGGGTCAGTCAGATACTGATTTATGGCTGCGGCAGCCTTTCTTCCGGCTCCCATAGCAAGAATAACTGTTGCACCGCCCGTAACAATATCGCCGCCGGCAAAAACTCCTTTTTTAGATGTTCTCATTGTCGTTTCGTCAACTACTACATTTCCCCGCTTGTTAAAGTTAAGATCGGGTGTAGTTTTTTGAATGATGGGATTCGAGCCGTTGCCAATTGCAACAATAGCCATATCAATATCCATCATGTGTTCAGAACCGGCAACTGCAACAGGTCTTCTTCTGCCAGAAGCATCAGGCTCACCGAGCTCCATTTTCTGGAGGTGGACTTTTTTAAGCCACCCATTTTCACCTATAAACTCAAGCGGATTCTCAAGCAGCAGGAACTGAATTCCTTCTTCCTTTGCGTGATGAACCTCTTCTTTACGCGCAGGAAGCTCTGTTTCTGATCTGCGGTAAACTATATAAGCGTTTTTTGCGCCCAGGCGTTTGGCAGTTCTGACGGCATCCATTGCCGTGTTGCCGCCGCCGAAGACAGCCACATTCTTATCCTTGCAGTTAAAGACGGGGGTGTCATATTCAGGGAACTTATAAGCCTTCATCAGGTTGACGCGTGTAAGGAATTCGTTGGATGAATATACGCCGTTAAGGTTTTCACCCGGTATATTAAGGAAGTAAGGGAGTCCGGCGCCAACGGCAACAAAGATTGCGTCATAGCCATTAGCTAGCAGTTCATCAACCGTGTCAGTAAAGCCGATAACTGCATTAGTCTGAAAATCCACGCCTAATTTCCTGAGTGCTTCAACCTCGGCCTTTACGATTTCCTTGGGTAGTCTGAACTGGGGAATGCCATAGACCAGTACGCCGCCAATTTCATGGAGGGCTTCAAATACAGTAACATCGTGTCCCATCTGTATCAGGTCACCAGCGCAGCTGAGGCCGGCAGGACCGCTGCCCACAATACCGATCTTCTTGCCGGTTTTGGGTTTTACTTCCGGGGTACGGATTCCAGTGTGTTCTCTTTCAAAATCTGCAACAAACCTCTCAAGCCGTCCAATTCCCACTGGTTCATTTTTCTTGCCGACCACGCAGACCGACTCGCACTGTTCTTCCTGTGGGCATACTCTGCCGCAAACTGCAGGGAGAGCGTTATCTTCCTTAATTTTTGCAGCAGCCCCAAGATAATCTCCTGCAGCTACCAGTGCAATGAAATCCCTTATATTTACTCCCACCGGGCAGCCCTGAGTACAAGTTGGCTTAGGGCACTGGATGCATCTTAAGGCTTCCATTCTTGCCAATTCTTCGGTAAAGCCCAGGTTCACCTCTTCAAAATTTGAAGCTCTGGCCGTACTATTCTGCTCCGGCATTTTCTGACGGGGGATTTTCATTCTATCTTTTTTCGAAATTTCTTCCATTTTAATACTCCGCTAATTAATCATTGAGATCCGGTACGCACACCAGTTACATTTTGCCTTCAAACATTTTATCATAGTTACATTCATGTTTTTCGAGGGCCAGTTTTTCGTCGCTGATATAGCTCCTGTTTCTTTGTATCAGGAGTTCAAAGTCAACCTGATGGGCGTCGAATTCAGGTCCATCCACGCACACAAAAACGGTTTTATTATCAACTGTAGCGCGGCATCCGCCGCACATACCAGTACCATCCACCATTATAGGGTTCAGACTGACCACTGTTTTAATACCATAGGGGCGTGTGGTTTCGGCAATTGCCCGCATCATTGGGATGGGTCCAATTGCAAGAACAAAATCAATTTTCTTTCCTGAATCAATCAGTTCCTGTAATTTCTGTGTCACAAATCCCTTATAGCCATAGCTTCCGTCATCAGTCGTAGGATAAACCTCGTCGCATACCTGCTTCATTTCATCTTCAAGAATTACAAATTCTTTCGATCTGCCGCCGATTATTGAAATGGTATGATTTCCCGCCTGTTTGAGGGCAACGGCTGTGGGATATGCTATTGCAGTTCCGACACCTCCGCCAATGCTGACAGCAGTACCGAAGTATTCAATATGGGATGGTTTGCCAAGCGGGCCAACGACATCCTGTATTGAGTCTCCTGCATTCAGTGAATTCAGTTCTTTTGTGGTTTTCCCGATTCCCTGTACAATAATTGTAATTGTACCTTCAGTTAAATCGGAATCAGCTATTGTAAGAGGGACTCTTTCCCCGCCTTCCTTGATTCTGATAATTACAAACTGGCCGGCTTTTCTTTTCCGGGCTATCTTGGGTGCTTCGATTACGAATCTCTTGATATTCGGGGCAAGAAACTCGGCTGATCTGATCTTGTACATATATTTTTGGTAAATTTATCTGATTAAAAAAAATTATGGCAAATATAAGTAATTATAAATTAAATCAATAGTGAATAAATTTATAGATATTTCTGAAAGTGCAATGAATATAATAACTTAGGGGAAAATTAATTAAAAATATAAATAAAAAATAAAATTTGAGAGATGTAATGACTTAATTAAATATTTTTATTATGTTGACCTAACCAAAAACAACCAATAAAAGACAGCCTATGAATTTAGATGCACTCGTATTTGCTGCGCATCCTGATGATGCGGAACTGGCAATGGGGGGTACAATTGCCAAACTTACAAAAAATGAGTTGAAAGTCGGGATTATCGATTTTACAAGAGGGGAATTAGGTACCCGTGGTTCTGCCGAAATTCGCCAGAAAGAAGCTTTCCAGGCTGCAATATGCTTAAAGGCGGCAATCAGGGAAAATCTCCATATACCCGATGGCGGAATCAGTGTTTCAAAAGAGAATATTACCAGGGTTGTTATGTGCCTGCGCAAATACAAACCCAAAATAATTTTTGCACCTTATTTCAATGACAGGCATCCGGATCATATTGACGTTAGTACTATTGTAAAAAGAGCAATGTTCAGTGCAGGTCTGGAGAAGATCAAGACTTTCGATAAAGAAAAAAAACAGGACGCTTACAGGCCTCAAAAGTTGTTTTATTACATGCAGACATATGCTTTTACTCCATCATTTATTGTCGATGTAAGCGATTCGTTTGAAGACAAAATGAAGGCAGTCAGGGCTTATTCAACCCAGTTCTTTAATCCCAAAAGCGTTGAGCCGGAGACATTCATCAGTCAGCCGAATTTTATGAAATTCGTTGAATCAAGAGCACAGCTTTATGGTTTCAAGATTGGTAAAGATTACGGAGAACCATTTTACTGTGAGGAAGATATCGAATTAAATCCGGTGGATCTCTTATCAGGAAAGTAGATTTTTACAAGATCTGGAGCAGTAGGCAGGCATATTTCGTGAATTGATTGCTGACCTCCTGCTCCGGGTTATTATATTTCAGTTCATCCATCCAATCCTTCAATACCCATCTGTGCTTATTACTATAGCTTTTCAGGTAATTTCCGGTCTTATTATTTATAATCATCAATAATTTATCAATATCAGTGATTTGCCGGAAAGGCCATGAGTGTTTCTATCCTGCTGATACAAGGATCAGATGATCACTCACCGGATATTAAGTACACTGAGTAGTTTGTTGATAAATTAAAAAAAGATAACTATGATAGTAAATACATGAGAATTCCCGGAGGGGGCAAGCCAATATCGGCAGTGACACATTAATAAGGGACTGCTTAAGTAAAGAATCCGGGAATTAGTAATACTTAAATATTAAAGGAGTTTTGAAATGAAAGTTGCATTTATTGGTATGGGACTCATGGGGCGTCCTATGGCAGAACGTGTTCTGATGGCTGGCAATGAGCTTTATATTTACAACAGAACTATGGAAAAGACTACTCCTCTTAAGGAAAAGGGAGCAAAAGTTGCCCTTACGGCTCATGAGGCCAGGCAGCTGGCGGAGATAGTGGTTTTAATGCTTTCCGATGGAAATGCAGTAAAGGAAGCTCTTTTCCAGGGCACTGATGAGGTACAAAAATATGCGGGACAAACTATCATACAGATGAGTACCATTGCTCCTGCTGAAAGCAGGGAAATAGCCCGCAGGATAATTGAGGCCGGTGGTGAATACATTGAAGCTCCTGTACTTGGCAGTGTACCTCAGGCAACGGATGGAAAGCTTGTTGTAATGATGGGGGGCAGCAGAGAGCAATATGAAAAATGGCGCTCATTTCTGGAAATATTCGGTCCCGAACCATTGTACATCGGAGAAATTGGCAAAGCCGCGGCTATGAAGCTGGCGCTCAACCAGCTGATCGCCTCACTGACTGCTGCTTTCTCGCTCAGCCTAAGCATAATTATGAAAGAAGGAATTAATACTGACCAGTTCATGAATGTACTCCGGAACAGTGCACTTTATGCAAAAACCTTCGACGCGAAACTTCAGAATATGCTTTCAAATGATTTTTCAAAAGTAAACTTTCCTGCCAAACACCTGTTAAAGGACGTCAGGCTGACTCTTGACGAGGCAAGATCGCTCGGTCTGAATGCTACGGCACTGGAAGCCGTACAGGAAATACTTAACAAAACAGTTTCAAAGGGATGGGCTGATCAGGATTATTCTGTTCTTTTTAATGCTGTCGGGAATCACAGTGTCTGATTTGGCTGTAACCAAATCAGCTCCTCTGCATCATATTAAAAAAATAAAAGGATGGAGGAATAATGGAATACTACAAAACGAAAACATTGGATCTGGGCTTTGATGAAACAATAACCAGGGTGACTGAAGAGCTGGGGAAGGAAGGTTTTGGGATACTGACTGAGATAGACGTAAAAGAAACACTGAAGAAGAAACTCGACGTGGATTTCAGGCGTTACAGGATACTTGGAGCGTGCAATCCGCCTTTTGCCTACAAGGCGCTTCAGGTGGAAGATAAGATAGGAACCATGCTGCCGTGCAATTTTATTGTTCAGGAGACTAAAGATGGAAAGACTGAGGTATCCTCAATAAATCCGATGGTCTCAATGCAGAACGTCAAAAATCCGGAACTTGAAAAGGTAGCCCAGCAGGTTTCGGAAAAACTTAACAGGGTAATGGATAACGTTTGAGCCATTAAAACATGTGAATAATACGTGCAGCCTGATTTCAAGCTCAGGCTGCACGCCGCTATTAAGATTCATGCTACTTATAATTGCCTCCCTTATCCGGTCACTATTCAGAAACAAAATCCGTATTTAAAATTTTAACTTAAAACTTACAGCATTTTATGCTATTTTTCGATAATAAATAATTTAAAGGAAAGAATTTGGCAGACATTATTCTCAGGAAAAAAGAAGATTTCCGTGTTAAAGGCGGGCATCTTTGGGTTTTCAGCAATGAAATCGCAACACAAAACGGGGAAGCTAATAACGGCGACCTGGTAGACCTTTATGATTTCAGGAATACTTTTTTAGGAACCGCATTTTATAACAGAAATTCACTCATAGCCCTGAGGGTGCTGAGTCACTCAAAGATTGATGACCTGTATCAGTTTTTTAAGGACAGGATAACAAAAGCCTACGGGCTGAGGAAAATTCTGTATCCCAACAGAAATTCTTTCCGCCTGATTTTCAGTGAAAGTGATTTTATGCCCGGGCTGATCATTGACAAGTATAATAATACTTATGTAATGCAGGTTTATTCCTTTGGCATGCAGAAGAACATAGAAATGATCACTTCTATTTTGAAAGATGAGCTGGGTGCGGAGAATATATTCAGTAAAAACGAGGAATACTTCAGAAAACTGGAAGGCTTGCCTGAAGAAGACACAATTTATCTTGGCGGGCAACAGCCGGAAATAATAGATGATGGTTATATACGCTATAAAATTGATTTTACAAGGGGACACAAGACCGGTTTCTATTTCGACCAGGCCGACAACAGGGTGTTTATAGAAAGGATATCTGCCGGAAAAACTGTGCTGGATGGTTTCTGTAATTCCGGGGGATTTGGCCTGCATGCAGCCCGCGCCGGTGCTGAAATGGTTACTTTCCTCGACAGTTCTTCATCTGAGATTGAAAGTGTAAAGAATAACATGGCCTTAAATGAACTGAAAACCGGGACCGAGTATATCTCTGACGACGTTTTCGACACTTTTGGGAAAATGATAAGTGAAAACAGGAAATTTGACGTCGTAATGATAGACCCTCCTGCGTTTGCAAAGAACAGAAAGAGCCTTCCCATGGCCCAGAAGGGGTATGAGAAGCTGAACCGGATGGCAATTAATCTTGTGAAGGAAAATGGTTTTCTTGTCACCTCTTCCTGCTCCTATCACCTGAAGAAGGCTGAGTTTCTGGCAATAATAAATAATGCCGCCAGGAAGGCCAACAGGGCTGTACAGCTGATCCATTTCAATGAGGCTTCATTGGATCATCCGCGCCTGCCGGCAATGGAGGAAACCTCATATCTGAAGTTTGCTGTCCTGAAAGTGGACTGACAGGCATCCCTGTCATGGGTGAGATGAACAAACCTGAGTGACGGGGAAAATGTCAAGAAATAGAAAAAAAACTGAAACCTATTCAATTTTGAAAATGTAAAAACTATAAATTTCAAGAAAATAGATGAGGACGATTGTGGATATAACGGAATTAAATGAGAAAATTAAAAATGAAAGTGCATTTATTGACCTGCTAATGGGGGAAATCGGCAAGGTAATAGTAGGACAGAAGGCAATGGTGGAGCGCCTAGTGGTTGGACTGCTATCAAACGGGCATATTCTGCTTGAAGGTGTCCCTGGTCTGGCAAAAACACTCGCCATTAAATCCCTGGCGTCTGCCATGAAAGCCAAATTCCAGAGAATTCAGTTTACCCCTGATCTGTTGCCGGCAGATCTTGTGGGTACAATGATCTATAACCAGAAAGATGGAAATTTTTTCATTAAGAAGGGTCCCATTTTCTCCAATTTTATTCTGGCTGATGAAATAAACCGTGCCCCTGCCAAAGTACAGAGCGCATTGCTTGAGGCTATGCAGGAACGGCAGATAACTATCAGCGAGGAGACGTTTAAGCTGGAGGAACCTTTCCTGGTCCTGGCAACTCAGAACCCGATTGAGCAGGAGGGTACATATCCGCTTCCTGAGGCTCAGGTGGACAGGTTCATGCTTAAAATAAAGATTACTTACCCCACGCGTGAAGAAGAACTGAAGATTATGAAGCAGAATATTAATAACCTGAATGACGGCGTTATTAAACCTGTAATTACTCCTCAGGATATTCTTAAAGCCAGAAATCTTGTACAGGAAATTTATGTCGACGAAAAGATAGACCGCTATATCCTGGATATAGTTTTTGCCACGCGTAATCCAAAAGAATACGGTTTGCCGAACCTGGCCGATCTGATAAGCTATGGCGCTTCTCCAAGGGCAACTATTAATCTGGCTCTTGGGGCCCGTGCAATGGCATTTATAAAGAGAAGAGGGTATGTAATACCTGAGGATGTAAGATCAATTTGTATGGACGTACTCAGGCACCGTATTGCAGTAACTTATGAAGCTGAAGCCGAAGAGATTACGACAGAAACTGTAATCCAGGAAATTCTTAATAAGATCGAAGTGCCCTGATAATAAAATAATACCTCAAACCGGGCATCAGGAAACCCCTGAATGCCCGGTTTGTCAGGCCGGTAAAATAACATATAAATATCTTTTTAACACTGTGTTCGTGAATTATGCTTACAAAAGAATTATTAAAACAGGTCAGACAGATCGAAATAAAAACCAAGGGAGTCGTGAATCAGGTGTTCTCAGGTGAATACCATTCCGTATTCAAGGGAAGAGGCATGGAATTCTCTGAAGTAAGGGAGTACCAGTTCGGAGATGATATAAGGAATATAGACTGGAATGTCACTGCAAGGTTTGGACATCCTTTTATCAAGGTATTCGAGGAGGAGCGCGAACTTACGGTTATGCTGATGGTTGACCTTAGCGGCTCGTTATTATTCGGAAGTCTGGAGAAAACCAAGCAGCAGATTGCAGCTGAGCTGAGTGCAATACTGGCCTTTTCGGCCATGAAGAACAACGATAAGGTGGGGCTGATACTCTTTAGCGACAGGATTGAGAAATTTGTACCTCCGCGCAAAGGGCGCAAACACGTACTGAGAATTATACGTGAAGTCCTGTCTTTTGAACCCGTGGGCAGAGAGACAAATATTAAGAAGGCGCTTGAGTACATGAACAATGCTATTAAGAAAAGGAGCATTGTGTTTCTGCTGTCAGACTTTTTCGATTCGGGCTATGAGAAAATATTGCGCATCGTAGGAAAGAAACATGATTTTGTGGGAATTGTTCTCAGCGATGAAAGAGAAATGGTTCTGCCTAAAGTAGGTCTGATTAAACTGAAAGACGCTGAAACGGGTGAGGACAGGTATATAGATACAAACAACAGGCATCTGCAGAAATGGTTCACCGAAAACAGGAAAAAGAGCATAGCAGAAAGAAAATCGATTTTCTTAAAAAGCCGCCTGGATACAGTTGAAATACAGACTGACAAGACATATATAAAACCTTTAATTGAATTTTTCAGATTGCGTGAGAGAAGATGGTGAAATTAAAAACTGGTGTTATAATTACAGTCCTGATACTGTTAAGTTCAGTTTCATTTGCACAGAATATATCCGTAAAGGCTGCTGTTGATTCTTCCAGCTATGAGGTCGGAGACTATATTAATTATACAATTACCGTTAATTCGGGAAAAGGAATTAATATTAATCCTCCTTCGATAAAAGATAGTCTTTCGGGGGCTGAGCTCATTGAGACCTTAGCTCCGGCTTCAGAGGAAAAAGACAACAGGGTTACTACGACCTTTAGGTACGTAATTTCCAAATATGATTCAGGGGACGTAAGAATACCTCCCATTGCAGTTGCCTATAGTGCAGGCGGCAGCGAAAAGAAAACAGTACTGACCAATCAGGTCTTCTTTTCGGTTCATACAATGAAGATTAAAGAGGGGGATGAAATAAAGGACGTAAAAGAGCCCATAAAGATTCCTCTGGACTGGAAGCTCATTTTAATATGGGCTTTGGCCTTTCTTGCCATAGCCGGAATAGCAGCTTATTTGTTCTTTTATTTCAGGAGGAAGAGACTGCAGAGAAGAGGCATTGTGAAGGTGATAAGAAAAGAACCTCATGAAGAAGCCCTTGATGCCTTAAAAGCACTTGAAGCAAAGAAACTCTGGCAGTCGGGACGCATAAAGGAATACCATTCTGAAATTACTGAAATTATACGCAGGTATTTTGAGCAGCGGTTTCATATTCCCGCACTCGAAATTACAACTGGTGAATTGCTGTATACTCTGGGTAGAATTAAGGAAGCAGGTCCCGTTCATGAAACTACTTCGGAATTTCTGAATAACGCTGACCTGGTAAAATTTGCAAAATTTGTTCCTATGGACAACATTAACGATGAGATGATGAAGCAGGCTTATCAGATAGTTAAAATAACCGTACCGGTACCTGCAGCAGCAGCAGAATCGCAGGAGGTTAGGGATGTTCAATAATGTTTCATTCGCATATCCCGGAATCCTGTACCTTCTTATCATTATACCGGTGATGGCATTCTGGTACTGGAGGAGCGGGAAGCACAAGGCTTCTTCACTTACCTATTCTTCATTAAAGATTTTTAGCGGATATGCTCCCTCGGCAAAGGAAAAGTTCAGACACATGCCGGCGATTCTGAGAATGCTTGCCCTGGCCTTGTTTATAGTGGCGCTGGCAAGACCTCAGACCTATTCATCGGGAGAGAATATATATACCGAGGGAATTGATATTGCTATGCTCCTTGATATTTCAGGAAGTATGCTGGCCGAAGATTTCAGACCCAACAGAATTGAAGCCGCAAAAAAAGTGATTGATGATTTTATAAAGGGCAGGACCTCAGACCGAATCGGTCTGGTTATTTTCTCTTATGAAAGCTTTACGCAGTGCCCTTTGACGGTTGATTATCCGGTATTGCGGGGATTGCTAAAAGACGTTAAAAGCGGTATGATACAGGATGGAACGGCCATCGGTACGGCAATTGCAAATGGTGTTAACAGATTGAAAGACAGCAACTCGAAGAGCAAAATCATAATATTGCTGACAGACGGAGTTAACAATGCCGGCGAAATAGATCCGTTGACCGCCGCCCAGATAGCCAAGACATATGGCATAAGGATATATGCAATTGGTGTCGGTACGATTGGCGAGGCTCCCTATCCTTTCCAGACGCCTTTTGGAATAAGATATCAGAATATGCCCGTGGAAATTGATGAGGGTACGCTCAGGAAAATAGCCGAGACTACTAATGGGAGATATTTCCGCGCTACTAACAACAAGAAACTTGAGGACATATACCAGGAGATCGACAGGCTTGAGAAAACCAGGATTGAAGTTACATCATACAGGAATGCAAAGGAACTGTTCTATGGCTGGCTGGGTGGTGGACTAATTCTTTTGTTATTTGAAGTTGCGCTTTCAAGAACGGTATTGAGAAAGATACCTTAATATTTCAATGAGAGAATTTAATATTTTCAAAACAGAATTGAGAAGTTGTTTATGTTTCGCTTTGCACATTCAGAATATCTTATAGCTCTATATATTGTCCCGGTGCTGATAGTTCTTTTCTGGCTTTTATACAGAAACCAGAAAAAACTTCTTGCAAAGTTTTCGGATGCCAGAATGTTAAAGGTGCTTTCTCCGGAAAGGAGCAAGGTAAAATACATAATCAAGAGCTCCATTATACTCTTTGTTTATGTGCTGCTTATTCTGGCTCTTGCCAATCCCCAGATTGGGACAAGGTATGAGGAGGTAAAGCAGACTGGTATTGATGTCTTCATACTTATGGATGTGTCGCTGAGCATGAAGGCCGAAGATATTAAGCCAAACAGACTTGAGAATGCAAAGCATGCCGTGGCCTCACTGATCAATAAACTCAGAGGCGACAGGATCGGACTTGTTATCTTCTCGGGTGACGCTTATATTCAGTTCCCGCTTACTACAGATTATGCTGCCGCCAACCTGCTTCTTAATGCCGTAAGCGTCAGCTCTGTGCCTCAGCCGGGTACTGCAATCGGAGCCGCTGTTAGACTTGCAACAAAATCCTACAGGGAAAATGACAGGACACAGAAGGTAATGGTTGTAATAACAGACGGGGAGGATCATGAAGGGGATGTGCTGGAGGCTGTAAAGAGTGCGGTGGAAAAGAATATCAGCGTTTATACCATTGGCCTTGGTTCACCTAACGGTGTGCCAATTCCGGTTTATAACGCTCAGGGGCAGCAGGCAGGATACAAGACGGACAAGGACGGTAATACTGTTTTCACAAGGCTTGACGAAAATATACTCCAGCAGATTGCCCAGGAAGGCAAGGGCAAATACTACAGGGGTTCCAATAATGAAAATGAACTGGAATCAATATATAAGGATTTTTCCAGGCTGAATAAAACCGAATTCGGTACACTCAGAGTCACTGATTATGAGGACAGATACTATTATTTCTTAGCATTGGCGGTACTGCTTCTTATTGTGGAATTTTTTATACCGGAAAAAAAGTCAGCCTTGTGGACTAAAATAAGCAGAAGACTGGGACTGGAATAATACCTGTTAACAAAGATTTTAAAAAGAAGAAATATGAAAGCATTGTTTAATAAAGTTAAAATTTACGGGACTATAGTAATTGTACCGGTTTTACTGCTGCTGGTTTTGCCGGGAGCAGCAAAGGCCCAGAGCGTGCGCGGACTGGTAAATGACGGGGTGGAATTATATAATAAACAGAAATATTCCGACTCTGAAGTTAATTTTAAGAAGGGTGTTGAAAAAGTGCCGAATAATTTCAACGCCTATTTTAATCTGGGGGATGCTCAGTACAAACAGGAGAGATATGATGAAGCGCTTAAAACATATCAGCAGGCTCTCAGTAAAACAACTGATAAGTCCTTAAAGGCAAAAACGTTTCATAATATTGGTAACTCGCTGCTGAAATCCCAGAAACTGCAGGAAAGCGTTGATGCTTATAAAAAAGCCCTGCGGCTGAATCCGAACGATCAGGAAACAAAATACAATTTGTCCTATGCCCTTAATCTGCTCAAGCAGAAAAACGATAAGAAACAGGACCAGAAGAACAATCAGCAGGATAAGAACAAGGACAATAAGAATCAGAATAATAAGAACGACCAGAACAAGCAGGACCAGAATAAACAGAATCAGAATAAAGACCAGCAGAAAAACGATCAGAACCAGAACCAAAACCAGCAGGCACAACAGGATAATACCAGGCAGCAGAATAAACAGAATCAGCAGCAGGATCAGCAGCAGGACAAAAATAAAATGTCCAGGGAAGAGGCCCAGCGCATCTTAAATGCGCTTAAAAACAATGAGCTGGATCTGCAGAAAAAGCTGCGGAAACATGAGGGCAGACCCATTAAAACTGACAAAGACTGGTAGAAGAAGTCAATTAAAAATTACAAATAAAAATTAATAGTGAGAGGAAGTCCGGTCACCGGATCCTTTCATTGCAATTCAGAGTTAATTGCGCAGTACGATTTATTAAAATAAAAATTTTAAGTGTATGACAAGAATTATAACTTTTTTTGTGTTACTGACAGCACTCATTATATCTGCGGGTATTCCACTTTATTCACAATCATTTACTGCATCTGTCAACAGTACTACAGTAAGTCAGGGGGATCCGTTCCAGATTTCCTTTCAGTTCAGCGGAGATGAGTTAAACAGCCTGAAAAATTTCAAGGCACCTGATTTCAGGAATTTCAGGGTTTTATCGGGACCAAACCAGGGTACCAGCATGCAGGTAGTAAATGGTGCTGTTTCTGCTTCACTGACGTTCTTGTATTATTTGCAGGGGGACAATGCAGGAGGGTTTACTATTGGTTCTGCTTCAATTGAATTTAAGGGCAGAACATACAGGACAGAACCCATACGGATAACTGTTACCAAAGGGCAGGCAAATCCCAGGTCTAAACAGCAGAATCAGCCATCTTCTTCGGCAGCCCAGAATATCGGAGACAACGTTTTTATTCGTGCTATTGCAGACAGACAGAAAGTCCTGAAAGGCGAACAGGTAACAATAACATACAAACTGTATACGAGGATGGATATTTCTTCGCCTCAGGTTTCCAAGCTTCCTTCATACCAGGGATTCTGGGCAGAGGAGCTGGATGGCTCCAGGACTATTAATTTTACGACCGAAGTGGTCAATGGCAAGCAGTATCACGTGGGAGTACTGAAAAAAGCAGCCCTATTTCCGACGCAGACCGGACAGTTATCTGTAACGCCTTTTGAGCTGAAGATACCCGTAATTGTACCAAAGCAGAGAAGACGCGGGGATATATTTGATGAATTTTTTAATGACCCGTTTTTTAACCAGGGACAGACGGTTGAATATAATGCAAAATCTAATGTACTGAAAATTGACGTGATGCCTTTGCCACAGGCAAACGTGCCTGCCTCCTTTCATGGTGCAGTGGGAGAATTTGACTTTAAGGCGTCCCTGGATAAGAATTCGACCAGGACAAATGACCCGGTTACACTCAAGCTGAATATTTCGGGTACCGGCAACATAAGTCTGCTCGAAGTACCTGAAATCAAACTGCCTGCCGGTGTTGAGAAATATGAACCAAAGACGAGCGACCAGGTAAACAGAAGCGGGAATTCCATATCTGGGCAGAAATCAGTGGAATACCTGATTGTGCCAAGGGTGCAGGGGAAGAAAGAAATACCACCGGTTGAATTCAGCTATTACAGTCCAAGGCAAAAAAGATATGTTACTATAACTTCGCAGGCATTTCAGATAAATGTTGAAAAAGGCGAGGGCAGTAATGACCAGAACATAGCAGGATTTAACAAAGAGGATGTAAGGCTGCTTGGAGAGGACATAAGATTTATTAAGACAAATACAGGTGACCTTACGCATGATGGCGGATTTTTTATAAACAGCATCGGATTCTGGGCAGCGGCCATATTTCCACTGGTTCTGTTGAGTGGTGCAGTAGTCTGGAAAAAAAGAAACGACAGGCTGAATGGCAATGTTCAGCTTCTAAGATACACTAGAGCCGAAAAAATGGCGCGCAACAGGCTGAAAACCGCAAAGAAATCCATGGAATCAAACAATCAGAAGGATTTTTATTCCGATATTTCGCTGGCTCTTTTTGGGTATCTGGAAGATAAGCTGCACATTCCAAAAGCTTCCTTTACGCTGGATAATGCAATAATGAAGCTTCAGAACAGCAATGTACCGGAAGAGACCGTTGACAGGGTCAAACAGGCAATCGACCACTGCGAATTTGCCCGCTTTGCGCCAATGAGTAATGGTTCTGTGGCAATGAAGGAAATGTATGAACAGGCCGTCCAGATCATTGTGGAACTGGAGAAAAATAAAGTCTGAAAGTAACCAAAGAATTTTCACGTTTATTATAGTAATACAATTATGAAATATTTAATCATATACTTTTTAATACTTTTTCCATCTCTCATGCTTTTTGCCTCCGGAGCCGAGGATATGCTGCAAAAAGGCAACACCTTCTATCAGGAGAATCAGTACGGGCAGGCAATTGATGCCTATGAAAAGGTGCTTAGTTCGGGACAGTTCAGCAAGGAGCTGTATTACAACCTGGGCAATGCCTATTTTAAGGCCGGGAGGATTGGCTATGCGATATTAAATTACGAAAAAGCCCTGAAGCTGGATCCGAATGATGAAGATATTATATACAATCTGAAAATTGCAAATGCCAGGACGGTAGATAAAATTGAAACAATGCCAACACTGTTTCTAATCAGATGGTGGGATGCCCTGGTAAACATGTTCACTGTAAACGGATGGACTCTAACAGCTTTTGCGTGGTATATCATACTGCTGGCGGCCATAGGGCTCTATTTCCTTTCCGGAAGAATAGCGCTGCAGAAGTGGGCATTCATTTCGGGCACGGTATTCCTGCTGATATTTATATTCTCCATTACGATACTTATTGCAAAGTACAACTACGATACTGCCAGGCATTATGGAGTGGTTGTGGAACCATCTGTTACCGTGAAGCTATCTCCGGACGAACGCAGCGGCGATGCATTTTTAATTCATGAGGGTATAAAGGTAAATCTGGAAGACAAGTTGGCAAAATGGATTAAAATCCGTTTAAAGGATGGAAAAGTAGGCTGGCTGCCTGAAAATGAGGTTAAAAACATTTAGGGCATCTGTTTTTCCGGGGCAACCTTCCTAAAAAATATTTTGGATGAATGCAGAACTTTTTTAGATTAAATAAAGTTGTAGGTCTAAAATAGCACTAAGCTATTTATTAACTAATCACTGATCTGAAAAATAACGGAAGGGTCCTTATATGAAAAACCTTATTGTATTTACTTTTGTATTATTTTTATGTGCAGGCGTGGGTATCAATGCCCAGCAGAAGGAAAAAAAGCAGGTTAATAAACAAGAGGTGGTAAAACAGGAGGTTTCAAAGAGCAATACTGCTGAAGCCGGTGAAAAAGTATTTAATAAAGTCTGTCCAGTCTCCGGTGAAGATCTTGAAGACAATAACCATACCTATACATACAATGGTAAAACTTACGGTTTATGCTGCAATAAATGTCTAACAAAATTTAAAAAAGACCCGGCAAAATATGCAGCCCGGTTGAATGAAGACGGTACAAAGCTGAAAAAGAAATGACAGTTTTTTTTTAAGGGCAGCTCCATTTGCGGGCTGCTTTTTTTATTTTAAAGCGATCCGGGAACTCCGGGCTTCTTCTATAATTAATTGAAAAACAACCCGAATATAGCTATGTTAAAGGATGGATTCTAAAAAATACAATAATATCAAAATAGGAATCGGGATAGGTAAGGGGATACTGACATTTCTGCTCATCCTTATTTTCCTGAAGCTGGGCTACAGCAAGGCACTCGAAAACTATCTTTCAGGTTTTATTCCAAACAGCTATATACTTTTCATTCTGTATGTGGCAGCTACAGGGCTGGCGGGTTCAATCCTGTTTTTCCCCATAAATTATTACTCTGATTTTTATCTTGAACATAAATTTAACCTTTCCAACCAGACTTTTCTCAGCTGGTTATGGGAAGGAGCAAAAGGGGTGTTTGTATCGGGGGTAATAGGTATTCCGTTATTACTTATATTTTACTATGTGCTGAACCGATTTGAGGAATTGTGGTGGCTGCCCTTTGCCATTATTCTGTTCCTGTTCTCAGTTGTACTGGCGAGGATCGTCCCGGTGGTAATAATGCCGCTTTTCTACAAAATAACACCGCTGGAGGATAAGGAGCTGAAGGACAGGCTTGAACAGCTCGCTTCCGGGGCGGGGATGAAGCTGAGGGCCGTTTTCAGGTTCGACATGAGTAAGAATACAAAAAAGGCCAATGCGGCTTTTACAGGTCTGGGAAAGACCAAAAGAATACTCTTGGGTGACACGCTGCTTGATAATTACTCCTTTGATGAAATTGAGACGGTAATTGCCCATGAAATGGGACACTTCAGATATAAGCACATTATTAAAAATATAATTATTGGTACGGTATTCAGTTTTCTGACGCTGTACCTTTTGTCGGTATTGTATTCAGCTTCAATATCCTGGTTCAATTTCACATCTATTACAGAAGTAGCTGCTGTTCCTGTAATATCACTCTGGGCAATGCTGCTGGGACTGGTACAGACGCCCATATCAAGTGCTATTTCACGGAAATTCGAATTTCAGGCGGATGAATATGCGGTCCTGGCAACCGGAAAGCCTGAAGCATTCATGAATACGCTGGACAAACTGAATGAGCAGAATCTGGGGGATAAAGATCCTCATCCGGTTATAGAATGGTTCTTCTACAGCCATCCTTCGATTAAAAAAAGAATAGAGGCAATAAAGAAGGCAGCGGCAGCAAATGCTGAGTTATCCGGTAATTATTGACATAATAATTTAATTTTTAATTATACAATTCTTATCTTTGTATAGCAAAGTAAAATTTTTAATAACAGAAGATACAGGGAACATATGTCGGTAACCAGAAAAGATGTCGAACATATTGCAGAATTAGCAAAGCTTAAGTTTAATGAAGCCGAACTGGAAAATTTTACGGGGCAGCTGAATCAGATACTTTCTTATGTGGATAAATTAAATGAACTTGATACGGAGAATGTAGAACCGCTTTCATATCCTGTTGAAACGGGCAACGTACTCAGGGAGGACAGCCTGATGGACTCATTACCGAGTGAAGCCGTGCTTAAGAATGCCCCGGAAGCCACAGAATCGTTTTTCAAGGTTCCAAAAGTTATCAGCATTGACTAAATTAATAAAAGATAAAAAAACTACTATATGAATATTGGTATTATTCCTGCAAGGTTTGCATCGACACGGTTGATGGGAAAACCATTGGCTGACATAGGTGGAAAACCTATGATTCAGCATACTTACGAAAGCAGTCTGAAATCTAAACTGCTGCATGAGGTAATTATTGCTGTTGATGATGAAAAGGTCGCCCAGGTTGCAAGAGGTTTTGGCGCAAGGGTTATTGTTACTCCCAAGGATATTGCGACCGGCTCGGACCGTATTGCATACGTTGCAAGGAATTTTGCACATGCCGATATAATAGTAAATATTCAGGGAGATGAGCCTTTTATTCAGGGCAGGATGATTGACGAGGCTATTGAGCCCCTGTTCTTTGATGAAAAGGTTAGCGTTTCCACACTTGCCAAAAAAATTACAACAGTTGAGGAACTGGAGTCGCCATCGATACCCAAGGTTGTATTTGATTACAACAACTTTGCCCTTTATTTCTCGCGTTCTCCCATTCCCTATGTAAGGGAGGCCCGTTCGAATCTTGAAAGGATTCACACGGTTGATATTTATAAGCACATTGGCCTTTATGTTTACAGAAGGGATGCACTGTTGAAATTTACAGAACTGCCGCCAACTGATCTGGAGCAGATTGAAAAACTGGAACAGCTGCGCATGCTTGAGAATGGTTTCAAGGTAAAGATCGTGGTAACAGAGCTGGAAAGCATGTCGGTTGATACTCCTGAGGACCTGGAAAGAGCAAGAAAATACTATAAAACTCACTTTAATACGGAAATATAGAGTAACCTAATACATAATATGATTTATCCTAATAGAATTCCTCTGGCAAATATTCCAACCCCTGTTCAGAAATTGAAGTTCAACGATTGCAGTTTTTTAATCAAGCGTGATGATTTCACCGGCCTGGAGTTATCTGGCAATAAAGTCAGAAAACTGGAATACCTTCTGTACAAAGCAAAAAAAAACAGGGCAACGCTGATTTTTACGTGTGGCGGCGAGCAGTCGAACCATTCGAGGGCAACAGTGGCTGCTGCAAAGGCAGCAGGGATAAGGACTAAATTGTTCCTTTGGGGTAAAGAAAGCACGAAAGCCGAAGGCAACCTGTTTATTGATAAGTTTCTGGATGCGGAAATATGCTATTTGTCAAAAAATGAATATTTTTCTGTAGACGGGATCATGGAGGCCAACAGGCTTGAGCTTGAAAAGAAGGGAGAAAAGGTCTTTGTTATTCCTGAAGGCGGCTCATCTGCGCTGGGAATATGGGGTTATATAAATTTTATTGATGAGTTGAAGAAGCAAACTGATATTAAAAAGATCAAGGGGATACTGACGGCAGCCGGCTCGGGTGGAACCAGTGCGGGTCTGTTGGTCGGAGCTGCGATGAACAAGCTCAATACAAAGATTATTGCTGTAAACGTGCTTTATCCTGCCTCTGAGATAAGAGCAAAGATACTGTCTCTGGCACAACAGTGCGTGGAAGAATTCAGGCTGCCCTGCCGGATTGATGAAAAGAACCTGGAAGTTATGGACGGATATTCTGTGGAAGGATATAAAAATATTACAGATGAAAAGCTGCGTGTAATAAAATCGTTTGCACAAAGTACAGGTATAATCCTGGATCCTGCCTATACAGGTAAGGCATTTTATGCTTTTAACGAAAATTTTCTGAAGAATAAAAAGAATACGGGTGTATTGTTTGTGCATACCGGAGGATTATTCGGTGTTTTCAGCAAGACAAAAAAATATTTATCGGTTTAATATTACCGGTATTGAGTTTTCTTTCTGTTTATGCCGGATATTAGTGGGAAATATAATATTTTAAGAAAAAGTTTTATGAACTGTATTTTTTGCGATATAATTAGCGGTAAGTCGGATGCTGAGATCATTTTTGAAAATGAAAAGGTAATAGCTTTCCTCGACATCAAACCGATTCACTTTGGACATATATTAGTAGTGCCCAAAGTACACAGTGTGGATTTTCTGGATATACCGGAGGAAGATCTGCACGCATTAATCCATGCTACAAGAATCGTAACCGATGCAATGATGAAAAGCCTGAAACCTGACGGCTATAATATTTTTTCTAATAACGGGATTGCTGCCGGGCAGTCAATTTTTCATTTTCATATGCACATTACACCCCGCTATTTTAATGATGAAATTAAATTCATGCTTAATCTTAAGAAATATAGAGAATCGGAAATGAAGAATTTTGCCGATAAAATACGGCAGGAAATCAAGTAAAAAGGAGAACCAAATGGATAAAAAAATAAGAGTTCTAGTTGCAAAAGCAGGACTTGATGGTCACGACAGTGGAGCAAAGGTTATTGCTGCGGCTTTAAGGGATGCCGGAATGGAAGTGATTTATACCGGTTTAAGACAGACGCCTGAGATGATTATAGAGGCAGCAATTCAGGAAGACGTGGATGTTATAGGAATCAGCATTCTTTCAGGTGCTCATATGACAATATTTCCCAAAATAATGTCGCTTATGAAAGAAAAAGGCTTGAATGATGTATTGCTGACCGGCGGGGGAATAATACCCGAAGGCGACCTGAATGAATTAAAGAGTATCGGTGTGGGTGAATTATTTACACCCGGAACTCCGACTTCAAAAGTAATCGGCTTTATTAAAGATTGGTGCAATACCCATCCCAGGGATTAAGCCGGATGAGATACGTCTTATCTGCTTTTCAATAGTAAAAATCTGAGATGATAGCTGATATTTTGTCGGCTATCATCTTTCCTTACCCGGTAGAACCGCTTTTCAGCCGATCTTATTATTAGACTTCACTTTAACGAGATATTTTTGCAAATTGTGTTAATTATCTGATTGTAACAACTTGCTTCAAATAACTATTTAATAATTCTGACAGATTGCGTATTTTAAAATATTAAATTTTAAGATTTTATATTTATGTGAAACGACACACTGGGAGTGATTTTAGAGTATAATGCTTAAAGAAAAGAAAAAAAACAGAATCGTATTTATCGATTTGATGCGTGCGTTTGCCGTACTAATGATGGTTCAGGGACATACAGTAGATACATTCCTCGCCGACAGCTACAGGACTTTCGATTCTCCTTTTTTTAGTTTTTGGTATTTTATGAGGGGGCTGACCGCACCGATATTTCTTTTTACGGCGGGTACCGTCTTCTCTTATCTGTTCAGGCTGAACAAAGTACCCTTTTCTGAGAATCCAAGGGCTAAGAAAGGGATTAAACGGTTTCTTTTGCTAATTTGCCTTGCGTACCTTTTGAGGTATCCGACACCTTATATTGTTTATTTCAAGGATGTTACCTCATATCAGTGGCAGACTTTTTTTGCCGTGGACGTACTGCATCTTATTGCATTTGGTATCTTATCGCTGGTCGGATTGTTTTATCTGGCTGAGAGATTCAAGATCAGGGACAGTATTTTGTTTTCAACGGTGGCATTTATCAGTTTCTCTTTATATCCTGTTTTCTCAAAAATTAACTGGGGTGCATTTCTGCCGTTGCCTGTTGCAGGATATTTTTACCAGGGGACGGGTTCAATATTCCCTCTGGTACCCTGGTCCGGTTTCGTTTACTGCGGGGCCGTCCTGGGAACATTTCTGGCGGGTAATACAGAAGTATTCAAAACGCTGAAGTTCAGCCGTCATTTGCTGTATGCATCCTTTTTATTCATAGCAATTTCACTGATTGGTGATGCATTTGAAGTGGCAATTTATAACGAAAGCAATTTCTGGACTACAAGTCCAAATCTCATTTTTTTCCGGCTGGGAATTGTTCTTTTGCTAAACAGCGTCGTATCGTATCTGGCTATCAAGCTGCATCATATTCCGGCATTACTGGTCCACATAGGTCGAAATACATTGCCAATTTACGTGGTTCATATAGTCATTCTGTATGGAAGTGCCTGGTCGATCGGGCTCTGGAACATGTTTGCCAAAAGTTTCAACGTTTGGAGCACAATTGGTGCCGCCCTGCTGATGATCACACTCATGATAAGCATGGTGCAGGGTTTCCAGGTAATTAAAGTTTTTATTAAAAAGAAAGACATGAATTCCGGGCAAATTCAAGCCCAATAACTGAAGAGTAAAATCCAATGAGAAAATCGGCAGATACCGATTCAAACCGGACAGAAGAGGAAAAACAGTTTGAGCAGGCTCTTCGTCCCTCCCGGTTTGATGAATTTATGGGGCAGAAAAAGATTACCGACAATCTGAAGGTATTTATTACCGCTGCCCTAAAAAGGGATGAAGGCCTGGATCATGTGCTTCTGACGGGTCCTCCGGGATTGGGGAAAACCACTCTTGCCCATATTATTGCAAATGAAATGGGCTCAAGGATTAAGATTACCTCCGGACCAGTACTCGAAAAACCGGGAGATCTCGCCGGGCTGCTGACAAATCTTGAAGAAAAATCCGTACTCTTTATTGACGAGATTCACCGTCTTAGCCCTGTTGTGGAAGAGTACCTTTATTCAGCAATGGAAGATTACAAACTGGATATAATGATAGACAGCGGTCCAAACGCCCGTTCAGTTCAGATCCGCCTGCCAAAGTATACACTGATTGGTGCCACTACAAGAGCCGGATTATTAACCGCCCCGCTGCGGGACAGGTTTGGTATTAAGTCACGCCTGGATTATTATGACTCTGAGCTGTTAAGCCGGATAGTCAAAAGATCATCTGGCCTGCTGAACCTTAATATCGAGGATCAGGCAGCCCTGGAATTGGCAAAACGTTCGCGCGGGACACCCAGAATTGCCAACAGGCTGTTAAGAAGAACGCGGGATTTTGCTGATTTTGAGGATAAAAAAATAATTGACCTGGCAATCGTTAAAAAAGCACTGAGTGCCCTTGATGTGGATGAATACGGTCTGGATGAGATGGATAAGGAAATTATTCTCGCTATAATCGAAAAGTTTAAGGGCGGACCGGTAGGTCTAAGCACCCTGGCAGTAGCAGTAAATGAGGACCCGGGGACCATTGAGGAAGTATATGAACCTTTTCTTATACAGCAGGGATTTATACAGCGTACTCCCAGGGGACGCGAAGCTACGGATCTGGCCTATATAAGGTTCGGGTTCAGTAGAAATAAAATAAACGAGTCAGGCAATCTTTTCGGAGAATAATTCCATTTCCTATGATAAAAATTAATAATATTCAGATTGGCGACAATCTGCCATTTGTCCTCATTGCTGGTCCATGTGTTATTGAAAACGAAGAACTCACTTTGAGGACGGCTGAGGAAGCAGTTAAAATTACGTCCGAATTGGGCATACCTTATATTTTCAAATCCAGCTATAAGAAAGCAAACAGAACAAGTCTCAATTCTTTTACCGGCCTTGGTGAACAGGAAGCCTTAAAGATATTAGAAAAGGTCAAAACCAGTCTGAATGTGCCGGTTTTAACAGACATTCACACCGAAAGGGAAGCAGAGGCGGCAGCGGCAGTTGCTGACATATTGCAGATTCCCGCATTCCTTTGCAGGCAGACTGAACTTCTGACCGCAGCAGGCAGAACCGGCAGGGCAGTGAATATAAAAAAAGGGCAGTTCCTGGCTCCTGAAGACATGAAGCATGCCGCCGAAAAAGTACTTTCAGCTGGCAACAGTAAAATACTGCTTACAGAACGTGGCACCACATTCGGGTACCATAATCTTGTTGTAGATATGAGATCCCTGGTCATAATGAGAGAACTTGGTTTTCCTGTCGTAATGGATGCTACGCACGCCGTACAGGTACCATCACAGGGCGGAATATCAGGCGGACAGCCAATATTTATACCATATCTGGCAAAAGCGGCCGTGGCTGTGGGCATAGATGCCCTGTTCATGGAGATTCACCCGGATCCTAAAAATGCCTTAAGTGATGCTGCAAGCCAGTTCCCGCTTTCGGGCCTTAAAAAGTTATTGGTGGAAATTAAGAAAATTGATGAGATTGTAAAAACAAATGGTCCCTTTTAGCAAATTAGATAAACTGAAATTCCTGCTGTTTGATTTGCACGGCGTTGTCCTTTATGACAATGAAAATGCAGCGGGGCAGACACATATTGAAAATAGCCTGGAATTGTTGCAAACAGACCTTGAAAGAATATACAGACTGGGTCTTAAATGCGGGGTTATTTCTGGGAGTGAGGATGATGTTATTATTAACAGGATCCGTGAAATGGGCATTGAAGAGGTCTTTTCACACTCACTTGATAAGGTTTCGCAGGCAGAAAAACTGCTAAGAAAGCATAACTTAACGTATGAGAACATTGGTTATGTGGGCGATGATATTCTGGATATTCCCCTGTTAATGAAGACAGGCTTTAGTGCCGCTCCCCGGGAGGCCAGAAGAGAAGTTAAAAGAATCGTAAATTATGTAACCAGAAATACAAAAGAAAGAACGGTACTGTCGGATATCCTGGAAATGATTACTAAAGCAAAAGAAAGCGGCTTAAATGATTCAAGGTAATATTGAATTACCCAGAAATGGCGAGGCTTTTCCAAGGAAACTTTCAGCACGGGAAAAGGATTGGCTGTTTTCGGTTCTCCCGGCCAGCAGAAACGGATACAGGGAATACCGGGAGAAGATTGAAAAGCTGTTTGTTGTTGGCTACGGACGATTTGGAAGCACAAATCTGGTGTTGGGGGAGAAAGGTACTGCTATTGATGACACCATACCTTCGGCTCCGGTATTTGCTATTGGAGTAATAAACTATAAAGAAGCTGAAGTTTATGTGCTGATACACGAGGAAACCGAAGGGCAGATTGAATTTGATATTTCTGCCGCAGGTAATAATCTGATACCCGAAAAACTGACTGAAATGAGCAGGTGGAGTTATTCCGACTGGATGCCTGGCAAAAATGCTCCGGGGGATAATTCCGGTGTAAGAGAGATTCACATTATTACTGATAAGATTGTTCTGGTTGTTGCCCCCGGCCATAAAAAAATATGGGTGTATGACAGCAGTACCGGAATTAATCATCTGATCCCGGTTACAAATTTTTATAACGAGGTTATGCGAATCAAAAAAATTAAAGATCCCGCAATAGCCCTGAATTCGAAGCTGATATTTGAAGAAAAAAATGATATAACAGATCAGGATATAGGCTCAGCATTTCTGATCTATAATAAGTACTGGAAGAAGGTTACGCTGGATTATTCGCTCTTTGCAAAAAAAGAGGCGCCGGGAAAAACCAGGCCTTTTTTCAAATTTTTTAAATGAGGTTAAATTGTCTATCGAACAAATTATACAAAAAGCAAAAGAAGTAATATGCAAGGAAGCAGAAGCCGTCGCAGGCCTGATAGAAAGAATTGACGGAGATTTTGCGCGTGCAGTTAATAAAATATATGAATCAAATGGCCGTGTTATTCTTACCGGTATGGGGAAATCGGGACTCATTGCCCGTAAAATTGTAGCAACAATGAATTCTACAGGTACTGCTGCAATTTATCTGCACCCGACAGATGCCCTGCATGGTGACCTGGGTATGGTAAGAGCAGATGACGTGGTTATACTTATTTCAAAAAGTGGAAATACAGAAGAAATTGTAAACCTGATACCATTGCTTAAGAGACTGAATGTTGTTCTTATCGGAATGGTAGGTAATAAGAATTCCAAAGTAGCCAGGGAATGCAATATTGTGCTGGATGTGGGGGTTAAAGAGGAAGCCTGCCCTTATGATCTGGCGCCAACGGCTTCAAGTACAGCAACCCTGGTAATGGGTGATGCCCTTTCAATGGCTCTGCTGGAACTAAGGGGCTTTACAAAGGAAGATTTTGCAATGCTGCACCCTGGTGGAAGTCTTGGTAAACGCCTTTCGCTGAAGATCTGTGAACTGATGATAACAGGTGAGGATATTCCGGTTGTAAGGCAGGATGCCTCACTAAAGGATTCCATACTGGAGATAACCTCCAAGCGGCTGGGTGTAACCAGCGTTGTTGATGATAATGGCGTACTTATTGGTATTATCACTGATGGCGATCTCAGAAGGCTGCTTGAGAAGACACTGGATATTAAAGTATTAAAGGCTGTGGACGTCATGACAAAAAATCCCAAAACAATAAAAGGCGATTTCCTGGCCTCGTTTGCACTGCAGTATATGGAAAATTTTAAGATAACTTCTCTGATTGTAACAGACGATCTCAACCGTCCTGTCGGCATAATTCATCTTCATGACCTCGTAAAGCTGGGCCTTCAGGCAAGATGAGTCAACGTGAAAAATCATCCGTCTGCTGCCATACCGGTCACTGGAAAATCTCCGGATTGGTTCCCGGCGTTATTAGTTTGCTGATGCTTCTTATGGTGAACGGCTGTTCTGAAGAAAAAATCAAGCCGCCTGTCCTGCAGGGCATAGAACAATCAAGGATGCCAAATCAGGAAAGCTGGAAATTTAAAATGCTGTTCACCGATGAGGGTAAGCTTAAGGCAGTATTGAATGCAGCTCATGCAAGGGCATTTGAGGACAGCAGGGAAACTCTGCTCGATACCGTCAGAATTGATTTTTACAATGATTTGGGGCAGAAGACTTCTACTCTTACTTCACTGAGGGGAAGGGTGGACGGACTGACAAACAATATGTATGCAATTGACAGTGTTCTTGCCGTAAGTGACAGCGGGACAACCCTGAGGACTCAGGAACTCATGTGGCGGCAAAAAGACAAAAAAATTGTATCGGATAAGTTTGTTACAATTACTTCACCAACCGAAAAAATCCAGGGTTATGGTGTTACGGCCGACCAGGACCTTCGGAATTATGTGATTTATAAACCTACATTTGTTACAACTCCTGAAAGTACCGGAACACTGAAGTGAAAAAAATACTAACTATTGCAATAATGTTAATCAGTACTGTTCTGCTCAATGCACAAACAGGCCGGGAAATGATCACCGTCATGGGAGACAGCCTCTCGGGCAAGGTTGTAAACGGTGAAAGCCTGAGAGAGGTATTCGGGCACGTAATTATTACCCAGGGTAATATCAGGATAACCTGCGATAAGGCCATTCAGTATCTGGCTAAAAATAATGCCGTTCTGGAAGGCAATGTTATAGTAAGGCAGGATACTCTGACTATTAAGGCTGCCAAGGGATATTATTATGGCAATGATAAAATTGCCGAGTGCAATACAGGAGTTCAGCTTGATGACGGAAAAGTAATTCTGACGGCAATAAACGGCAACTATTATTTCAAGGAACAAAGGGCATTCTTTGCTGACAATGTGAAGCTATTTGATACTGTTTCAACCATGACGTGCAACCTGCTTAATTACTATAAATATGAGAGCAGGGCAGTTGCTGTGGGCAATGTGAGTATATATGATTCACTCAATACCATCAAAGCCGACAGTATGGTGCACCTGCGTAATACAAAGACTACCTTTGCCGACAGGAATGTGGAAATTTCCAATTCAAGAAACAATGTAGTCATCTATGGAAATCACCTTGAAGATTACTCTGTAAAACGCTATACCCTGATCACGGATAAACCGCTGCTCGTTCAGATTGATACTACCGATCAGGGTACAAGGGATACGCTCATAATATCTTCACGCATAATGGAATCCTATAATGATACTTCCAGGACTTTTATTGCCACCGATTCTGTGAGGATTGTCAGGGGCAGCTTTGCATCCAGAAATAACTACTCTGTTTATCACAGGAATGCAGGCAGACTGATTACATATAAGAGGCCAGGCGAAACTGTTCTGCCGGTTCTTTGGTATGACCAGACGCAGTTATCGGGAGATTCTGTCGATATTTATCTTGCCAATAACCGTCTGGAAAGAATTGAGGTTTATAATGAAGGCTTCATACTTTCACATAATAAGGATTTCAGTAACAGGTACGACCAGATTTCGGGCGACCAGATTACAATTTACTTTGACAGTACCGGTATTAATCATACCGACGTTAACGGGAACGTACTGAGCATTAATTATCAGTACGATAATGAAGGCCCCAGTGGGCTCATTAAAGCAAGTTCTCAAAGTGCAAAAATCCTGTTTGAAAATAAGGCCGTAAACAAGGTTAAGCTTTATACCTCTGTAGTCAGCGAATACTATCCGGAGAGTCTTGTTGAAAAAAACGAACTGTCGTTTACACTCCCGGCCTTTGTTGTATATAAAAACAGGCCTTTAAGGGAAAAAATGCTTAATTTAAATTATTAATTAAGTTACTCAAACAGAATGTCAGACATAAAAAAAGAATATATACATGGCAGAAGTTTTAACACTGAGAAGTGAAGATCTAGTAAAAGTTTATAAAAAGAGAACCGTAGTTAAAAAAGTATCCGTACAGGTGACTCAGGGAGAGATCGTGGGTTTATTGGGCCCAAATGGTGCGGGCAAGACTACCACATTCTACATGATTGTGGGGATGATCAAGCCCGAAGAGGGCCGGGTATACCTGGATTCGCAAAATATCACCTCCTTGCCTATGTACAAAAGGGCACGCATGGGTATAGGCTACCTGCCGCAGGAAGCTTCAATATTCCGCAGGCTTAGTGTGGAAGAAAACCTGATGGCAGTTTTGCAGATGATGAATCTTACCTCAAAGCAGCGGAAGGAAAAATGTAACAGCCTTCTGGAAGATCTTAACATTACACATATCAGAAAAAGCCTGGGTTTTCAGCTTAGCGGAGGGGAGAGGCGCAGGACGGAAATTGCCAGAGCCCTGGCAACAGATCCAAAGTTTATACTGCTGGATGAACCCTTTGCAGGAGTTGACCCGATTGCCGTTGAGGATATTATGACGATTGTTGCAAACCTGAAGAACAGGGGAATAGGGATACTGATAACTGACCACAATGTGCATGAAACCCTCAGCATTGTAGATAAAGCCTACATACTTATCAGTGGGAATATATTTAAATATGGTACTGCCGAAATGCTGGCCGATGATGCAGATGTAAGGAAATTGTATCTGGGTGAGAAATTCAAACTGGACAGATATTAAAACTTATGCCATCCTGAGCAGTTCAGGATGGCATAAAACTTTTATTTCTTAAATTCACTGACAATCTTGTCGATTTCAGCCTTGCTGATACCGCTTCCGTAAACCCCTCCAGGTTTTTTCTCCTGTGATTCTTTCCCCGGTTTCTTACTTTCAGCAGTAAAATTTACCGTTGGATTACCGGCGCGTGCTCTCAGACGGTCTTCAATCTGCTGCATGAAGCTTACAGAGGTGCCTGGTGTATTTAGGGAAGAAAGATTATTCCCCTGGTTAATGGGATTAACCTCAAATGCAAGTGTCTTTACATTCATGAGGTGCCTGGCTGTGACGTTTTCAGAGATAATAGAACCGCCCCAGGTACCGGGTCCAAGAGTCAATGAAGGTGAAAGAGCCGTAGTATAACCGACTGCACCAAGAGAATTGACCGTATTGACCATAATACGGAATGCGGGTTTCTCAAGGGCAAATTTCATTATAATGTCGTTGTCGTTTGAATGAATGGACATAGAGTGTCCTATTCCTCCAAAGTTTAGAATATCGATGCATTTATGGCAGCCTTCCAGCCATCCGTCAACGGTGTAGAAAGCAAGAATCGGAGAGAGCTTTTCCATTGAGAGAGGTTCATCCCTGCCGACTTTTGTAATTTCAGCAATCAGGACTCTTGTGCTCTCGGGCACAGAGAATCCAGCATATTTTGCAATCCATACAGCAGGCATTCCCACTATATCGGGGTTAATTCTTCCCTCCTTTGCAACTGCTTTTGCCAGTTTTTCCTTTTCCTCTCCGGTTACAAAATAACAACCGATGGCTTTTGCTTCTTCAATTACCTTTTCACGCAGCGGCCTGTCAACTATCATAGCCTGTTCAGAGGAACAAAGGGTACCATTATCAAAGGTGGTGCCATAGACTATATCGGCAACAGCTTTTTTATAATTTGCCGTTCTTTCAATAAATGCTGGTACGTTGCCGGGACCTACACCATAAGCAGGTTTCCCGGAGCTGTATGCAGCCTTAACCATTGGTGTGCTGCCTGTTGCAAGAATTACGGCAATATTTTTATCCTTCATTAAAGCTTCTGTCCCCTCAATGGTTGGGATAGTCATGCATTGTATCAGGCCTTTCGGGGCCCCTGCTTTTTCAGCTGCATCTGAAACTACCCTTAAAGCCTCTTTCGTACAGTTTACAGTGCGCGGATGAGGGCTGCAGACAATTGCATTGCGGCACTTGAGAGATATCAGAGCCTTAAACATTGCCGTTGATGTTGGATTGGTTGAAGGCACCAAGGCTGCAACAACTCCCATCGGTTCGGCAATCTTAACAATTTTTCCATTCAATTCACTGGCAATAACGCCGACAGTTTTCAGGTCCCTTATCGATTCGTAAACATTTTTTGTTCCAAACTCATTCTTGATCTTCTTATCCGTCCATTTTCCAAAGCCGCTTTCCTCACAAGCCATCTTGGCAAGACGTTCAGCTTCCCTGTAACCAGCCTCAGACATGGCCTTGATTATCTTATCAACCTGCTCCTGATTATAGTGCTTGAACTCAAGCTGGGCTTCTTTAGCTCTGAGTGCTAAATCCCTGGCTTCCTGAATGGATTGTAAATCTTTGTCTAATTTCATTTTATTTTGCCCTGAATTCTTATTTAGAACCTGGATAAAAGTAATTAATATTAATTGAAATTTATTGTCTAAAATAAAAAATATTCCTTTTTATTCAAATAGAAATTGTCCGGAGTGTGGAAAGTGCTGTCCCGGTCAGGCAATAAATCAAAAACGGGATGAGAAGAGGGGAGCGGGAAAGTATCGCTGCATGTGTACACCGGTCAGTTTGCAGTAATTATGCAATCATGCAGCTACGAATTTATATTAAAAGATCAATGTTTTATGGTTTAGTAACTGTAGGACCCGTCCTCATAGGTACTGTTCTCATAATATGAAGTGTCCTTATATGACCTGTTCTCCTCAATATTTTGGGAACTCCCGGGATTATCCTGGAGTCGGTAGACTTCTTCTTTTGGGATTATATAGCATTCCCCTACTTTTTCCACGTTTGGAATCTTATGCAGCCAAATATATAGTGTAATTTGTCCTGTGCTTTTTCCCAGTAGGGTAGCTGCTTCTTCAACGCTGAAATACTTTTCACTTTTCTTAATGAACATAAAGACCTCTGCTTAGGATAATCATGGATAATATGGGTTATTTATTAATGTATGTACAAAAATGAAGCCAAAAGGAATTGTTTCAGTAAAAGGGGATATTTTGTCCAGGCAGGTAATTATTACCAGTAATTATTACTGATTACACGTAAAATTAAGATGAAATTCAGGGCACAATAATGTTCTGTTGCGCCATGGCTGGCATATTCCTGTAATTTCAGCGGTAAAAAATGCAGCCAGTTCAGGTGTGGATTTTACCAGCAACAGGATGAGTTTATTTAAATATTTCCTTCAGTCTGGAATAACCGCTTTTACTTACCGGTATAGATACGTTATTATTTAATATTACGTGGAATGATTCTTTCTCAAACAGTTCGATCTGTTTTATCTCAGACAATTTTACAATATATGACCTGTGTATCCTTATGAACTCAGCGGGATTGAGGTGATCCTCAAAATATTTCATAGTCTTTTGCTTCAGGAATTTCCCGCCTGAGGTATAAAACATCACGTAGTCATCCTGTGCCTCGATGTAAATTATTGTTTGTGCGGGGATGAGGTGGATCTTTGTTCCGCTTTTAACCACAATCCTTTCCAGGAATTCTTCCTTCTGATCCAGGTGTGAGACGATATTTTTAATCACATTATTATGTCTGTTCCTGTCATTCAGGAACAGCAAGGCTTTAGAAATTGCTTCAAATAGTCTTTCCTCTGAGAAAGGCTTCAAAAGATAATCTGCCGCATTAATTTCGAAAGCCTTAAGAGCATACTGATCATACGCAGTAGTAAATATTATCACGGGCAGTTCATCCAGCAGCTCCAGCATTTCGAACCCAGTTATCTTAGGCATCTGTATATCCAGAAATACCAGGTCAGGTTTTAATTCATTAATAAACTTTACGCCTTCAAATCCGTTACTGCATTCACCCACGATTTGAATTTCAGGGAATGACGCCAGGTATTGTTTAATTACTTCTCTTGCTAATGATTCATCGTCAATGATAATTGCTTTGATTTTCTCCAACTTATCATACCTCTTTAATGGGAATAAAAATAGTGGCTGTAAAAATTCCGTTGTTTCCACCGGCCATAAGCAGGTTATCCTGATTATAGATTAGCCTGAGCCGGTCCTTTATATTCTTTAATCCTATCTTTTCTCCGGACCTGGGTACGCCATCCTCGTCAAAATTATTCTCAACTGAAATAGTGAGATAGCTGCCTGCAATGTGGCAAATTAGTCTGATTGTAACCTTCTCCAGGCTCTCATAAACTCCGTATTTAATCGCGTTTTCAAGCAAAGGCTGCAGCATCATGGCCGGAATGGAAATGTTATTACACCCGGGGTCAATTTCTTCAAGAAATTCAAATTTATCTTCAAACCTTACTTTTTCAATTTCAATATAAAGGCGCACATTATTTAACTCCTCCTGCAGAGGATTAAACTGTTTTTCGTTATTTGCCAGTGTTGAGCGCAGATAATCTGAGAGTCTAATGGTCATTTCTCTGGCTTTAGCAGGATTAATGGTGATAAGTGAGCTGACAGAATTCAGGCTGTTAAAAATAAAATGGGGATTGATCTGATATTTAAGGGTCCTGAGTTCCGAAGCTCTTACGAAAGATTTCAGTTCAGATTCTTTAAGAAGTTTTTCACTGTAGCTGTTATAGTAAATGAAAAGATAGTAGAATGACGTCATAATGACATAATACAGCATACCGATTAGCAGTCTCCAGCTGAATGTCTCCGAGAGAAACATTTTATACTGTGGTGGTATATTAAAGACATAAACAAGCAGGAAATAGCCCAGACCCTGGCATATAAGTGAAGCAAACAGAGCTGCGGCTGTATGCTGCAGCAGTATTGCAGAAACGGAATTCCTGTCAAAGGAAAGGAACTTTGCCGAATACCAGAATCCGAATCCGAGTCCCATAAAACTGATATTAAATATGAGGCTATCGAGGACCGCGTACTGCAGGCTTAAATTGATTGCAGTAGCAAGGAATAGTATATGGATAACAATAATTGTTATCCATATGAAGAGGTAAAATGCAAAGTTCCTTAGTTTATAAAGCGGATTATTCATATATTTTTCCGGTTAAGCGCTTTTTATCTCACCGCCGCCGAACAAAACTGTACCTTTAATTATAAGGACCCTGTCATCCGGATAAACCATGTTGGGATCTTTTCTTCTCTCATCTGAAAAACCGCCAAAAATCGGAGTAACATCCACAATGACCTTCCAGTCGCGGGGGATATACATAGTGATACCGCCAAATATAGCAACCACTTCGAGAACATTATTTCCAGGAGCAAGTTTACAGTCATAGAGGTCTACTTCAATCCCTCCAAAAATTGCCGTGAGTTTTCCGCCCTGGAAATTCTGTGAGTTTATGGTTTTCTTGCTGCCGCTGAAGACGGCGATTTCATTAAGAAAGTCTTCACTAGAGGGGTTTGAGTTCCTGTCATATTTTTCTTTGAAGTGGGCTGATACGTGTTCAGCCACATTTTCTGCAAACTGTTCTCTGTATTTTTCCCTGTAATTTTCCCTGTAATTATCCCAATGTCTATAGTAGCGCCTTTTGGGGATTCCAAACAGTAAATAGACACCGATCACAATTAATACTACGGGCCAGAATGTTCTGATATCCAGGTAATAGTAGTCGGATATCAGGAAAATTGATCCTATGACAATCATTACCCACCCACCCCTGTAATTACCATTAACTATCATGATTAGTCCGACTACAATGATGAGTGCTTTCCATGAGAAAATAATGTCATGCAGTCCGAACTGGAGCATGCCAAGGTTAGACATAAGAAGCAGGACACCCAGGAGTATGACTATGCCACCCAGCAGAAAAGTTCTTCCGGCGTTTCTTTTAATATCAGCCATTTTCTTTCCTTTATTGTTTATTAAACCTGATACAAAAATATTATCAAAAAAAGAATATCAAAACGGCTAATCGGTAAACATGCCCAAATTACCGGTAAATTGAGCCTGAGGCGGTGTTAAAAAGGCAATAAGGGGTTAAATCATTTTCCTTTGGGAAAAACTATCCTGAATGCCGAACCTTTTCCCTTAGCGGATTTAACCTGAATCTCGGCATTATTCAGTTCCACGTATTTTTTAACTAGAGCTAAGCCAAGGCCATTTCCGTCAAACCGCCTGGTATATCCAGTTTCCTCCTGGGAAAACGGTGTAAAAAGATAGGGCAGGTATTCAGAATGGATTCCGATGCCGGTATCTATAACTGTCACAGAGATATTACTGTCGCAACTGGAAAGCTCAATGCTAATTTTACCGGAGGGGGTAAATCTTATCGCATTATCAATGATATTTTCAAAAATCTGGGTGACGGTATATTTGTCGGCAACAATAATACTAGCATCCGAATCATTACAGAAAGAAAATTCCAGGCCCTTGCGTTTGGCAATTTTACTAAATTCATGGTACAGGTTCATTATTATGTCTTCTGCGAGGTCAATTCTTGTAAAATTGCATTCCAGGTTGCCGGTCTGTACCTGTGACATATTGAGTATCAGATCAATAGTCCGCGTAAGTCTCTTCCCGCCATTATCAATTACTTCAAAAAATGAAGGAAGTGCTTCGAAATTCCTGTTTTCAATTTCCTCTTTCAGCAATGATGAATAGCTTAGTATTGTATTCAGGGGTGTCCTGATTTCATGCGACATCTGCGTCAGGAAGTCAGTTTTAAGCCTGTCGGAACGTTCAGCCGCGTGTTTTGCCTTTATAAGTTCTTCCCTGTATGTATTTTGAAGAATGGCTGCACCAATCATATCCCCAACGGTTTTCAGGGCTTCCACTTCCAGAGAGGACCAGTGCCGTTCCTCAAAGCAGTCGTCAAATCCTATCGAGCCCCACCATTTTTCTCCCACAAAGATGGGTACAGTAAGTACAGATTTAATCTCCTGCAGCTGCAGCACATTTTTTTCTTCTTCGGGCAGTGTGGATGTCAGAGTCTGAAAGATTTTATTCTGACTGAGAATTTCTTTTGCTTTTTTGTTAAAAGGGTGGTCGTATGAGGATTCCCTGATTTCCGGTTTGTCGATTTGCGGGGTCACACCTTCAGTAATCCATTCATAAAGCATGAGCATAGTTTCATCTGAAGCATGATTCCTGAAGATATAAACGCGGCTTACGCCAGCAGCTTCTCCCAGTCTCTTTAGTACCTCCGTTATATTTTCCTGCCAGTCTGTGGATTTAAGGAAAACCTCGGCCTGATAACTTACGGCTTTAAGTATTGCATCCTGGCGCTGAAGCATGAGTTCGGATTCTTTACGTTTGGTTATATCCTGAAGGACACCGACAGAACCCAGGAGTTTCCCTGAGTTATCATACCATGCAAAGGAATGATCTCCTACCCAGATAAGCTCCCCATTTTTTTTTCTTATAAGATAATCTGCACTATAGTCCTTAAAATCCGGATCTGTCCTCAGGTTTCTAACATCCTCTATTGTAAACCTGTCTCTGAAATCAATCTCCACTAAAATGTTTGTAATGCCAATTTTATAGAATTCTTCCAGTGTATAACCTGTCAGAGCGCTTACTCCCGGGCTCAGGTAGTCATATTTCATATCTTCATATCTAAGGCGGTAGAGAACGTCTTTGGTTGTTTCAGCAAGAAATCTGAGTCTGTCTTCCGATTCGTGCAGTGATTTCTCGATCTTTTTTCTTTCTTCAATTTCCTTCATGAGAAGAGAATTGGACTCGGAAAGCTTATCGGTGCTGGTTTCCGGATGCAAAAATGCATCCTCCGGGGGGGTCTGTTTCCTATTAATTACAGGACCTGTTTCTGTTTTGCTGCCCATCAAACTGGAAAAGGGAGCAAAAACAGCATAAAACAACGTCTGTATATATTTAATCATTCATAAATCCTTAGGGTCAAAAAGAGCTACTCTTGTCAGGTTATTATCGGAAAAATTAGAACAAGTTTAATATCCTGTCAAAATAATACGGCAAATTATTCATTAAAATAAAATTTTCATAAAATCCTGGTGAAAATAACAAAAAGCAGGTATGAAAACTATGTCAAATCTCTTCCTCTCCTTCCAGCAGCATGGTTTCGTTACCTTGTGCCGGAAACGCCTGAACATCCTTTAGTTTCCTCTCAATTCTCCTTGAGGCCACAGAGGCTGAATCTATAGTATTGCTGGCTTCCTGAAGTTTCTTTTTGGTTTTATCCAGAATAGCTCCAAAATTGCCAAATTCAGTTTTAACACCTCCAAGCAGGCTCCAAACCTCACTCGACCGTTTTTCAATTGCAAGTGTCCTGAAACCCATCTGAAGGCTGTTCAGTATGGCTGTAAGGGTGGTTGGGCCGGCCAGGATCACCCTGTAATCACGCTGAATTCTATCGTACAAACCCGGTCTCCTCAATACTTCAGCATAGAGACCTTCAACCGGAAGGAAAAGAATTGCAAAATCGGTTGTCTGCGGGGGATCAATATATTTTTCGAAAATATCGCGGGCTTCGGTTTTAATCCTGTTTTCCAGGGCTTTGCTGGTTTCTTCCACCAGTAAGGCATTGGCTGATTCCTGGGCATCGCACAGGCGCTGATAGTCTTCAAGCGGGAATTTAGCATCGATAGGCATCCAGAGTACATCCTCGCCGTTATTACCCCTTCCTGGCATTTTTATTGCATATTCCACTATGCATGCACTGTTTTTCTTTGTAGCGACGTTTTTCTCAAACTGTCCCGGGCTTAATACCTGTTCAATCAGGCTGCCCAGCTGAATTTCGCCCCAGGTACCGCGGGTCTTTATGTTTGTCAGCACGCGTTTAAGGTCGCCTACTCCGCTTGCCAGAGTCTGCATTTCACCCAGTCCCTTGTGCACGAGTTCAAGCCGCTCACTGACGAGTCTGAATGATTCCCCAAGTCGTTTTTCAAGCGTTGCGTGAAGCTTTTCATCCACAACCAGTCGCATCTCATCAAGTTTTCCTGAATTAAGTTCCTCAAGATTTTTCAGCTTTTCCTCAACTTTATCTTTCAGCTGGTCAAGTTTCTGTTCGTTACTCTGAGTCAGAAGTGCAATCTGCGAGGAGAAATGGCTGAGCTCTTCTTTTTGAAGCTGGAACAGGCCGGTCAGCTGTGTCTGCATCAGGTCGGAAGCATTCTTCAGAGAATCTGACAATTCTTTGCGCACTTGCTGAAATGCAATGTCCTGGCTGGCCTGAAAACCGCTGAATTTTGATTCCATATTGCAGCGGAAACCTTCTATCCTGTCTTCCAGGGATTTTGAAAGGTGCGAAAGGTTGTCGCTGAAGATATCTAACTGCGACTTCTGAAGATTGGAGAGGTCCAGCATCCTCTTGAAGAAGGAATCTTCAAACGTCTTAAACAGTATATTTAATTCACCGCGCACCTGTGAAGAGTTGGAGTATGTTTCCTGGCGGCTGCGTGCAAATTCCTCCCTTAAGGCTTTTTCGGATCTTTCAGTGTTTCCCTTTATTAATTCTTCAATGCTCCGGAGCTGCAGCAGAGCGCCTTTTGAAGAAATATTTTTTGCAATAATTACAATGAGTATAAGAGAAATGAGACAGCAGGCTAAACAGGCGTACAAAAGCATCAGTTCTTGCATATTTACTCCATGGGTGAAATTTAATATTAAGGTACCGGACCGTGACAAAAATAATATTTGCAATTGGATTCATAAAGGATAATTTTGCAATTAATATAAAAATTAATGTTTCTGTACGAATAATTTGCCGATATTGGATAAAATGTTAACTTTTAAATCAGATTGGACTTATTACTCAATTACAACAGACTAAGGTACCATGCCAAACTGGATTAAAAACACAATTGCAATTACGATATCAGTAATGATTGTATTGGGGGTTGGAGCTTTTCTCTTCTACAGACTTCTGTCCAAATCCCTTCCTGAGTATGAAGGAGTAAAGATTCTTGGTGGATTATCCTCCAGAGTAAGCATATATACGGATACGTATGCCATCCCGTATATTTATGCCGAAACAGAGGAGGATGCGGCCTATGCACTGGGGTATCTGCATGCGCGCGACAGGCTATTCCAGATGGACATTGCAAGAAGGGCCGGTGAAGGAAGGCTTAGTGAGATATTCGGCTCCAGGACGGTTATATTCGACAAAATGTTCAAAACTGTAGGGATCGACAGGACAGTCAGTCGGGATATGGATAAGATAAATCCATTGTCCCGAAGAATGCTTGAGGCCTATTCTAACGGTGTTAATGCTTATATCAAGGAGTCAAAAGGGAAACTGCCCATAGAATTTGACGCACTTCAGTATGAGCCCTATCCATGGAAACCTGAACACAGTTTGATTATCGGTAAATTACTGGCCTGGGAACTGAATATTAGCTGGTGGACAGACGTCACATTTACCCATCTTGTTCAGAAGCTTGGTGAAGACAAGGTAAAAGAAATACTGCCTGATTTTCCTGAAAATGCACCAACGATCATCCCTTCTGGCATAAAAGCATCTCCTGAAGTGTCAACGGGTTTTGTTGAGACGGACCGGGCGTTCAGGAATTTTATCGGATTCAATGGAACTCACATCGGCTCTAACAACTGGGTTGTCAATGGAGCCAGGTCGGCCAGCGGGAAACCCATCATTGCAAACGATCCGCACCTGGCTCTGCAGGCTCCGGGCAGGTGGTATGCTGCAGTAATAAGAGGCGGCGACTGGAAGGCAGAAGGAGTAACACTGCCAGGGCTGCCGGGAATTGTTATCGGCAAAAACGAGAATATTTCATGGGTACTTACAAATGTGATGGCCGATGATGCCGATTTTTATATTGAGCACCTGGATTCAAGCGGAAAAAAATATCAATTTAATAATGCCTGGCAAAATATTAAGTATTCAAGGTATACCATTGCGGTAAAAGATTCTGAAAAAGTTGAGCTTACTGTCAAGGAAACACACAGGGGACCCATAATATCCGACATTCATCCTTACGCAGTGCTGTATCCGGATAAAATACAGAAAAAGGCAGTACTAAGCATGCGCTGGACAGGCAATGAATTCAGCGATGAATTGTTTGCCATTCTGTCAATTAATAAGGCCAGAAACTGGGAGGAATTCAGGAGTGGAGTAAGTCATTTTTACGTGCCGGGACAGAACTTTGTATATGCCGATAAAGGTGGGAACATAGGCTATATTTGCGCGGCAAGGCTGCCCATCCGTTCTTCTGTAAACTCAACATTTATATGTGACGGAGCAACTGATCTATATGACTGGAAAGGATATGTCCCATTTGAAGAGATGCCCATGCTGTATAATCCGCCTGAGAACTATATAGCTTCGGCTAACAATAAGACAGTTAAAAATTTTAATTACCATATTTCGAACTTATGGGAGCCGCCCTCCAGGATCACCAGAATAACAGAACTGCTTGAATCAAAGAACAGGCATTCGGTAAATGATTTCATGCGTTATCAGATGGATTTTATTTCACCATATGTCAGGGAAATGACACCCTTTATAATAACTGCATTTAATGACGTGAAGGTAAAGGACAGGACCCTGGATGGGATATTGAATCTCTTGAAGGTCTGGGATTATGATATGGGTGAATACAGCCAGGTGCCTGCAATTTTTGAGGTGTTTTTCCAATTTTTAATGCGCAACACCTTTGAGGATGAGATGGGTTCCGGACTTTATAATGAATATGTGTTTGTTGCCAACGTCCCCTACAGGAGCATCCTGAAGATGCTTAAGGAGAATAATTCCACCTGGTTTGACGATAAAAATACAAAGAATATTGAAACCAGGGATGACATCTTAAGAAAGAGCCTGATAGACGCAATCAGATACTTTGAAAGCTACTTCGGGTCCAATGTACAGGACTGGCAATGGGGAAAGCTGCATACCGTTACCTTTAAGCATATGTTCCATGGCAGATTCAGTGTACTGGATAAATATATCGATATCGGGCCCTATGGTATCGGAGGCAGCGGTACAAGCATATTCAATACTGAGTATTCATTCAACAACCCTTATGAAACCGTACTTGGGCCTTCAATGAGGTTTCTTTATGATTTTTCTAAACCGGAGGCATTTTACCTGATACTGACAACAGGTCAATCGGGGAATGTGCTGAGTGATCACTATAAAGATATGACGGAAATGTGGCTTACGGGCAAATATTTAAGGGTTCCGACGGAGGAGAATACCATTAAAAATTCGGGATATAAACTTATGATACTCCAATAACTTTTAATATTCTTGCCAAAATAGGAAATGCCACTCACTTATAATAATTCTGCAGTCAATAAATGCCAGGAACTTTAATAAATAAATTATTAAATTACGCCTTTAAAAATTTGGGGAATCATGAAAGTTGTTGAGCATTTAGCTAATAGAAAGGGTCCTCTCATTAGCTTTGAAATAATTCCGCCTCAAAGGGGTGGAGATATAAAAGCCTTATTGGCAGTAATAGATAACATAGCCAAATATCATCCTCCATTCATAGATATAACCAGTCATGCAGCTGAAGTAATTTATGAAGAAACCCCTCAGGGGATACAGAGGAGAATAAAAAGAAAAAGACCGGGTACACTTGGTATTTGTGCACTTATTCAGAATAAATACAATATTGACGCAGTACCTCATATTATTTGTCAGGGTTTTACACGCGAGGAGACAGAAGATTTTTTAATTGAGCTCCATTATCTTGGGATCGATAATGTTCTGGCAATCAGGGGTGATGAAAACACGTATAAAAAGCCGCTTAGTTTCGGCAGAAGCGTAAATAATTATGCTTCTGAACTGGTAACCCAGATCGTTGCCATGAATCACGGCAAATATCTGGAAGAAGGCTTACTGGACGCAAAACCTACCAATTTCTGCGTCGGTGTAGGCGGATATCCTGAAAAACATTTTGAAGCACCCAATATCAAAATTGATATAAAGCATACTAAGGGAAAAGTTGATGCCGGTGCAGAATACATCGTTACACAGATGTTTTTCGATAATAGTAAATATTTCGAGTATATTGAGCTTTGTAAGGAAGAAGGGATAACAGTACCTATTATTCCAGGTTTAAAGATTATTACATCTAAAACGCAGCTGACTAACATTCCAAGGAATTTTTATATAGATATTCCTGAGGAATTTTCGGAAGAAATATTAAAAGCAAAACCGGAACATGTGCTTGAAATAGGGGTCAACTGGGCATTAAAGCAGGTTGAAGAGCTGCTCAACAAAAACGTTCCGGCAGTTCACTTTTACATTATGCAGAATTCAAAGCCCATTGTAATGCTGATGAATAAGCTGAAAATATAGTGTAATGATTTGGTAAAAAGAAAATTATCTTTTCACGCAAGGGCTGGTTTAAAAAATCAGGCTGAATAAAAAACAATTATGGGAATACAGATATGCTAAAAATTGGTGGAAAGATAGGAAGGCGACTGAAGTGGGGAGTAGCCGGCTGTGGTGATTTTGCCGAGAGGGCTTTTATTCCTACACTACAGCTGCTGCCTAAAAGTAAACTGGTATCCCTTTATAGCTCAGATATTGCAAGGGCAAAGCAGCTTTCCGAGAAATTCGGCGTTCAGAATTCATTTGACAATTATGATGAATTCTTACAGAGTGACATTGATTGTGTTTATATATCAAGCGCAAATGTTAATCATTACGAACAGGTTCTGAAGGCTGCCAGAGCTGGTAAGCATATTCACTGTGAAAAACCGATTGCCCTTAATTCCGCACAGGCAGAAGAGATGGTGCAGGTGTGCGAAGACAATCATGTACTGTTTTCCGTGAATTATGTGTATCGCTTTCACCCACTTGTTCTTAAGGCAAAAGAAATAATTGATAAAGGCATGTTGGGAAAGATAGTATCCATTAGTACGAATTTTAATGTAGATTATGCGCCCAATGATAACTTCAGGTTCAAGAAGGCACTCAGCGGCGGTGGCGCCCTAAGGGATATCGGCACGCATATGATAGATTTGCTCAGGTATTTTGGCGGCGAAATCTCGGAAATAAACGGAGTGATGGATAATATCATTTATAAAAGTGAAGTGGATGATTTTTCTGCAGGCATTGTAAAATATCAGAAGAGCGGTTATGGTTTTTTCAACGTCTCCTTTAACACAAAGAAAGGGTTTAACAGAGTTGAAATACTGGGCTATGATGGTGCAATCAGCATTGAGAATCTAATAGGAAGATCGGCTGCTCCGTGCAAACTGATTATTAATATACATGGCGAGGCGAGGAAGGCCTTCAGGAAAAGAGGGAACAAGCTTTTGCATACATTGCGCGCAGTGCAGAAATCGTTTTTAAGCGGTAAGCCCTTACTTGTTAACGGTAAGGACGGACTAATAAATATCAGGCTCATGGAAGAGTTGGAAAAAAAATGTCAATAAGGCAAGATTTAGTTGAAGCCTGTCATAAGGTATATGAAAAAGGTTTTGTAGCAGCTTTCGATGGCAATCTGTCGGCCAGAATTTCCAAGGACAGGATTCTAATTACCCCTTCGGCAAAGTGCAAGGGAGAGGTTATGGAAACTGATCTGCTGGAAATTGATTATGAGGGTAATCTTTTGGAAGGCACGGGTAAGGTCTCAACCGAAGCTAAGATTCATCTGCTGGCTTACAGGATGAGGAGCGAAGTAAATTCTGTAATTCACTGTCATCCGGTTTATTCAACCGCTTTTGCCACAGCAGGGGAAGGACTGGAGGAGCCGGTATTTCCTGAAGTTGTACTTACACTGGGAAAAGTCCCACTCTGCAGCTATGGCACTCCTTCCACAAATGAGCTAACGGACTCACTTAAGCCATACATCCACTATTCATGGGCTATGCTTCTGGCAAATCACGGGGCAGTTACCCTGGGCAGAAGCATTAAGGATGCCTATTATAAAATGGAAAAACTGGAGCATACTGCCCACACTTTATTTATTGCCCGCCAGCTTGGTGGCGAAAAGCCGCTTGCTACTGAAAGTGTCAACAGGTTGCATGAAATAGCAGAAAAGGTATATGGGATCAAATAAACAGCCTGAGGCATCTGTTAAAGAAGATTTAATAATTATTATTTCAGAATAGAAAGAAGAAGACCATTATGAATGGAAATATAAAGATCGCACTTTTGCTTGGGGGAACTTCACCTGAGCGGGAGGTTTCAAAGTCATCCGGTAAGTCAATATATCACGCACTGAAGAGGATGGGATACAATGTAAGGTTGATAGATCCGGCCTATGGAATCAATCAGCCGGAAAACGAAGAAGATTATTTTGCAGATGGTGATGTTTCAGAAATCTCAAACAGAAACTGTATTGAAGCAATTAATTCGACTCTGCTGGATGATGTTGACCTGGCATTCCTGGCCCTTCACGGCAAGTGGGGAGAGGATGGAACAATTCAATCCCTGCTGGAATTAAGAGGAGTTAAATATACCGGTTCAGGTGTACTTGCAAGCTCGCTTGCCATGGATAAGAGCATGACTAAGATAATGTTTCAGCATTACGGTGTTGATACTCCTAAATGGTTTGTTGTGCACCATGATGATAATGATACAGATGCTGTGAAGGAAAAGATCGAAAAACTGTTGAGTTACCCTTGTATTATCAAGCCTAATGATCAGGGCTCAACCATTGGTCTTACTGTCTGCAAGAGTGCCTCTGAGGTTGCAGATGGTGTTAACCTGGCTCTGAAATATTCCGATACCGCTCTGATCGAGGAATTTATTCCCGGTCATGAAATAGCTGTAGCAATAGTTGATAAGGATGCTTTACCTGTTCTTGAGATAAGGCCAAAGCACAATCATTATGATTATGAATGCAAGTATACTCATGGAATGAGTGAATATATTGTTCCTGCAGAGCTTCCTGAGGATGTTACTCAAAAGCTCCAGCAGCAGGCACTGCTGGCATTTAAGTCCATTGGGTGCAAAGTATATGGCAGACTGGATTTCAGGGTCACAGAGGACTTCAGGACCTACTGTCTGGAAGTAAATACGCTGCCCGGCATGACAGATACTAGTCTGGTTCCAAAGATGGCCAAGGCCATGGGGGTAAGTTTTGACGAGTTACTTGAAAAATTAATTAAACTGGCTTTATAAATGTCGTTATTAAACCATATTAAAATACCCGGCAGAAAAAGAATAGTCCTGGTGGCTGCCGGGATAATATTTGTTACCGCTTTATTTTTCTTTTTTTACAAGTTTGGGTTTCTTAAATATTTAGATCTGGTGCGGCAGAAAAATGCCCTGATTGAAAACATTAACGAAATGGACAAGAAGAATGATCTTCTGAAGGCAGAAATTGATTCCTTAAAGACCAGAGATGCAAAAATAGAAAAAGTAGCAAGGGAAAAATATCACATGGTCAGAAAAGGCGAAAAGGTTTTCGTCATAGAAGAAAAGTAGCAAAGGTAAAGATTGAGCAATAAGTTAGAAATACCGCAGATACCATTGGCAGAAAGGGTCCGGCCCAGGGATCTCTCGGAGTTCCAGGGGCAGGAGACACTTCTTGGCAAGGGGAAACCCATCCGTTTAATGATTGAAAATGACACACTGAGTTCATTTATCCTCTGGGGGCCTCCGGGCACCGGAAAGACCACGATTGCAAAGATAATAGCCAACCAGACCAAATCTGAATTCTTTCAGATCAATGCCGTCTCATCCGGAGTAAAGGACATCAGGGAAATAATCGGCATTGCCCAGAACAACAAGATGCTTTTCAAGCGGACAATCCTGTTTATAGATGAAATTCACCGTTTTAACAAGTCGCAGCAGGATGCCCTGCTTTCTGCTGTGGAATCGGGACTTGTTATTTTAATCGGGGCAACGACAGAAAATCCGTCCTTTGAAGTCATTCCCGCTCTGCGTTCAAGAGTCCGCATTTTTGTCCTGGATGGGTTATCCAGGGAGGATTTGGAAAACATTCTTAACTTTGCAATAAAGACGGACGTTTTCCTTTCCAGGCAGAAGATAAGCGAAATTGACTTTGATTTTCTGATATACATTTCAGGCGGTGACGCCCGTACACTTTTGAATGTATTTGAGGCGGCAGTAGTTCAGGAAATGAATAATGAGACTATCAGGCTGACAAAAGAGGTGATCGAGAATGTTGTTCAGAAGAAGAATATTTTATATGACAGAGATGGTGAAGAGCACTATAATATTATTTCAGCATTTATAAAGAGTCTGCGTGGCAGTGATCCTGATGCGGCATTATACTGGATGGCCAGGATGCTGGAAGGAGGGGAGGATCCCCTGTTCATTGCAAGGAGGATGATAATATTTGCGGCTGAAGATATCGGGAATGCCTCGCCGAATGCACTGCTATTGGCTGAAGCCTCGTTCAGCTCGGTTGAGAAGATCGGTATGCCCGAGTCCAGAATAATTTTAGCCCAGTGTGTCACATACCTGGCATCTTCACCAAAGAGTAATTCCTCTTATATGGGAATTGAGAAAGCCATTTCAGACGTAAGGAACAAGCCCATGTATCCTGTACCTCTTCATCTCAGGAATGCTCCCACCAAGCTCATGAAGGATTTAAACTACGGCAGGCAATATCAGTATCCGCATGATTTTGAAAACCACTTTATCGAAAAGGATTACCTGCCAGATGAGCTTAAAGGAAGCCAGTACTATAATCCGACTGAAAACGGGCAGGAGAAGACAATAAAAGAAAGGCTCAGATTCCTGTGGAAGAACAGGAAAAACTATAAGTAGCACCGGATGCTGTGCTGCTTACCGGGGTTAGATAATTGCGAACATTTTCCCAGGGAACTGCTTTACTAGTCCTTTAAACTCAAGTGACAACAGATAGACCAGGCAGTCAGAAGTAGGCATAGAGCATAGTGCTGAGATTTTGTCAATCTGCTTTGGTTCAGCATCCAGATAAGTCATCAGTTTTGCCTCGAACATATTCAGGTCGGCCATTGGCGGCGGGATATTCTTGCCGATCACCGGTTTCAGTTTAATCTCAAGTTCCTGCAGTACGTCTTCAATATTGCGCACAAGTTTGGCCTCGCCTTTTTGAATCAGGATGTTAGTCCCTTCGCTTTGTCTGCTGCCCAGGTTTCCGGGAACGGCGAATACCTCCCGATCCTGATCCAGTGCGAAGGCAGCCGTCTGCATTGCTCCCCCTGAAATTCCGGATTCGACTATTATAGTGCCCAGTGAAAGGCCGGAAATTATGCGGTTCCTGCGAGGGAAATTTTGAGCATCGGGTTGAGTTCCCAGTCCGAACTCAGTGATAACGGCACCGTTTCTGGTAATGCTGTTAAAGAGCTGTTTGTTTTCGGGAGGGTATATTACGTCGAGGCCAGAACCAATAACAGCCACTGTACGGCCCCCGTTTTTTAGTGAAGTTTTATGGGCGATTGAGTCAATTCCCCTTGCCATTCCGCTAACAAGTGTGATATTCTGTTTGGATATTTCATCGGCAAATTTTTCTGCCTGCAGTTTGCCGTAATTTGAAGGTTGTCTGGTGCCGACGACAGCAACTGAGTAATTATCTGTTTCGGTCATTGAGCCGAGTACATAGAGAATGAGAGGCGGATCGTAGATTTTTTTCAGCAGGGGCGGATAGTTTTTATCCCATATAGTAATTACCTCGGCTCCTATTTGATCCAGTTTTCTGATTTCCTCGCGGCTCTTTTTCCTGAATTCTTCTCTTTGGGCGGAGGAGTTTTTGATTCTGTGGGCGAGAATCTGGCTGATCTGTTCGGTTCCCATCAGTTCGGAAAGTCCGGCAGAAAGGATATTATCGAGGGATTTAAACCTGGCCAACAGGTTCCTGATCTTTCCAGGTCCAATTCCTTCAATGCTCAATAGCAGCTTCAGAGCAACAAAATGCTCAAAATCAATCTGTATCAAGGCATTTACCGTGGTAAGTGAAAAGTTATTTGTCTATATCATCCACAATAGCAATGATAATAGAATTTACAGGGGCATTTTTATGTCCCAGTATTTGTTGGACGGCATCACCTTCCTGGGCAACCAGGACTACATCACCCACGCCGGAATCCAGCAGGTCCAGTGCGATTACGTCTTTTTTCCCTATATAATTTCCCTCGAGGTCAATTTTCTGCACCAGCAGTAATTTTTGGCCAACGAGGTACTTATTCTTTTGGGTGGAGATTACGTTACCCTTAATTTTGCCCAGGAACACTTTATATATTCTCTTTTGTATTGTTTCTCTTTTTGTAAAAGATTGCTGCCGGCAAAACTATTAAATAGCCCAGGACCAGCAGAATAGGGGAGAGGACTAGGGACACGGGGTTATCCCATTTGCCCAGAGACATCACATAATAGCCTGCGACGAGTAAAATAATGCCGAGGGCCAGGATATAGTAGTTTTGTTTTTCCCAGTAAACTGTAAAAGGGGATGAAAATGATTTTTTAGTAGTCTTAACGTTCTTTTTTACTTGAGCCATAATTTTGTATTCCTGAAAATAAATAAAAGCCCAGCGTTGGGGGGACACTGGGCCGACTCATTATATCAAAGTTCTGGGGAGAGAACTTTGAAGAGTCTGAAAAATTGAAATTAATTCAGCTTATTTATGAATCTGATATACTATTTTTCTAATAGTATCAAACTGTAAATAGGGATATTCTTCCCTTAGGGCATCAATTGCATCGCTGGCACTAAGTTTTGTAGCTCTCAATTCCTTAAACTTATTTCTGATCTGGTAGTCCCTGACGGATTTTTCATCAATTAATCCTTTGGAATTCAAGAGCTCATAAATCTCATCACTAATTAAATCTGACAACGGATTATCGATTTTAGATTTTAGTGTTTTCATTATACCCATCCTTTCATAATTATTACATAATAAAAATCCGCACAAATTCATCGTATCAATTGGCTGATAAATCAACTCTTTAATATCAAAAACAGTAAAATCCTAAAAAAAATTCAAAACAATCGAGTATTTCAGTAAAATTAAATGTTTACTAATAAAATACAATAAAAAGTACTTGATTGTCAATAGTCACAGAGTTTATAAAACCTGCTAAGCGAAAATAAGATAAAGAGTTGAAATAAAAAAGAAAATCAGGCAGGAAGGGGCGAAAGCATACGGGATAAATTTTGCCCTAGAAATAGAAGAATAAATCCCTGATATTAATCAGTGGTTAAGGCAGAAAAATGAGGGCAAAAAGGCACCAAGAAAAGAAAAGTGAAAAAAAATTGCAGAAGTATTTGCATTTAGGTCAAAAAGTATGTACCTTAGAAGACCTTATTTATTAAGGTTCTGTTCTAAACAAAATGAAACTTCAGATGTCAAAAACGAAATGAAAAAATCAAAATAGTTCTTGACAAAATGAATAAAAGTTCTTAAGTTAGAACTCTCAAAATTTGAAAAGTGTTCTTTGAAATAGTGAGTGTAAGAAACTTGTCAGTTAAATTGAGTCAATTGAGCAAAAGCTCTCCCGATTACAAAATTTTAATAAAATTTTACAACGGAG
>JBLMZM010000026.1:0-10825 GCA_050258815.1 Ignavibacteriales bacterium
CGATGAAATTTGCCAATTTGTATCCATTATACATTGCAAAAGCCGAACGTAAAAACCGGACAAAAGAAGAAGTTGATCAGATCATTTGCTGGTTGACTAATTATGACCATGCCGGATTAGAGCATCAGATAGAACAGGGAAATGATTTAGAAACTTTTTTTGCGCAGGCACCAGCCATTAATCCGAATAGTTCACTTATAAAAGGCGCAGTATGCGGTGTACGTGTAGAAGAGGTTGAAGATCCATTAATGCAGAAAATACGCTACCTTGACAAACTCATCGATGAGCTGGCAAAAGGAAAAGCAATAGATAAAATTCTCCGTAAGTGAACCTATATTAGTGAGCTATTAATCGTAGGAATTTAATAAGTATAAAACTTCTCACCGTGAAGAAAGCTTTAGAATAATGCTAAAATTGAGTAAATTCGCATGGATAAGTTTTGAACAGGGATAAAGGAAGAAAAGTATGGGTTATAGTAATGTAAGTGGTGCAATAAATATAGCAACAGTGTTTCTTCTGGGCTTAGTTTGGCTCGGCATAGTAGCCTTTCTTCTGATGAAGAAAAGGAAGAATCTGGTGTATGTACTATTCTTCACAATATTCTACATCTATCTGCATAAAGTTTTTGACTACACCCTTTTCCAATTTCAATCCCTGCTTCTTCTAAAGCATTTTGTGCCGGGGCTGATGCTTAATGGGCTGAGCGCTGAGAAAAGCTTGAATCTTATTCCGCTCGCCACGCTCAGGCTGGAGGACGTGAAGACCTCGCTACTCAACGTTCTGCTGATGATGCCCTTCGGATTCGGCCTGCCGTTTATTACCAGTTTCAGCATGAAGAGAGTAGTCGCCGCTGGTTCGCTCTTTAGCATCGTTATCGAATTTCTGCAGCTGATAACTGGATTCATGGCAAATACGACATTCCGTGTAGCCGACATCAATGATGTGATATTTAACACGGCAGGTGTAGCAATCGGCAGCATGATGTTTATCGCATTTGTGCGCATATGTCGCAGCGCATCTAGCAATTGGGCGATGAGAGAAATTCCGGTCTTAAGATACATCGCCGATAGGCCGCAAGTTGATAAATAATAAACTATAAACATTGAACCTCGCAAATTTATATAACCATATATGAAAAGAAGCTCAACACTATTTCTTCAGATAGGGATTGTTCTCATTGGCATAGGCGCTCTTGCTCTCATGCTTTGGGAACCTCACCTCGAAGGCAGGAACGCGCACGCAACACTCCTTCAAATATATTTCAACGATCCTTTTCTGGCATATGCATACATCGCATCCATTTCCTTTTTCGCAGTGCTCTATCAGGCATTCAGGCTCTTGGGATTTATGGGACGCAATGAACTGGTTTCAGCACGTTCTGTGAAAGCCCTACGGACTATGAAATATTGGGGGTTGTCTCTTGTTGGTTTTCTCCTTGGGGCTGAAGCCTATTTATTTATAGTTCAGAGAGGCAGGGAGGATGATATTATGGGCGGTGTTGCTATCGGTCTTTTTCTGATATTTGTCTCCGTCATAGTGGTTATTGCCGCAGCCATTTTTGAAAGACTTTTAAAAGGCGCCGTGGATAGCAAGTCCGGGAACGACTTAACAGATTAAGGGCAAACCGGTTATAAATCTGCCCTTTTGAAGTATTAAAGCTAAAATAGGATTAATAACTAACTCCATGTTTCTCTACCGAGCAGATCCTGCAATTATATATAATAATCAGAAGATTGTTTAGTTCCATATTTCCACCTGACTGAGGTGTAAAATTGGCTTATATGGAACTATAACAACCTTCTTTTTAAATTCAAACCGTAACTCTATCTAAAATTTGTATAAACGGCAGTTAATTAGTTCTCATTAAATTTCCTGACCGCGGCAAACTTTGCAGCAGCCAAAGTCTCGCGGTTTACTTTTTCCGTAATCCTTCCGCGTGTTAAATCTTCAATATTCAGATATCCGCTTATTATGAGTATCTGAAGGACCATATTGTTTACAATGGTATCCTTTGAATATCCTTCTGCAATGTAGAGGTTTGCTGCATCCTCATAGAACTCTTCTGCGAACTCAGGATTGCTCGGCAGACTCATCAGTTGTTCGTATGTTTCGCTTACCGAATTAAGCTCAGCATTGATGTTCGGAGTTACCAGGAGCGGGCTGAACTGCTTCTCCGGATTTTCCTGCTTAAATCCTTTTATTCCGGAAAGATCAACTTCTTTTTTCAGATCGTCAATTCTTACAAAACGCGCCTTCCGCATTTCTTCGAGCTGGAAGAGCATAAAGTTATAACGGCAGACCTCACTATTATGCTTATGGCCCTCGAAAATATGGCTGTATTTTTCATAGACAAGCTGCTGAACATAATTCTTGTTCTTATTGATATCGTTTCTGAATATTCTTACTTCATGAATCATGTTCTTCATATCTTCAGCCGCAGCCTGGGGACCTGTAATCTCCTTGCCTTTTCTTCCAAGATCGGTTGAAAGAATTCCAAGCCTTATGTGCCTGCCGCGCCCGTTGCCTTCCTTGCCGCCTTTGAGGATATTGATCAGGTGTTTTCTCGATTCCATCTGTCCCTCTTCAGCCACAAAAGGCTGTCCTGCGGGAGTTGAAGCAAGTGAATTGAAAATGCTGTTAAATATTTCCTTATCCAAAACAAAATCACATTTGCCGTCTGAATGGCCGTTTCCATTACCATTTACCGGGTGGCCGGAAACTAATTCAGCAGATGAAATGAATTTGTTCTTTATGATGTCGAAGTTCACCTTTGTGATCTTATATGAATTATTCTTTTGCTTAAATGTCTTGCCGGCAAATATTTTATTCACCACATCTTCAATGTCTATTTTGTCTATCATCTTGTACGAAGCGCAGAGATAATATTTATTGGAGTGCGCGTCTTTCTCCCAGTCCAGCACGTCGTCAATATAATTACCGTGCCTGTCCATGACATCCACAATATTCTTATCGCCCGTGTAGCGCAGAAGTGTTCTCTGCAGGTGCGGATTATCGGAACTTGTGGCTTTTTCTTTTCTTTCCCCGTGCGAATCCCTGTAGAGGAGGAAGTTCTCGGGATTTTCATACCTTGTAATTCCGGCTTCAGCGCGCGCATAGTTGCTGGCAGTGAGCATAATGTCTATCTTAAAGGGCATAGTAATATCGCACAGGCCGCTTATTGTGCTTCTTGAGTTAAGGTCCTCAACGTTGCTGTCGGCAGCCTTAGCAAAAAGTGAATAATAATACTTAATGAAATCGGGGTCAAAATCAGTTACTCTTGAAAAGTCTCCTTCTTCGGTTCCGATACCATAAAGATCGCCTTTTTCATCAGGGAATATATAGAACATATCGCCTGCAATCATTTTAATGGAGCGTATCCCCTGGAGATCCTTCTTAAGCCACTTAAGCATCATTGCAGCAAGCATTTCAGATTTACCCACACCGCTGTCGCCGTCGACCTGAACGACAAACAGGCTTCCGTCTTCTTCCTCAACCGCAAACAATGAGCCGTGTACGGGAACGCCTCCCATCTCTTTTACTTTTTCATTCATCATTGTAAGCCACGGCTTCTTGATGTCGCCAAAGTAATCCACTTCTTTTTTAAGGGGAGTTACCATGGTCTTTATGTTACCGTTAGGGCCCTTAAGGTCGAAATAACCGATCTGTGGGAATGACATCACCTTCTCCGGCGCGCCGTAGAAGAGGATTACGTCAGGCATAAAGTTCTTTACATCTTCAAGTGTGACTTCATCTGCCTGAATGAGGCGGAAGTTGTCGGTCAGATATTTTAAGTAGCTCTTCTGAAATACATAGAGTACTTTAACCAGTCCGTGCTTAATAATTTTGCAGCGGTAGTCATTCTCATCCATATTCTCGATGAACTTCTCCATTCTGCGCCCGAAGAATACAGAAGCCGGTTTAATATCCATGCTCTTTATATATTCATTCGGCTCCGAGAAGTCACGGCCGTTGTGCCCGTTTTCGGGCCTGTCTGCTTTATGGAAGGGATATATTCTTTTCTTTGCATCGGTTGCAATTCTTGTATGCGTCTGCACCGGCTGCTCAAGCCCGATCACTCCGCACTTGGACATTACCCTGGCAACCCATTCAAGATCGCCTTCAAGAGGCGACTCTATCTTAAAGTCCTTATGGAGCGTAATTCCATGCTGTATCATTTCATTAATGCTGTAATTCTGCCTGAGGAACATAGCCTCTGTAAATTTTATGAGTGTATGATTATACCTATTGTAATATTCTGTCGCTTTTGTTTTGTTCATCAGCTCAATAAAGAACAGTGCCGAGGCGCGTATTTCGTCATGCAGTTTATCCTGTGTTATCTTGTTATCCTTCAGAGTCAGAATACTCCTTGTGATTTCCTTAATCTCACCCTGCAGTATGCCGTAAACAAAATCTTCAGTGAACAGTTTTACTTCAGCATCATCATTTTCAGAAAGCTTTTTACTGAGCATATCAATCTTTGACTTCAGCTCTATCTGAAACCTGTTTTCTTTCTTAAGCAGGAAGAGTCTCAGTATTTTTTCCTCCACCTGAGGAGATTCCTTAAGGACAAATTCTTTTAGTGTATCGCGGACAAATCCATCAAGCTTTGTCTTAAAGTTTTCCGGCCAGCTGAGTGAAGCGATATATGAGGCGAAACTTTCCAGGTAAGTCGCCAGTCCGAATTCCGCGGGTTGTTTCCCTGTAATTTCCTCAAACTTTTCTGCCGTGGTCTTAATAATTTCTTTAACCGAGGGTTCACTTCCCTCCTGCTCAAAAGGAAGATTAAAATGGAGCAGCAGTTCCTCTATATATTTTCTTAAGATCCTGTTTATCCCTTCCAGCTTTGCCTTGTCGCCCACAGGGTCGCCTGATGCATTTAATGCGAGTATCTTAACTTTTGAATCAGAAAACAAGATTCTTTCCATCTCAATTAAGATCTCTTTCATTATATTCTTTTCATCCGGATCATCAAGGACATAGCTGTTCGGCTGAAAATCGACTTTATTGTTAATGTATTTAATTATCGTGGCTTTACCGAACCTAGAAACAACGCTATTATAATCCAGGTTCTTCAGGAGCGGAATTGTCTTATAAATCTGCGGCAGAAGGTTCTCATATATCTTTGTAAATGCCCTGCTGCTTATAAAGCTCTTCAGATCCGTACAGCTTCCGATATTCTCATAGAACTCAAATACAGAATTCTTTGATCCCCGGATCGTGTTGATGGTAACGCCCGAATCCTTCGGGAATGCATGATAGAGCGTCATTATGTCACTGATCGTAAGGCTGCTCCTGGGGGCCTTGTTGAGGTTTTTTATAACATTATAGTCTTCAAGCACCTTGTCCACAAAATCCATATCTGAAGTTGTTTTGAATATTTTTTTCAGCACCTCATCAGTTGACTTATCTTTATTTGCAGGATCCGATTTTTCATTATAGAAAAGTTTCCAGTATTTTAAGACAATCCGGATCGAGTTCTCGATTTCTTTTACAAAAATATCATAACTCTGCTCAGTGCCTTCGAGATAGTCGCCCAAAGAAAATCTTAAGAAACCTGTCTGATAAGGGATAACTGCAATGCCTCTTTGAGAAGCAAGTTTCTTTGTGAATTTCTCAAGATCCTGGTAGGAGAAGAAATCCTTCAGCAGTATATTAAAAAGGTAAGAGCCGTCGGATTCAAGCACTTCGCAGTAATTTTCAGCACTCTCCTGATGTATGAGATCATTTGCCGTATTCTTTATGAGCTGCAGTCTTTTGTTGCATTCCTGACGGAAAAGCTTATTCACCCTGAACTTGTTAATTTCCTTTACAATATGGTCCTGGTAATACCTGTAGAAGGGCTCGCCCTTGTATTTGAAGTCATCTGGCAGGCCGAGAACGTCAAGCTTATTTAAGGAGGCAAGCTCTTCGAGCAGAAATATGTGCAATGGACTTCCTTCAAAGGGTGAATATCTTTTTATAGAATGATTTTACGTTCCCTCTGATTTTCTTTCCTGGTAGCTTACAAGCTCATCTATTATATAGTTTTCTATCAGTGCCTTAATTTTATATCTTGAAGCATCCTTAGGCAGTTCGCTTTCCATGCGGTCTTTTATCTTCTTTGAAAGCTGTGCTGCTTCAATGGTGTTTACGAGCATGTAAAGAGAGTTTGTATTTCCCTTTTCAATTCCATTCTGCTTCTTTGCAAAGTTTATGAGGTCCTTCCTTGCAGGTGTCGCAATAAGTGATCCAAGCCTGTTGCCGGTTGCACCAAGGTTTTTTGTGGTCGAAAGTGACGAAACAATGCTGATATTGGGAAGTGAACCTATGTTATTCATTACATAACGTGAAATTGTCCTCCACTTCGGTTCATCCGGGTCGTCAATCTTTATTGCATCGCTATATGCCTCATCCAAGAGGAGCGTGATCTTGTTGTTGTTTAAGAACTTAAGGAATTTAATGAGTGAAACATTATTAAAATCGGTATGACCCGATGGATTTGAAGGGTCATTGATAATAATCGTAAGATTTTCACAGAACCTGTCCCAGAGGTTTCCCGTGTCATCAAAGAGCTGGAAAGTATTCTTCATTCTGTTCAGGCGGTGATAAAGCCTTTCGAAATCTATCCTGTTATCATCAGTGAGTCCGACTTCAAGATCAAACGGGTTAATGTCAAACCTGTCTACAGGGAAAAGATCCTTGTACTCCCATGAGGCCTCGGCATTAAACAAAATATATGGTTTAAGCACGGAGTGGAACAATATATCGCGGATGATCATCTGAACGTCATCTGCAATAGATGTAATATCAAGGTTAGCCAGGTTACTTATAAATTCCTTTATAATCTGCTGTTCTTCAGGAGACTTTTTCTGATAGTCGTCATTTATTCCGATGTCAATAAGGAAATTTGTAAAGCGGCCTTTATTATTCGACTCATTTTCTACCTTTGTGATATATTCTTTATACTTTTCCAGAAACAGGTTTATGCCGAAATTCTTGTGAAAATGGTTCTTGAGTGTCCTCTGGAAATTATTCGGAATAATATCAATGATCGTCTTGCACTTCTGCACAATCGAGGGGTCAACTGTCTTAAGGGTTCTGTTAAGCAGGTATTCCCCGTAAGTGCGCAGCTGGCTTCTGCCTCCGCCTTCAACTATGGTTGCAATATTCACCTGCTCTATATTTGAATAGAAGTAGGCTTTTGTGCGTGTCTCAAATTCGTGAATGAGTTCCTTGTTCTGCTTCTGGAGCTTTTTGGGATCCTTGCAGTTCTGAATAAGCACTATATAGTCGTGCAGTTTTGTAATTGCGTACTTATCCTTTATGATCTGCTTTGCATAGTCATTAAACTTAAATAAAGTAATGTCTTTTTTAAGGTTATCTGTTTCGCCTAATTGTTCTTTCTTAAATTCATTAAGCTCATCTTCATAATCGGCAATTTTCCGTTCAGCGCATTTTCTGAACTTCTCTAAATTTTCATCATTGACCTTATCTATAATAAGCCGCAGATTAAGCTGTGTATTTGCAAGCGAGCCCAGTTTTTTAGTATGAACTTTATTGAGTGTGTTAATTATCTTATTATGGAAACAGAATACAAGTGAAGTATTTGTGCTGCGCGATTCCGGTGAATCATCCACAATAATTATGCGTGTAAGATAAGGGAACCATTTTATATTATTGAACACATTTGTGCGCATATATTTGGCTTTTACGACAAAGATGTTTGTCATGTCGTTCTTTATCTCTTCGTATAAAGATGCGGCGTCTGTAAACTCTATTATCCTTACATCATTTGCATTAAAGACCTCGGATGACAAAAGGTCAATTACAGTATTTGCGCCGCCGCCAACAACGGTGCGTATAAAGCCATTTAAGCCCTTGAAGTTTACCGTCAGTTCGGTCCTTGAAAGGAAATCCTTTTTCTCAGCATTTGTTGTATAGTGCGTACTCTGAATTATCATCTGTTCAAGCACATCCATAAAGTAGTTCCACTGTGCTTCCTCAATGTCGCCATTGACCCCAATAACATCCCTGAACTTGCGCAGTTCGCGCACGTCATCGCCCAGAGTGAGTTTATACATCTGATCAATAAGGCGCTGAGTAACCGGCGGAGTGCCAATTGAACTGTCGTGAGTCTTCAGGACATTTGCTGACTGTGCTTTTGTTTTATCATCAACCAGTTCGGTATCAATAAGTGATATCAGCTTTTCGGTAAACTTCTGTTTTTGAGTGCGGTACTGAAATGCCTTAGAGTCCTCATGCGGGAAAAGCATAAGTGAGACATCGGTGTAGCCGGGGATGAGTTCCTTCAGTTCTAAGATATACTTATCTATTTCTGTGCGCTGTCTGGCCGGGTCGTCCGGTTCCTCGCAGCAGAGGTCAACGAAGTTTCTTAAATTATCGACAATATGTTTAGGCAGGAAATTCTCCGCCCTTTCGCCCAGAGAAGAATAAAGATTAATAAAATCCTTGGCATCTGATTGTAAATTAGCTATAGGTTTTCCCGGTAACTGCATAATTTTTCTTTATTTATTTAGTACTATTCTGTTTTTAAGTTATTTACTGGTTTATGCCGGTATTTTTTACGATTTCCGGCGATTTACTTTAATATTTTAAATCCAGTTGGCAATTTAACCAAAATAATTTGTTTTTGCGCCCCAATAATGGTGCAATTTATGAATAATTCAGCAAGAATTCCTCTGCCGGATGTATATTATTTCATTATTTTGAAATTTTTTGAGAATAATCGGCAAAATCTTACAAAAAAATTAAATTTTCAGAAATTTCACCCGGAAAAATCGCGTATTCGGGCTATTTTTTCCATGCAAATTTGCGGGACAGAGGAAATTTTGATAAATAAGAGCGTAATATTAAATTTGAAGTATAATTTGTAAGCTTTAAGCCAAGAATAGTTGGAGGGTAAAAAATGAAATTCAATGTTTATTTTCTAATCGTCGGCATCCTTTCAATTCTTTTCAGTATTTCACATGCCTTGAATGGGCAGGCTACTGTTTTACCTTTGACTGAGACAGCCGATTTCGGAGTAGCAACAAAAACTACAATTTTCTATGTTTGGCACATCATTACAATTGAGAATTTAATTTTTGGAATCGGTTTTCTTATAATGGCATTTTATAAAGATTCAGCTAAAGTAAATTTTGCCGCCTGGATAATTGCAATTGTTATACTTGCCCGCTGGGTAATTATTTTTGGCAGCACTCTCCTAAAAGACGTTAATGGAATAACTAATATTATAATAGATTCGGCGGCAATAATGGTCTTCGTTGGTCTGATAATATTAGGAATAAGAAGAAATGACAAGGCCCTTTCTTTTACTGTATAAATTTTGTAAGATATCCCATTGCTGATCTGAAGCCGGAGGATTTCAGGAGCTCAGGAACGGCCGCTTCATAAGTGGAGCTTAAAAAAAGGGGTTCGGAAAAGTTCCGGCTTTTCGTTTGCTTGTCAATCAGAGTTTAATATTCTTTTTGCCTCATTAAATAATTCCAGATTACCTGTAACCTTTTTACCATTTTCAAGATAGAGCGTATCCTCCATACCAATTCTGCCGTCATATCCCCTGTTCTTTGCTTCGCGCAAAAGATTCCAGGAAACTGAATTAAATCCGTGCAGCAGTCTTGGTATCATGATTTTATTTGAATCAAGTATTTTTTCAATTTCAGAAATTGTTTTAGCTGCAGCCGCCAAATTTTCTTCTTCGGGTTCTATGAGAATCCTGCAGCAGTTATTCCTTATATTACTTTTTGCAAATATTTCTGTGGCTTTTTCTTCATTTAGCCCAGCCTCTATCATAACTCCCCTGGATATGAGTATATCCGAAATTACAAGAGCAGATTCTTCTATCATATTCACAGAAGCAAAATCGGGCACATATTTCCAATTCTTAATATAACTGATCCTTTTTTCCAGGTCGGGCTCAATCCAGTCACCGGAACTGATTCCAATCATTATATCGGCAGAAATGTTCTTTACTCTTAATACCAGGTTATCGACATCCCCGGGCCTGAGACTTTCTCTCCCATTTGATCCATAACTATGGATGTGAAATACTTTACATCCGTTTTTGTATAAAAGAGTTACTTCTCTTTCTATTTCATTTAGTGAATGTGGCAAATATTCACTTTCTGCTTTTGGTCTTGCCCCATTTAAGGCTATCTTTAGCAGCATGTAATTTCCATGTTAAGATATGATCATGAATAAATTAACCATAATTTCAAAAATAAAACAGATTTATTTCCGGTTGTACCTGTTCAAAAATACATCAGGTCTGAAATCTTGATTTCATAATTGCCATTTTTCATCATTCAATAATAGGCTTGAAAGTATTCTCCGCATTGATAATACTAGATTTAACAATTCAATTTTTTGGGGAATACAATGAAAACAGATTATGATCTAATGGTAATTGGTACAGGGCTCGCAGGAGAGACTGCCGCGCTAAGGTGCCGCAAGGCTGAGTGGAAGGTAGCCATTGCGGATGAACGCCCATATGGCGGCACATGTGCACAAAGAGGCTGCGATCCCAAAAAGGTTCTTGTTGGCGCCGCGTATCTTGTTGACTGGACAAGGAGAATGAAAGGCAACGGTATAATTAACGATGCAAGGCTCGACTGGCCTTCACTGATGAGCTTCAAAAGCACTTTTACTGATCCGGTGCCTCAGTACACTGAAAAGACAATGGAGACTGCAGGCGTAAGGACATACCATGGGAGAGCAGAATTTCAGGATGAAAACACAATTAAAATAGGGAATGATACTGTTTTGGCAGAGCATATTCTGCTGGCAAATGGCACAAAACCTTCAGATCTTAATATTGAAGGCAAGG
>JBLMZM010000027.1:0-15529 GCA_050258815.1 Ignavibacteriales bacterium
GGCTGGCAACGTAAATACAGGGGCAATAGACCCGATCCGGCAGGTCTGCCAGGTTGCCCATGATGCAGGAGCGTGGGTTCACGTGGATGGAGCTTTTGGTTTGTGGGCGCGGGTTGCTCCCTCTCGCGCCCGTATGACTGAGGGACTTGAGGAAGCAGATTCCTGGGCGACTGACCTCCATAAGTATCTGAATGTGCCCTACGACAGCGGAATAGCTTTGGTTCGACAAAAAGAATCCCTGCGTGCGGCTATGGCCATCACGGCAGATTACCTGCCGACCGAAACTGAGCACCGTAATCCTTCTGACTTTACTCCCGAACTTTCACGGCGTGCCCGCGGAGTCGAGGCATGGGCTGCATTGCTGTCGCTGGGCAGAACAGGGCTTTCTGAACTAATTGAACGCACGTGCCGCCATGCACGGCGCTTTGCAGAAAGGCTATCTGAAGCAGGCTATCAGATACTTAACGAAGTCGTGCTCAACCAGGTGCTGGTTTCCTTTGGTTCGCCAGACGTAACTATCCGGGTGATCAATGACATCCAGACAGATGGCACCTGCTGGTGCGGTATTACAGTCTGGCAGGAGCAGACTGCAATGCGGATCAGCGTATGCTCGTGGGCTACTACTGAGGCTGACGTTGAAATGAGCCTGGATGCCATGCTGCGTATTGCGGCAAAATACAAACACTGATAAGGCAGAGCATCATTTTAAGTATTGTTACCCGGACATAGCCGATTCAGGTCTGAATAAATAAGAGATGCATTACTGCATGGGTGCATGGAATACTTATTAGAATTTTTCATGATTTCTGAGTATTTTTGCGCATAAATTTAATAACCTTTTTTAATACGGCAATACCATTGCCGACTAATGGATCAGAAAATATGAAAAACAGGATAATGAAAAGTAACAGGCTGAAAATAGTATTGTTTGGTGATCCCGTATTGCGGGAGGTGGCAAAGCCGGTAACCGTATTCCATCACAAGCTTCACGCACTAATTGATTCCATGGCCGGTACGCTTTTCCGGCGTGATGACGGGGCAGCACTTGCCGCACCTCAGGTAGGCGTTTTGAAGAGAATAGTAGTCATCGACTATGAAAATGAATATCTGGAACTTATTAATCCGGAAATAACAGCCTCAGGCGGAAAACAGAAGGGCTTCGAGGGATGTCTTTCCTATCCCGGTTATATAGGTTCGGTACCCCGCTTTGAAACAGTAACGGTTAAATTTCAGGACCGCGATGGCAATGAGCATATAATTGAAAGGAGTGGTAATATGGCCCGCTGTCTGCAGCACGAAATTGACCACCTGGATGGCGTACTGTTTATCGACAGAATGGATGAGGATTTTCTCACACATTCCGATACTGACGAAGAAGTAAGCCTTGAGGCCGCACTCGGCCTTGCCAATGGAAAAACTATTACGGGCCAGCCTCAGACCGTATAGGTCAGAGGCCGGCACTGTTGAATATGAGTTTACTTCAGCAGCAGCATCTTCCTTGCCTGCCTGTAGCTTTTTACGCCATCTGCAGAACTGGCCTCCAGTAAGTAGATATATATGCCGGATGGCAGGCTGCCGGCATCAAAGCGGATATTGTAATATCCGGGCGGCTGAAGTGAACCGGCCAGTACTTTGATAAGCTGACCCAGAGGATTAAACAGCATCAGGCTTACATTGCTTTCATACGGCAGCTCATATTTCAGCACAGTAACAGCATTGAATGGATTGGGATAATTTTGTATAAGAGCATACTCTCCGGGCAGGCGACTGGCTGAACCGGCACTTGTAATTATTACTGAGGCCTGATTACTGTATGCTGAAACCGTAAACCTTGTGCAGGCCTTTACCCTGTAAAGATATTGCAGTGAAGGCGTGATCGTGGAATCCGTATATGTAGTTATGCCCGCCTTTATGGTGTCCAGAATCTCAAAATCATTTTCCTGCTTTCTTTCCAGTATATAAGCGGCACTATCGTTTGGAACGGCCTTCCACTGCAGTCTTATACTTTTATTTGCTGTCATGCTGGCAGACAGACTATCGGGAGCACGCAGGAGCGTAATAAAATTCCACACCTCTGAAAATGAACTTTCGCCCGCTTCATTTGCGGCCCGCACTTTCCAGTAGTACTTTTGGCCCTGCCTGAGTTTTTTCACTTCTCTCAGTGTATCGGTGAGTGTGGAGTCACAGAAAGTCAAAGTATTAAACTGTGCATCTTCTGCCAGGCACATCCTGTAGTGTGCCGCAAGCTTAGACTTCCGCCATATGCATCTGACATTTTCTTCAATATTCAGGGCGTTGTTAATTGGAATCAAAAGCTGCGGCGTATCCGGAATTTTAATAATAATTTCTGAAAGAGGCCGGTACCATATTCCCGCATCCGTCCCTGCGTATATTGTATCCCCTTTGATTGCCAGTGAAAGGATAGATTTTGTTGTAAGTCCTGTGCTTGCATTCCGCCAGTTTGCAGCGTCGTCAGTAGAAAGATAGATGCCGCCTTCTGTTGCCGCAAATATATTGTTTCCGCTGAAAACAAGTGCCGAAATGTTCATTGAAGACAGGCCATTACCAGACATGGTCCAGTTTTCACCGTTGTCGGTGGAAAGGAGAATACCATCATACAAAGTGCCCGCAACTACCTTATTACCATTGACAGCCAGGGCTTTAACCTTGTCGTCTGTTGGAAAGCCCTTATTTACCTCCTTCCAATTGGCTCCCTCGTCAGCCGAATAATAAACACCCCCGTGTATAGTTCCTACTCCAATACCCCTTGTTCCGGCAAATATTCCGTTTTCACTAATAGCCAGGGCGCCCACATCATCATTTGTCAGTCCGTTACTGGCAGTATCCCAGATGGCGCCGTTATCCCTGGAGATATAAACGCCGCTGCCATATGTGCCGGCAAAAATATTTCCTTTGGCCGCTGCCAGGCACCTGACAAATCTGCTCAATTTATTCTCCCAGTTCGCACCATTGTCAGACGTAATATATATGCCGCCCATGGTGCCATAATACATTTGTGTTCCTGCAATGATTTTCCCTGCATTTGAAGCCAGCGCAAGGATAATTGGCTGCGTTATCCCATTATTAACATTATCCCATTGTGAACCTTTATTGGCTGAGATGAACATACCCGCGCCGCTGGTTCCCGCAAATATTTTATCTCCGTTGAATTCAATAGACGTAACGGAAGCGTATCCAAGTCCCTTATTTACAGGCTCCCAATTTTCACCCTTATCAGTTGTACGGTACACGCCGCCCGTAGTACCTGCAAAGAGAGTGCTGTCAATACCTGCCAGGGCTCTTGAACCCATATAGCCCAGTATACCCTTGTTAATCTCTTTCCAGACTGCACCGTTATCGGTGGACATAAATATCCCCGATCCTTCTGTAGCAGCATATATATTATTCCCAGCTGCGATTATTTTGTTAATGTTAAGGTTTGTAATACCGTTGTTAGCCTCTTTCCATTCAGCGCCGCTGTTGCCTGTAACATTAACGCCTCCTCCATATGTAGCGGCAAAGATGAGGCTGTCCTTTACTGCGAGTGAACTGACCGACATATAAAGTCCCTTATTTACCGGCTTCCAGAATGCACCGTTATCTGATGCGTAGTATACTCCTCCCACAGCAGTTGAAGCAAAGATGATATGGTTAAAAAACACTATTGAGCTGACCTGCATATAGGGTGGGAAATTATAACCTGAGAGTTTCCAGCTATCACCGTTATCGGTTGAATAATAAACTGAGCCAGGTTTTCCTGCATAAACCGCATTGCTGTCAGCAGCAAGCGCAGTACAATTCAGGGATCCGCTGTAGTCTGGCGGGAAACCGTTATTTACGGCTTTCCAGTCCGCTCCGTCATCAGTTGTCCTGTAGATGCCCCCATTACCCAGGCCTGCAAATATACTATTGCCTTTCACGGTCATGCATACGATGCGGGGCTTATCCGGCAGTCCGTTACTAACCTTACTCCAGGAAGCTCCCTTGTCAGATGACAGATACACTCCATCGCCGCTGATTCCGGCAAATATGCTGCCGCCTTTTACGGTAAGCTGCGTTACGACCCCGCCATAGGGCCCCTGCGTCTGTACCCACTGTGAGTGGATCATGCAATTTTGAAATGCCAGAAACTGCAGCAGAAGAATTGTAATGAAATGTTTCATGACTTCGCCTCTTTTTATTTTAACAATAAATTAAAGCGTTGTGTTATGGTCCTGTAATAATATATAATTTATCATGTTAATGCATAGAGTATTTATTCAGTTCCAAAGGCTAATTTTTATGCGGAGATTTACCTTTTACCGTTAATGTATTATTTTGTAAGTAATTATTTTATTGCCAGGGCGAATAAATTATTGAAGGAGGATGATTATGGCCAGTCTGCAGAGCAGCCTTTTTATTTTTGCGCTTAAGTACAGGCACCTGCTGAAATTTAAGCTGAAGAGAAGAAACAACATCGACTGGAACACCTCAATTCCTGAGCTGCGCAGGGAGACAGGCAAGAGTGTTGGTTTTCTGGGAAAGCTGCCCGAAGGTTTCAGCGTATCGCAGGTATCCATCAGCGGGCTCAATGCTGAATGGATCATTCCGCCGGGGGCCTTGAAGGATAAGGCTATCCTCTATTTCCACGGAGGTGGTTATGTAATTGGTTCCAGCCTTTCCCACCGCCCTGTGGTTGCCAAGTTCGCAAAAGGCAGCGGTATCGGTGCTCTGGTATTTGATTATGGCCTGGCTCCCGAACATCCCTTCCCTGCCGCACTGAATGACTCCGTAGCTGCGTATCTTTGGCTGCTCGACCAGGACATCGCACCATCAGGCATTGTATTTGCGGGAGATTCTGCAGGGGGAGGCCTGTGCCTGGCCACTCTGCTGGCACTGCGCGATCAGGGCATTGAGATGCCGGCTGGTGCAGTAGCTCTTTCACCATGGACCGACCTGCAGAATACGGGAGAATCCTTAAAGTCGAATGTTAAGGTTGACGCACTGACCTGGGCAGAGTCATGGACGATTTTCAGTAAATACTATGCCGGCAATAATTCACCCTGCATGCCCTGGATATCTCCGTTGTACGGCGACCTTAATGGATTGCCGCCTCTACTGATATTTGCAGGCGGGGATGAACTGCTGCGCGATGATTCCATCAGGTTTGCGGAAAAAGCAAAAGAAGCCGGTGTTGACGTAACACTGCACGTCGGAGAAGGCATGTTTCACTGCTATCCCGCTTGCTCACCGCTTTTCCCGGAAGCCAGACAGGCCATGGAAGAAATTTGTGAGTTCATAAGGACACGTGTAAACCTGCGGCAGGATGCAGTAAAATAAAATGTACTCTGGTCAGGATTTGCAATTGTAATTCTGAAGAAATCTTCTATTTTACCTGATAACAAGATTTGAAAGGAGGAAGATACGATGGATTTGATGATTATTGGAACAGGTAAAATGGCAGAAGCAATTGCTACCAGGGCCCTTTCGGGCGGTCACAATGTTACTATTTCAGGACGCAATAAAACAAAGGCAGATGAACTCTCCTCAAGCTTAAGCTCAGCGGCTGCAAAGGGAGCTACGGTTAAATCGGCTCCTTTCGGCGGTCAGATAACCGGTGACGTTGTTGTTCTTGCAGTTCCCTACTCAGCAGCAATTCCGATCGTGCGCGACCTGAGCACTACAATTTCAGGAAAAATACTGGTGGATATCACCAACCCGCTTAATTCAAGCTACAACGGATTGGTAACCCCGCCAGACAGTTCAGCGGCTGAGGAAATTGCAAAGGTTATCCCTTCAGGCACAAAGATCGTGAAGGCATTCAATACAGTGTTTGCCGGGACAATTAAAAAGGGTGAAGTTGGCGGTCAGCCCCTTGACGTTTTCATAGCCGGGGACGATTCGGATGCCAAGAATATGATCAGACGTTTAATTGAATCCGGTAAAATGAGGCCTATTGACGCGGGTCCGTTGCAAAGATCCCGTGAGCTTGAAGCCCTGGCATTCCTTATAATATCATTGCAGAGTACAATGGGTACCAACTTTATGAGCGCCGTAAAGATTTTGTCTTAATCCGGAGAAAACAAATGAAAATTGCATTAATCGGAGCAAGCGGCTTTCTTGGGACTTATATTCTGAAAGAAGCACTGAGGCGGGGACACTGGGTAACGGCAATAGTCCGCCATCCGGATAAAATAAGCATTCAGGATCCCGCACTTTCGGCTAAAAAAGGTGATGTCCTGAATGAGAATGAAGTAGCTGCCCTGACTGAGGGGCACGATGCGGTAATCAGCGCCTATAATCCCGGATGGAATGAACCTGATATATATAACATACAGATCAAAGGCTATAAATCCATTATTAACGGGGTAAAAAGGGCGCGCGTTAAAAGACTCCTTGCCATTGGCGGCGCCGGAAGCCTGGAAGTATCGCCCGGGAAACAGCTCGTGGATTCACCCGATTTTCCGGAACAATGGAAAGGCGGGTCCCTGGCAATGCGCGATGTGCTTAATATGCTGAAGGATGAAAAGGAGCTCAACTGGACATTCCTGAGCCCTGCAATTACAATCCAGCCCGGTGAACGTACGGGAAAGTTCAGACTCGGAACTGATCAGCCGGTAATGAATGATAAGGGTGAAAGCACAATATCGGCTGGTGACCTTGCCGCAGCCATTCTGGATGAAATCGAGAGTCCGCAATATATCAGGCAAAGATTTACTTTAGGTTACTGAAAGTCATAAGATCCAACGCCCGGGGGGCCTTCTATGAACTTCGGACGTTGGATAAAGTATTTTCCCTCTTTCGCTGCATATCATTTATTTCTTATCTTTGATAGTTATTTTTTTATTCACGCATTCGTGCAGCCATGCTTTTAATGCACATATACTTATATTTTTTCTGCCCTCTCCCAAACTGAGGATGAAGGGTATACGGTTTATTTTATGGAATTAGCAAATACAGGACTTGTACTGGAAGGCGGAGGCATGCGCGGGGTTTATACGTCCGGCATACTTCAGTATTTTATGGAAAAGGAACTCTATTTCCCTTATGTAATAGGAGTATCCATGGGTGCATGCAACGCCGCAAATTATGTCTCCAGGCAGCCAGGCCGTAACAGGATAGTAAATATCAAATATGTCAACGACCGGCGCTACCTCAGCTACATGCGCCTGCTGCTTAAGTGCGAGCTTTTCGGAATGGATTTCATTTTTAATACCATACCAAATAAGCTTGAACCGTTTGATTATGAAACATTCCGGGCGAACAGGACTAAATGCATAACTACGGTTACCGACTGCCATACCGGGGAAGCTTTATATTTTGAAAAGGATGAAACTGGTGATGACTACCTTAAAGTACTTCAGGCATCCAGCAGTCTTCCTTTTATTTCCAGGCCTGTCAGGTATAAGGGGAAGGTCATTATGGACGGAGGAATGTCCGACTCCATCCCGGTCCGTAAAAGTATGGCCGACGGCAACCTCAGGAATGTAATCATCCTTACACAGCCTAAGGGCTACAGGAAAAAGCCCGAATCTTTAGCCAGGTTTACAAAGTTAAGATACCCGGGATTCAAGGGACTGGACAAGGCCCTGAAAGAACGACACATCCGCTATAACGAAACAATTGATTTCATTGAACGGCTGAGTGATGAAGGCAGTGTTTTTATTATGCGTCCCGGGTCAAAACTTAATTCAGGCCGGATCGAGACGGATAAATCTGTACTCAACGCCGTTTACGAGCAGGGCTATAAGGATGCTGCAGATAAATTCACTGAACTCCTTGATTTTCTGAAGCAGCCCCCCACCCATCCGTACCGGGCATAAATACTCAGGCCTTTGGCTGGAAAGGGACCAGTCATCTCTTTGCGCAGTATTATATAAATATTTGTCCCCTCACCTGGCTTTGACCTCAGGAGTACCCGTCCTTTGTGCCATTCCACTATTTTTCTGCATATTGCAAGCCCCATTCCGGTACCGGGATATTCATCCTGGCTGTGCAGCCTCTGGAAGATCTGGAATACCCTGCTGTAATGTTCCTTCTCAATCCCTATCCCGTTATCCTTTACACACACTATGTGCAGTTCTCTTTTTTTTAAGGCTTCGATTTTTATCTCCGGATGATCCTTGTCGCAGAATTTTATCGAGTTGCCTATAAGGTTCATGAAAAGCCTGTGCATATGTACAGGATCTGCGTGCACTGCGGGTAGTTTTTCAACCGTGATACGCGACCTTGTTTTCTGAATCAGAATGTGCATATCCGAGAGCACATCCTCTATTACCTGGTTCAGGTCAACATTTTCAAAGGGCTTTGCCCTGGTTGTTATCCTTGAATATTCAAGAAGTCCGATAATGAGGGACTGCATTCTCTGAGCCCCTCCGGTAATAAAACCGATATAATCCCGCGCCCTGTCATCCAGCTGCTCACAGTATCTTTTACTTAACAGTTGAGAGTAATTTGACACCATCCTGAGCGGCTCCTGCAGATCATGTGATGCAATATAGGCGAACTGTTCCAGTTCCCTGTTGGATGATTCCAGCTTCATCAGCGCCTGCTTCAGTTTTTTTTCAACCTGCTTTCTGCCTGAAATGTCAATGGCTATACAATAAAGTCCCTTAAGCCGCCCTTTTCCATTAAAATACGGATCCACCTTGATTTCATACTCAAAGGGATGATCCCGGATAATTACCTTCTGCTCAAAAACAATTCCCTTCTGTGTGTTAAGCACCGCCTGAAATTTATTTCTGATAGCTTTTTCGGATTTCGCATCAATTATACTTAACAGATTTCCATTCTCAATGGATGAGGTGTCAAATTCGGGATGCGGGTTAAAGATCCACGTCAGCTTTAAGGTAGTACTGACGTGAAAAACTGTAATCTTTGACCGGCTGAGGGCCAGGCGGAAATTTTCTTCACTTTGCCTCAAAGCCTTTTCCAGCTTCCGTCTTTCCGATAAATTTCTCCACGTCAGGGCTATTCCATCGCCGTACTTTGTTATCCGGAGGTCAAATGCACCCCTGATCTTCCGGCCCCTTACAATCTCTTCATAATATCCCGGGTTAATGGTTTTGGGTCTTCCCGATTCAGCTACCCTGCAGTAAGCCTTAAACAACTGCGACTTTATTAATCCGGGGAAAATATCGGATATCTTTTTCCCTGTAATTTCCCTGCAAGGGAGTTTTAACTCCTTGCATCCTGTTTCGTTAATGAAAGAATACACGAAATCGCTTATCCTGCCCTTGCTGTCTCTGACCGGATTCAGGATTGCAAATGCGTCCTGCATATAGCGGATTACGTTCCACAAATCCTTTTCAACAGTTGTGGTTTCGCTGACATGTATTTCGTCTTCCCGTATTCTCATTATAGTCTGTCTCTGATTATATTTTAATGCTGCAAACCTGTAGCCCTCTCTGAACATGTTAATATGATACGTTATCATGTTTTACCGGGCAATTCACTTATTATAACATGCACAGTTTAATGTTCTTTTTGTACAAACACCGTTTCCATCATATTGACTATAATACCTGACAATTTATATCTTAAAATACATCGGGGTGTAAGGCTCCCGGAAACAATACTCACACTATTTCATAACTGCTAATGAGGTTAACATGCCAAGAATGGATATTTTTACGTTTATTCACAAGGGTATACGTGCGATGCTATATGAGCAGGGGCGGATACTAATGCAGGCGGACTTTACAAATCAGGAAGCGACAACAAGGGATCTGGATTCGCTTGGACTTTGCCTTCAGAGGCTTCAAGAGCACGGGGACGTTGAAGAAGCCCACGTATTCCCTTCCATGAATGATCACACCCCCGAACTGGTAAACAGTATGCTGGACCAGCATAAATCAATACACGAAAAAATTGCCCAGGTAAAATCATCGGCTTCTGTTTTCAGGGATATACAGGATACTCAGATACGCATTGCAGCCGGTGACCAGCTCAACCGTGAATTTAACGACCTTATGGCTTTTTATCTGGCTCACATGAACCGGGAAGAAACCGAAATGGTTCCGGCAACCTGGCAGTACCTTACAGACGAAATGCTGGGAGGAATTGTGAGTGTAATTCAGAGGAATACACCTCCGGCTGCCCTGACCGACAATTTGGGCTGGGCAATTAAATCAATAAATAACACTGAGCTTGTCGGACTGCTAAAGGGGGTCAGGGCAACGGCTCCTTCAGAAATGCTGGAGAAGGTAAAAGACATAGCAGAAAAGGCTCTTCCTCAGGATAGATGGGAGTACATAAAAAATGCAGCAGGACTCAATTAGCACACTCCGGCTGCATTTTGAGAGCGGGGGCTAAAAATAATGCTGCATGGATGAAAGGATAATTACAGTTTATTGCTGCTTTATCATTCATGCAGCCACGCATTTATTTTTTATACTGCAATCAGCATAACACCGGCCACAATGAGTGCCGTGGCCATGGCTTTAACCAGCAGGTTACTTTCCTTAAAGAGCCTGCCTCCTACAACAACGGCAAAGAAAACGGAAACTCTCTTTATTGACAGCACCAGCGCAACGGATGCACTTTTAACCGCCAGAATTTCTGTAAACCTGTATACTATGGTCAGCAATGCGATAAATGCTATCCACTTCCATACTCCTGAATCAACTGATTTCATCAGCTGCAGCGGTTTTTTCTTCATCCATAACATGAGCACAAAGAAATTCATTGCAAGGAACAGCTGCTGAAATCCCATGAATGCATCCGGCATCAGTTTATAGCGGCCGAGAAGCCACCTGTCGGCAATTGAAGTAGCTGTAAAAAGCAGCAGCGCCGTTATCACATAATGATGCTGCTTTGAGCGGATAAATACCAGAAACGGGTCAAATATCTTCTGTCCGGCCCTAGCTTCAAGCAGGTAAGTCCCAACGAAAAGCAGAACAATGCCGCCGGTTTCTGCAAGTGTAAGCTGGTCGCCGATTAACAGGAATGCAAAGATTGCAACCAGACCCGGTGTAAGAGCCAGCAGCGGCAGAGCCTTGCTGATTTCCAGATTCTTGATTGAAAGCATTACGAACAAAAACGCGATTGTGCCAGGTATGGTTTTAATAAACAGAATAAATAAGTTGAAGGGCTGCAGATGGCTGTAATCTGTAGTAATAAAGAATGGGATGGAATAAAGGAGTCCCGTTACAGAAACCAGGAATGAGAACTCCGGTCCTTCAATTCTGAATAAAACCTTTTTCTGTGAGATAGCCGCAGCCGCAGAGAATACCGCTGAAATGAGAGCAAGGAAAAACCAATTCATTTGTACCTGTTAACCTTCTGATTTAATGACTTTAATGATCCTTAATTTGAGAAAAGGGAAAAGTTAACTTTTCCCTTTTGCATTAATTCAATCTGCATAATAAGATGATACTACCACGCCAGGTTTAGCTTCACAAAGACATTCCTGCCTGGTTCAATGGCAATAAGTCCCCTGTTGGAAGCCAGGTGGTTCCTGTATGACTTATCAGTCAGGTTTTCCACTCCGGCTGAGAAGTTCAGATCCAGGCCTCCCAGGTGCATTGTAGCAGGAATAACATACAGGTCAAAATAAGCATATCCGGGGGTAGTTATTTCACCGGGAGCCGTGCTGTTCTGGGCAGCAAATATGGTTGATGAAAGGTCAAAGGAAGCATATCCGGCAACCGGTATTCTGAAGCCCAGTCTTCCGTTCAAAGGAGGAATCTGCGGCAGGTATTCATCCTCTTCAAGATCCTTTCCTGAAACATAAGAGGCTGATGCATAGAATGTATAATTGCTTAGGAAATTATATTCGGCCCCCAGGTCAAAGCCGGCAAGCCTGGCCCTGCCCACGTTTGCATTTATAAGAGCTGCCTTGCCTTCATATTTACCTGCTCTTTCAACCACCATATTCCTGAGGCTGTTCAGGAAGGTGCTCAGGTTTACCGAGAAGACTTCATTAAAGATCCTGATGCCGGCATCAAGGTAGAATCCCTCCTCAGGCTTAAGTTCCGGATCACCCAGGTATATAATGTTTCCCTGGTCGATATACTTGTATCTTTCCTCAAGAGATGGGGATCTGAACGAGCGCGCAGCGTTCACATTCAGGTCAACTCCCGGTGTAACCGAATACAGCAGGCCTGCATTTCCACTCCACGAGTAATTGCTGGATTTACCGGCTTTCCAGTTGATGGTCCTGTTTGCCGGTGCGCTGTTCATGACGCCGTTTACTATAACATAAACCGGATTGCCGACCTCAGTGTTGGAAATGTTGATCTGGTCGAACCTGCCTCCCAGCATGGCTTTCAGCCCCTCACTGATTTTCACCTCATCCTGTGCATAGACGCCTATGCTGCGGAACCGGGATTCCGGCAAAGGCCTTTCACCCACCGTCTGGTTAACGGTTTTTACCACAGAGTCACCCTTCATGTTGTATGTAAGAAGCTGCAGGTGCTTTTCCCTTCTGCTGTCGAGATCCCTCTGCCATGCGTCCACGCCCGCAATTACGTAGTTGCGGCCCAGTGTCCAGTCCGTCTGCAGCTGTATTCCGTTTGTATAGTGCCTTGCATTGGGTGTAATAGATAATACATCAGTTTCTTTGGGAGGCTGTCCGTTCTGAGCAGGCGTCCTGGTCACCTGATAGGGAATATTCTCCACATTCCTGAAGATAAACTGGTAATAATATTTCAGGGAGATTTTCTGCATAATGCCGGAAATATTTTTTATGGCATATTCGGTGCTGAAGAGACTTCTTTCTTCAGTTGGATATGTAACCAGGGCATTCGATGGGAAGAGGCTGCTGCCTCCCGGTATTCCAACGTTTGAAGCATAGGCCCTCTGATAGTTAACCTTCAGTTCATTATTTGCAAGAGGCCGGATTCCCAGGTCCGCAGAAATGCTGTTATCCTTAAACTGGCTGTTATTCAGAATACCAGCTGGTGTATGCGTATTTCCTGCATCGCGAAGAGTGCCGCTGATGTGAGCAAACCAGAATGGGGCTCCAGCGCTGAGCGACAGGCTGCCTGAGCCGCCCTTATTAACAGAATTATAGCCGCTGATCAGCGACCCGCCTATAGAAAAGCTGTCGCTGTACTGGCCTGTTTTTGAGATTATATTTACAATGCCGCCCAAAGCACCCGTTCCATAAAGTGAAGAAGCGGCTCCCTTAATTACTTCAATGCGCTTTACGTTATTCATGTCCACCAATGAAAGGCCGGCTGATATATCGGTTGCAGTTTCAATTCTGTTTCCGTCAATTAAAGTAACAATGGATGAACGGCTGAGTCCCCTTATGTTAACCGTCGTTCCCCAGATCCCGTCCCTTTCCAGGGCAACACCAGGTTTATTCTTAAGCATGTCTGAAACCGTAACGGCATTAATTTTTCTGGCTTCGTCTTCGCTTAATACCTCTAAAGGAAGAGGCACGTTTCTGATTGATGTTTCATACCTGGTGCTTGTTACGTTAACTTCATTTAACGAGACAGGTGAAGCCATTAATCTGACTTCCAGGTACCTGGTTTCCCCTTCAGTGAGTCTTACCTTAATTTCCCTGCTTTTATATCCTATGCGCGAAAATGTAAGCAAATACTCTCCGGGCTCAATCCTGCTAAGGTTAAAATTCCCCAGCTGGTCGCTGGCTGTATTGTATTTGTTACCCGAAGATAAAATGCTTACTTCAGCCACAGCCTGGAAAGAAGATGAATCGGTAACGGTTCCTTTTATATTGCATGTCTGTGAAAAAACAGGGTCAGTAAACAGAACAACGGTCAGCAGTAACAGTAAATACTTCAATTTGCACTCCTTTTACAGATCATAAGTAAATTTGTCCGAATACCTAAACATAGAGCAGGTATCTTTTGATATTTTCATGGCAAATTTACCAAATAAATAAGAAATTTCCGCATTTTGGCCCGTTAAATCTCCATAACTTGAGTCACCTCTGTTCTGCTTGTTGTTTCTCCGGAATATTTTATATAGCACCCAGGCTCTTCTGACTGTACTTTGCCGTCAGGCTCCTGCAACAAACCCGTGTTCGATGCGTCTAATGTATGATATTTCCGTCATTCAGGACCTTTTTATTTAAAAACCAACTAACACGAGGTCAAGATGAAATCACTGCTTAAACTGCTCTTTTTTTCTGCGCTTCTGGTCACCGGACTCTTCCCCCGTTTAACTGCTGCACAACAGCAGAGATTTAACCTGAGCTTTGGGAATCAGATGAAGATCGAATCCAAAATCCTCGGCGAGAACCGGGATTTGTTTGTCTATCTGCCGGACAGTTACCGCCTTACAAAGGACAGGTATCCTGTTTTGTACGTACTGGATGGAGAGTCCAATTTCACGATAACAGTCAGCATAGTTCAGTTCCTCACAAGAAATGGAAGGATACCCGAACTGATAGTCGTCGGGATACCCAATACCGCGCGTAACCGCGATTTTACGCCGGTTAAGGTCCCTGATATCGCCGTTTCAGGAGGCGGTGATAATTTCCTGGCATTCATGAAAGATGAGCTCTTCCCTTATGTTGAACGCAACTTCAGGACCAGCCAGTACCGCCTGCTCGAGGGACATTCGCTCTGCGGAATGTACGCATTTTATACCATGTTCAAACAACCCGAAATGTTTAATGCATTTATTGCAATCAGTCCATGGGTAATCCACAATAATAATTTTATAGTGGATTATGCTTCTGCTTCACTTGATAAAATGCCTGAGCTTAACAGGTATGTTTACTTTACGGCCGGTTCGCTCGAACCAAAGAATTTTCTCAGTACACTGGAAACATTTACGGCTAACCTGAAGGCAAAGGCGCCAAAAGGCCTGGACTGGAAATTTGAATTATTTCAGAATGAGGATCATGGGACTGTAATACTGCAGACGGTTTATAAGGGACTGCTGGACCTGTACAAAGAATGGCGGATGCCGGACGCCACTATTAATCAGGGCCTGGCTGCAATACTGGATCACTACAAATATCTTTCTGTAAAATACGGTTATGACATTATGGTACCGGAATTTGCGCTTAATGGTGCGGGCTATACATTGGTAAGGAATGGAGCCATTGATAAGGCAATTGAGGTCTTCAAAAAGAATATCGAGCTCTATCCAAAATCACCAAATACTTACGACAGCCTTGGCGAGACATATGAAAGAATGAACCAGATGCAGCTTGCATATGATAATTACTCCATGGCATACAAAATGGCCCAGGAATCAAATGACGCGAACCTGGCAATCTTCAGGGCGAACTACGAAAGAGCCCAAAAGCAGGTAGCCTCAGGCAAATGACTTCACTTATAAAAATATTCCGGCTCCTCAGTATGAAGAGCCGGAATATGATCTCAATCTTACTTTCCATTTATAATTTACTCCCTGTGTCAGACTGCCAGAGATATTCATATATCGTGGCTTCATCTCATAATTTTAGCCTGATATAATATCCGTTCTTCTGCATTTATCACGTTCAATGTTAAAGGGATTTCACTTTTTAATTATTAATTTATAATTTTGAACTGCAGAAATGGAAAATGAAATAAGCATAACATTCACCCCTGCACACTCTGAGGATATTAGTTTGCTCCTGGAG